>NZ_JALJES010000020.1:0-113749 GCF_023242525.1 Pseudomonas sp. MWU12-2319
CACCGATCTTGTGTACGGCACAGGACTGTAGGAGCTGGGCTTGCCCGCGAAGACGGCCGAATAGGCGCTGCAAGGCTCAAGAGGGATCGCCTGCGCCGGAGGTGTTAAAGTCCTGCTTTCGTTTTGAATTCTCCAAGGAAGTCGGCATGCCGGACGCCACCTCACTCAACCCCGCCTTCATGGTGGTGCAGAGCAACAGCCCCGAGGAACTGCGCAGCCTGGTGATCAACGTGATGCGACGTTATCCCCTGGCGCCCCTGGAGAACGAAATCGCCCTGGTGCAGAGCAACGGCATCGCCCAGTGGCTGAAACTCGCCCTGGCCGAAGACCCGGAAGGCGACGACCAGGGCGGCTGCGGCATCGCCGCCGCCATTGATGTGCAACTGCCCGGCAGCTTTATGTGGCAGCTCTACCGCAGGGTCCTGGGTCGCGACGAGATCCCGGCCAAATCCCTGCTCGACAAGGGCCCGCTGACCTGGCGCCTGATGCGCCTGCTGCCGGAACTGATCGACCAGCCGCACTTCGAGCCGCTGCAACGCTTCCTCACCCACGACACCGACCTGCGCAAGCGCTACCAGTTGGCCGAGCGCCTCGCCGACCTGTTCGACCAATACCAGGTCTACCGCGCCGACTGGCTGGAGGACTGGGCTGCCGGCCGCCATCAACTGCGCAGCGGTCGCGGCGAGATCAAACCGCTGCCGCCCGCCAATTGCTGGCAGGCCGAGCTCTGGCGCGCATTGCTGCTGGACGTCGGTGAGTCGGGCATGGCCCAAAGTCGCGCCGGTGTGCACCAGCGCTTTATCGAACGGATCAACCAGTTGCAAAGCGCACCACCAGGCCTGCCGCCGCGAGTCATCGTATTCGGCATCTCCTCGCTGCCCGCCCAGGCCCTCGAAGCCCTCGCCGGACTGGCCCGCTTCAGCCAGGTGCTGCTCTGCGTGCACAACCCCTGCCGTCATCACTGGTCCGATATCGTCGCCGACAAGGACCTGCTGCGTAACCAATACAAACGCCAGACCCGCAAAGCCGGGATGCCCCTGGCCCTCGACCCGCAAACCCTGCACCAGCACGCGCACCCGCTGCTGGCCGCGTGGGGCAAGCAGGGCCGCGACTATATCAACCTGCTGGACAGCTACGACGATCCCGCCAGCTACCGCGCGGCTTTCCGCGATGGTCGTATCGACCTGTTCAGCGACAGCACGCCGACAACCCTGCTCAATCAATTGCAGGACGATATCCTCGAGCTGCGCCCGCTCAACGAAACCCGCGAGCACTGGCCGGCGATCGACCTCGAGCACGACCCGTCGATCCGTTTCCATATCGCCCACAGCGCCCAGCGTGAAGTGGAGATCCTCCACGACCAACTGCTCGAACGCTTCAGTGCCGAGCCGGACCTGCGACCGCGTGACATCATTGTCATGGTCCCGGATATCGACAGCTATGCGCCGCATATCCGCGCGGTGTTCGGCCAGCTCGAACGCAACGATCCACGTTTTATCCCCTTCACCCTGGCCGACCAGGGCCAGCGTGGTCGCGACCCGTTGCTGATTGCCGTCGAACATCTGCTCAAGCTGCCCGATAGTCGTTTCCCGGTCAGCGAGATCCTCGACCTGCTGGATGTCCCGGCCTTGCGCGCGCGCTTCAATGTGCAGGAACGTGACCTGCCGACCCTGCATCGCTGGATTGAAGGCGCCGGCGTGCGCTGGGGCATGAACGCCGAACAACGCGCCGGCCTCGGCCTGCCCGATGCTCTGGAACAGAACAGCTGGCAGTTCGGCTTGCGCCGCATGCTGTTGGGCTATGCAGTCGGCAGTGGCGAAGCCTGCGAAGGTATCGAACCCTACGACGAAATCGGCGGCCTTGACGCCGCCTTGATCGGCCCATTGGTGGCCCTGCTCGACGCCCTGGAAATCGCCCATCAGGAACTCTCCGAGCCGGCCCTCCCGCAACAATGGGGCGAGCGCCTGCATGCACTGATCCAGTTGTTTTTCCTCGCCAGCACCGAACACGACGACTATCTGCTGATCCAGCTCGAACAGCTGCGCGCCGACTGGCTGGAAACCTGCGAAGCCGTCAACCTGCAAGAAATCCTGCCGCTGACCGTGGTCCGCGAAGCCTGGCTGGCCGGCCTCGACCAGGGCCGGCTGTCCCAGCGCTTCCTCGCCGGCGCGGTGAACTTCTGTACCCTGATGCCGATGCGTGCGATCCCGTTCAAGCTGGTCTGCCTGCTGGGCATGAACGACGGCGACTACCCCCGTGCGCAGCCACCCCTGGACTTCGACCTGATGGGCAGCGACTACCGCCCCGGTGATCGCTCGCGACGGGAAGACGATCGCTACCTGTTGCTCGAAGCCCTGCTCTCGGCCCGGCATCAGCTCTATATCAGCTGGGTCGGTCACAGCATCCGCGACAACAGCGAGCGTCCGGCCTCGGTCCTGATCGGCCAGCTACGCGACCATCTCGCCGCGGGCTGGCGATTGCCGGACGGCGACGGTGAGCAACTGCTGAAAGCCCTGACCCAGGCGCATCCGCTGCAACCCTTCAGCGCCCGTTATTTCCACGACAGCCATGCCGAATTGTTCAGCTATGCCCGCGAATGGCAGCAATTGCACGAGACCCAGGGCCCGAACGAAATCAGTGCCGAACTCGACGCCTACCAACAGGACGAGCCACTGACCCTGGCCCAGCTCCAGGATTTCCTGCGCAATCCCGTCCGGCACTTTTTCAGCCAGCGCCTGAAAGTCTTTTTCGAAGCGGCCCAGGCACCCTTGGCCGACGAGGAACCGTTCGTGCTCGATGCCCTGCAACGCTACAGCCTCAGCGACAGCCTGCTGCAAGCGGCGCTGCTCCAGGCGGACAACCCGGACGAGGCGCTGCAGCACCAGGCCCGGCGGTTACAAGCCAGCGGCCTGCTGCCCATGGCCGGTTTCGGCGAATTGCTGCAACATGAACTGATCGAACCGCTGCCGGATTTGCTGCAACGTTATCAACAACTGCTCAGCCTCTGGCCGACCCCACTGACCAGTGCCGTGCCCGTCGCCTTCGACACCAGCGCCACCCGGGTGGAAGGCTGGCTGAGCGGTTTGCATCAACGCAGTGACGGCGGCCTGCTCGCCGTGACCACCATCCCCAACAGCATCGGCTCGATCAAGACGCGCAAATGGCACCGTCTGACCAAGCCCTGGGTCGAGCACCTGGTGGCCTGTGCCTGCGGACTGTCGATGACCACGGCCCTGGTGGCCAGCGACGATACTCTGCTGCTGCCGCCGTTCGAAGCGCCGCGTGCCGCTGAGATCCTTGGCAACCTGCTGCTGGCCTGGCAGTCCGGCATGCGCCGTCCGCTGCCGGTTGCGGTAAAGACCGCCTTTGCCTGGCTCTCCCAATCGGACCCGCTCAAGGCGCAGGACGCGGCGCGCAAGGCCTATGACGGCGACGGTGTGAACAGCGAAGGCGAGCGTCGGGAAAGCGCGGCCCTGGCCCGCCAGTTCGCCGACTACAACGCGCTGATTGCCAGCGAGGAATTCGAAGGTTGGTGCGATGCGCTCTATCGGCCGCTGGTCGAAGCGCCGTGGCGTTCTCTCGCTGCCGAGGAGGCGCGCTCATGACCGACAACAAGCCCCCCCTGGCGCTGGCCTTTCCGCTGCGCGGCAGCCAACTGATCGAAGCCAGTGCCGGCACCGGCAAGACCTTCACCATCTCCGCGCTCTACCTGCGCCTGGTCCTCGGCCATGGCGGCGAGGACTCGGGGTTCGGTCGCGAATTGCTGCCGCCGCAGATTCTCGTGGTGACCTTTACCGATGCCGCCACCCAGGAACTGCGCGACCGCATCCGCACCCGCCTGGCGGAAGCCGCACGGTTCTTCCGCGACGAGATCCCGGCCACCGATGCATTGATCGCCCAACTGCGTGACGAATACCCGGTCGAACACTGGCCGGCCTGTGCCAATCGCCTGGATATCGCCGCCCAATGGATGGACGAAGCGGCGGTATCGACGATCCACGGCTGGTGCCAGCGCATGCTGCGCGAACACGCCTTCGACAGCGGCAGCCTGTTTACCCAGACCCTGGAAACCGACCATAGCGAACTGCTGGGCGAAGTGCTGCGCGATTACTGGCGGCTGTTCTGCTACAAGATGCACGGCGATGCGTTGAACTGGGTCCGGGCCAATTGGGGCGGCCCGGCGACACTGTTGCCCCGGGTGCGGGCCCTGTTCGGCAGCGAGCGACGCAACGACAACCTGCAAGAGCCGGCCGAGCTGATCGAGGCCTGTATTCAGGAACGTCGCCAGGCCCTGGTGCAACTCAAGGCGCCCTGGCGACAATGGGCCGCTGAACTGCGGGATATCTGCCTGCAAGGCGTGGCGAACAAGACCGTCGACGGTCGCAAGATGCAGGCGCGCTACTTCGAGCCCTGGTTCGAGAAGCTCAGCGCCTGGGCCGAGGACGAGACCCAGGAGCAACTGGATATCGGCACCGGCTTCAGCCGTCTGACCGCCGCGGGCCTGGCCGAAGCCTGGAAGGGTGAGCCGCCGAGCCACCCGGGCCTCGACGCCATGGCCGGCTTGAAAACCAGCCTCGATGCCTTGCCCACCCCGGACGCCGCCGTGCTCGAACACGCCGCCCGCTGGGCCGGTGCGCGCTTCGAGGAAGAGAAGCGCCGGCGCGCCGAGATGGGCTTCGACGATATGCTCCTGCGTCTCGATGCGGCGCTCCAGGCCGACGGTGGCGAGCGCCTGGCGAGCTTGATCCGTGAGCAATTCCCGGTGGCCCTGATCGACGAATTCCAGGACACCGACCCGGTGCAGTACCGGATCTTCGAGAGTATCTACCGCATCGAGGACAACAGTCCCGAGTGCGGCCTGTTCCTGATCGGCGACCCGAAGCAGGCGATCTACGCCTTCCGTGGTGCCGATATCTACACCTACCTGCGAGCGCGCCAGGCCACCCACGGTCGCCTGCATACCCTGGGTACCAACTTCCGTTCCAGCCAGGCGATGGTCACGGCGGTCAACCATGTCTTCGGGCGTGCCGAGCAGCGCGAGCAAGGACGTGGTGCATTCCTGTTTCGCGAGGGCGATGAGAACCCGGTACCGTTTCTGCCGGTGGCTGCCCAGGGGCGCAAGGAGGTCTTGCAGATCGACGGCCAGCCCTTGGCGGCGCTCAATCTCTGGCAGTTGGCAACCGAGCAGCCGGTGTCCGGCGCGCTGTATCGCCAGCAGTTGGCCGCGGCCTGCGCCACGCGCATTGTCGAGTTGCTCAACGGTGGTCAACAGCAGCGTAGCGGTTTCGTCCGCGACGGCGTCCTCAAGGGCGTGCTGCCCTCCGATATCGCGATCCTGGTGCGTGACGGCAAGGAGGCCCAGGCGGTCCGTGGCGAGCTGGCCAGTCGCGGCGTACGCAGTGTTTACCTCTCGGACAAGGATTCGGTGTTCGCCGCCCAGGAGGCCCATGACCTGCTGGCCTGGCTCAAGGCTTGCGCCGAGCCGGATGTCGAACGTCCGCTGCGGGCGGCCCTGGCCTGCATCACCTTGAACCTGTCGCTGGCCGAACTGGAGCGCCTCAACCAGGACGAGCTGGCGTGGGAGGCGCGGGTCATGCAGTTCCGCCGCTACCGCGAGATCTGGCGCAAACAAGGCGTGTTGCCGATGCTCCGTCGGCTGATCCATGACTTCCACCTGCCCCAGGCGCTGATGACCCGCAGCGATGGCGAACGGGTGCTGACCAACTTGCTGCACCTGTCCGAACTGCTGCAACAGGCGGCCGCCGAGCTGGACGGCGAACAGGCGCTGATCCGTCATCTCGGCGAGCACCTGGCGTCTTCCGGCCAGGCCGGTGAAGAACAGATCCTGCGTCTGGAAAGCGACGAGCAACTGGTCAAGGTGGTGACCATCCACAAGTCCAAGGGCCTGGAATACCCCTTGGTGTTCCTGCCGTTTATCTGCTCGGTCAAACCGGTGGATGGCAGCCGCCTGCCGCTGCATTACCACGATGCCGAGCGCAGGGCCCAGGTCAGCCTGAAGCCTACCGCCGAGTTGATCGCCCAGGCCGACGACGAGCGCCTGGCTGAAGACTTGCGCCTGTTGTACGTGGCCCTGACCCGGGCCCGGCATGCTTGCTGGCTGGGAGTGGCCGACCTCAAGCGTGGCAACCACAACGCCTCGGTGCTGCACCTCTCGGCCCTCGGCTATCTGCTCGGTGGCGGCGCTGTGTTGGGCGAGTCCACGGGCCTTGAACGCTGGTTGCTGGACCTGCGGGAAGGCTGCCCGGCGCTGGGCTACGAATCACTGCCGGCGGCCACCGCCGAAGCTTTCCAGCCGCCGCGCAATGAAGCCCTCTTGCTCGCCCCGCGCCTGCCCAAGCGCAGTGCCTCCGAGTACTGGTGGATCGCCTCCTACAGCGCCTTGCGCATCGGCGAGGCGCAGAGTGCTGACACCGAGGAAGCACCGGAAAGCCCCCAGGCGCAAAAACTCTTCGACGACGAACGTCTCGATCCGGCCGCACCCCGCGACCTGGTGCCAAGCGGTAGCGATATTCACCGTTTCCCCCGTGGCCCGAACCCCGGTACCTTTCTCCACGGCCTGCTCGAATGGGCCGGTGACGAAGGCTTTGATGCCGATCGCACATTGATCGAAAAGGCCGTTGCGCCACGCTGCAATCTGCGGGGCTGGAAAGGCTGGATCACAGCCCTGAGCGATTGGCTCGCCGATCTGCTGCAAACCCCTTTGCGCCTGGGCAACGATCAACCGCCGGTGGTCTTCCAGGACCTGAAGGCCTACCGGGTGGAGATGGAGTTCTGGTTCGCCAGCCACACGGTGGATGTGCTCAAGGTCGACGAGCTGGTGCGCCGCCATACCCACGGCGGCGTCGCCCGGGCCAAGGCCGAGCCGGTCCTGCTCAATGGCATGTTCAAGGGCTTTATCGACCTGACGTTCGAGCACCAGGGGCGCTACTACGTGGCCGACTATAAATCCAACTGGCTGGGCGCCGATGACGCGGCCTATACCGAGCAGGCCATGAACCTGTCGATCCTCGACAACCGCTACGACCTGCAATACGTGCTCTACCTGCTGGCCCTGCATCGCCAGCTCAAGGTGCGGCTGCCGGATTACGACTACGACCGGCATATGGGCGGGGCCTTGTACCTGTTCCTGCGCGGCACCCGGGCGTCGAGCCAGGGTGTGTTTTTCACCCGGCCGCCCCGTGAGCTGATCGAGCACCTGGACCTGCTGTTCCAGGGTAAACCGGTGCCCCGCGGCGAGCCCGCCTGGGAGCAGGGGAGTCTGTTATGAAACGTTCTTTTTCGGAAATCCTGCCGACGGCGCTGAGCGACGACAGCCTGGCTGAACTGACGCCCCTGAGCCGCGCGGCGGACTTGTTGTTGCTGTTGGAACGCTGGGTCGAACGGGGTTGGTTGCGGGCGCTGGACAAGGCCTTCGTGGCCTTTCTCCATGAACTCGATCCCGAGGCCGATCCGCTGGTGCTGTTGGCGGCGGCGTTGACCAGCCACCAGTTGGGCCATGGGCATGTCTGCCTCGATCTGTTCGCCACCTTGCAGGAGCCGGACTTCGCCCTGTCCCTGCCACCGGAAGGCGATGTGCAGGGCGGGGCGCTGCTGCTGCCGTCGCAATTGCTGGTGGCCCTGGACGGTGAGCACTGGTGTCGCTCCCTGCAAACAAGCTCGCTGGTGGCGTTGGCGGACGAGGTGGGTATCGAAGCGGCACAGCGTCCGCTGGTGCTCAGCGGGCGACGCCTGTACCTGCGTCGCTACTGGTCTTACGAACGGCGTATCGATGAGGCCCTGCGCCGGCGCCTGGCGGAACAGGAAGAGACCCCGGATGACCTGGCGCAACGCCTGACCGCACTGTTCGGCGCGGCGCAGCCCGGTGCGCTTATCGATTGGCAGAAACTCGCTTGTGCCCTGGCTACCCGGGGAGCATTCAGCATCGTTACCGGTGGCCCCGGCACGGGCAAGACCACCACCGTGGTGCGCCTGCTGGCCTTGCTCCAGGCGCCGGCGGTGGCGGCGGGAAAACCCCTGCGCATCCGCCTGGCGGCACCCACCGGCAAGGCCGCCGCGCGGCTGACCGAATCCATCAGTGCCCAGGTGCGCTCGCTGGAGATCGACGATGGCGTGCGCGGCAAGATCCCCAGCGACGTCACCACCGTGCACCGTCTGCTGGGTAGCCGGCCGGGCACGCGGCACTTCCGCCACAATGCGGGCAACCGCCTGCCGCTGGATGTACTGGTGGTGGACGAGGCGTCGATGATCGACCTGGAAATGATGGCCAATCTGCTCGATGCCTTGCCGGATCATGCCCGGCTGGTGCTGCTGGGCGACAAGGACCAGTTGGCCTCGGTGGAAGCCGGTGCGGTACTGGGGGATCTGTGTCGGGATGCCGAGGAGGGCTGGTACGGCGCGGGGACCCGTGGCTGGCTGCAAGCGGTCAGCGGCGAGGACTTGAGCGGCAGCGGTTTGCAGGAAGACCTGGACGACAGCCATCCACTGGCCCAGCAGGTGGTGATGTTGCGGCACTCCCGGCGCTTCGGCGAAGGCAGCGGTATCGGCCAACTGGCCCGCCTGGTCAATCGCCAGTCGGCGGACGAGGCGCGGGCGCTGCTGGCGGCCGGCAGTCACGCGGACCTGTTTGCACTGTCGCTCAAGGGCGAGCATGACAGGCAGTTCGAACGTTTGGTGCTGGATGGCCAGGGCACCGGCCCGAAAGGTTACCGGCACTACCTGGGGGTACTGCGTAGTCGGCGTCCGGATGCCGGCACCGATCTGGCGGATGCGCGCTGGACCGATTGGGCGCGCACGGTGCTCCAGGCTTTCGACGAGTTCCAGTTGCTCTGTGCCGTGCGCAAGGGGCCCTGGGGCGTCGAAGGGTTGAACCAGCGGATTACCTCGGCGTTGTTTGCCCATCGGCTGATCGACAGCGACCAGCATTGGTACGAGGGGCGCCCGGTGCTGATGACCCGCAACGATTACGGCCTGGGTTTGATGAACGGCGATATCGGCATTGCCTTGAAACTGCCGGAGCGCGACGGGCCCGAGGCCGGCCAGCCGGTATTGCGGGTGGCCTTCCCGCGTAATGACGGGCAGGGCGGGGTACGTTTTGTCCTGCCCAGCCGGTTGAACGATGTGGAGACGGTGTACGCCATGACGGTGCACAAGTCCCAGGGCTCGGAGTTTGCCCATACCGCCTTGATCCTGCCGCAGGTGTTGAACCCGGTGTTGACCAAGGAACTGATCTACACCGGTATCACCCGGGCCAAGGATTGGTTCAGTTTGATCGAACCCCGTGGCGGGGTGTTCGAAGAGGCGGTGGGGCGCAAGGTCAAGCGGCTCAGTGGATTGATGCTGGAGTTGGGCGCTGAAACGGGACTTTGAGAGCGCCACGAACCTTGTAGGAGCTGGCTTGCCAGCGATGAGGCCCGAAAGTCTTGCATCGACTATCCGGCCGCCATCGCTGGCAAGCCAGCTCCTACAGGGACGGCGTTCGCTTCAGCTGGCCTGCGCCACGCTCGCTGTGGTAGCGGCTTCAATCCCCATGAACCGCCGCACCCGCTCACCCGCCGCCTCCTCGCGAATCGCCTGCGGGCTGGCGTCCAACTGCACCACCCCGTTCTCCATAAACACCACCCGATCGGAAATCGACATGGCGAAATCCATCTCATGGGTGACGATCAACATTGTCATCCCTTCATCCGCCAACTCGCGAATCACCTTCAGCACTTCCCCGACCAGCTCCGGGTCCAGTGCCGAAGTCGGCTCGTCGAACAGCATGATCTGCGGTTCCATCGCCAGCGCCCGGGCAATCGCCACCCGCTGCTGCTGACCGCCGGACAACTGGTGCGGGTACTTGCGGGCATGGGCCAGCAGGCCGACCTTGTCGAGCAAGGCGAGTGCCCGCTGTTCGCTCAGTTCGCGGGCCACGCCGTGGTAGCGTGACGCCAGGGTGATGTTGTCGAGAATGCAGCGATGGGGAAACAGGTTGAAGTTCTGGAACACCATGCCGATGCGCCGCACACCCCGACGAATCTGCGGGTTGTTCGGGGGATTGGCGGCGCTGATAAAGCCCTCGCCGAAGAGCACGATCTTGCCCTGGTCGATACTTTCCAGGCCATTGACGGTGCGGATCAGCGAGGTCTTGCCCGAGCCGGACGGGCCGATAATGGAAATCACCTGGCCACTGCCGACCGCCAGATCAATGCCCTTGAGCACTTCGTGGCTGCCATAGCACTTGTGGATATTCTGCAGGTCCAGCGCCAGCGGAGCACCGCTGACCGACGGCGTGCGAGGTGGCGGGGTCAGCGTCGGCTGCGCGGCCCTGAGTCCGGCGATGGCGGTCTCATCGAGGGTCTGCGGCTTGCGCTGACCCAGGTCGAGATGCCGCTCCAGGCGTTGCAGGAGCCAACCGAACAGGCTCACGATCAACACGTAGTACACCGCCACCGCGCCAAGGGTTTCCATCACCAGGAAGTTCTGCGCATAGAGGCGCTGACCGACGGTGAGCAGCTCGGTGAGGGAGATCACCGAAACCAGCGAGGTCAGTTTCACCACCGTGATGTATTCGTTGATCAGGGTTGGCAGCGAGATACGAAAGGCCTGGGGAATCACAATCAGCCGTTGCATCCCGAGCACGCCGATACCCAGGGCGCGGCCGGCTTCCTTCTGGCCCCTGGCGACCGAGATCAGCCCGCCGCGATGGATCTCGGCCATGTAGGCGGCTTCCGTGACCACCAGCGCGAGCAACCCGGAATAGAATGGGTCTGAGAGTACGCCGCCGGTGCTCGGGAACAGTTGTGGCAGGTTGTAGACGAACACCACCAGCACCAGCAGCGGAATGCTGCGAAAGAACCAGATATAGGCCGCCGCCGGGAGGCGTAACCAGGCCGAGGCCGATAGCTTGGCCGAGGCCAGGAAGAAACCCAGCAACATGCCGATAAACCAGGCCAGGGCGCTGAGCTCGACCACAGTGACGCAGGCCTGCCAGAAGGCCGGCATCGAGAACAGCGAAAAGAAATAGGGCCAATCGAATTGCATAGATACCTCGGTGTTGCAATGGAGCGATTACTGAGCGATGACATCCTTGTGGGCGCGGTGCTTGGTCCGGGCGGCGTTCCGACGAAGAACGACGCTCCTGTGGGAGCGGAGCTTGCCCGCGAAGAAGTCGCTGCGGTCGTCCAGGCATACCGCGTCATCGTTCTTCGCGGGCAAGCACCGCTCCCACATTAAAAACCCCACAGGACTCAAGCCCTGTAGTGGACCTTACTCCGCCGCTTCCAGGCTGTACTTGCTCAGTATGGCCGCGTATTCGCCGCTCTTCTTCGTCTCCTCGAATGCCTTGAGCAGCGCCTGGTACGTCGCGTCATTGCCCTTCTTCACAAAGATCCCGAGGGTCTGCGCATAGATCAGGTGTTCGCTGGTCACCACCACCCGGCCCTTGGTCTTCTCGGCGATCAGCTTGGCCGCACCGGCAATTTCCACTTGCGCCTGAACGTTGTTGGACAGCAGCGCCTGGGTCACTTCCGGTGCCGAGGGATACTCGTTCACCGTGATCGCGCCCTTGCCCTTGGGTACACAGTAATCGGTCGACAGCTTCTGGAACTGCGCGACCCAGGTGGTGCCCTGTTCAAGGCCGATCTTCAGCCCGCAGAGGTCCTCCGGCGTGCCCGGTTTCAGAGTGCTGGAGCTGGGCACCATGATCGCCGCGCCGGTCTTGGCATAGGCAATGGTCATGGCCTGGGTCTGGCGCTCGGGGGTGATGTACATGCCGGAAATGATTGCGTCGTAGTGCCCGGCATTGAGGCCGAGGATCAGGCTCGGGAACTTGGTGTCGACGAACTGCGCCTTGGCGTCCAGGTGCTTGGCCAGGGCCTGGGACAACTCGGGATCGGAACCGACCACGTTCTTGTCGGCGTCATAGGATTCGAAGGGCGGGTAGGTGATTTCCATCCCGACCTTCAATTGGCCGGGGGTGGCCGTCGAGGCGAAGGCGGCGCTGCTGCACAGCAGGCCGGCGGCGATCAGGGTCAGGCTGGTTGTTTTCTTATACATGTTGGGTGGCTCCGATGTGAAGGCTGGGGTGTGAGGGCTGGGTCAGGACGGCTGCGACTGGTTTTTCAAGTGGCCGAAACTCGACGGCTTGCGAGCTTTGTCCGGCAGGGCGATCTCGCCGTTTTCCACGCGCTTGCGCAGGTACTGGTAGGTCTGCAAGGCCTGGCCGTACATGTGCTCGCCAATGGCGATCTGCTCATAGTCCTGGCCGGCCTGGGCGAAACCCGGCAGCGGCTGGATCAGGGTGTGGAAGTCGCAGGCATAGAACAGCGGGAAGGAATACCGCTCCTCGCTCACCGTGCGCACCCGGTGCGCGGTGGCGACAAAGGCCCCGGCGCTCATTACTTCGAGCATGTCGCCGATATTCACCACGAAGGCTCCCGGCAGGGGCGGCGCATCGATCCACTGGCCCTGGTCGTTCATCACTTCCAGGCCCGGTTTATCCGCCAGCAGAATGGTGAAGCACTCGTAGTCGGTGTGGGCGCCGATGCCAGGGGCATCCTGGGCGGCACCGTCGAAGGGGTAGTGGATCAGTCGCAGCTTCGATGGCGGCCGGGTGACCAGCGCATCGAAGGTGTTCTCTTCCAGGCCCAGGGCCAGGGCAAAACCGCGGAACAGCTTGCGACCGAGGGCGAAGACCGCCGCGTAATAAGCCTGCACCGCGTCCTTGAAACCGGGCAGGGTCGGCCAGTCATTCGGTCCCAGCAGCGGTGTGCCGGCCAGTACCAGCGGATCGTCCGCCGGTACTTCGAAGCCGATGTCGAAGGCTTCCTTGTGGTCCGGTTTGCCCTTGGCGTACACCTCTTCGCCTTCCGGGACAAAGCCCTTGTGGGATTCCGAGGTGCCGATGTAATGCCGCATCTTGGTTTCGAACGGCTGGGCGAAATAGTCCTTGGCCGCCTGGCGCAGGTTGTCGATCAACTGCGGATCGATCCCGTGCCCGGTGATGTAGAGGAAGCCCACTTCGCTGGCGGCGGCCCCCAGTTGCTCGGCCACCGCCAGCCGGTGTTCGAGCTCGACGCTGAACAGCCCGGCGATGTTTACCTGCGGAATGCTCTTGAAGTTGGCCTGGGCCGGGCTGTTGGGTGTGTTCTCGGGCATGACGCAAGCACCTCAGGGTTGGGTTGATTGGCTGAAACGCTGGAAATGTTCGCGTTCGGTCCGGGCCATCCAGACATTCAGCGACCACAGGTCGGCGACCGGCACATTGGTGAAGGGCAGGTGATGCAGGTAGCCGTCGGCGCCGAACTCGGGGGTCAAGGTGGTGACCGTGTAGCCGCGTGCCTGCTGGGCCCGCCAGATGCTTTCCCAGTGGGCCTGGTGGAAGGCCAGTTCGCGGGCGTATTCCGGGGCGCCGGGGTGCGGTACCTGCGGGCCCTGGTCGTAGCCGACCCGCGCCTGGATATGGTGGACGCGCTCGACAAAGGCGCTGAGGTCGTCGGCGGGATCGTCCAGCAGGCGTTCGCAGGTGACGATCCAGTGGCTGATGTCGCTGGTGAAGCGCAGGTCGGGCAGTTGCCTGATCAGTTCCAGGGTGACCCAGGGATTGAACAGCGAGCGCGAGCGATGGGTTTCAAAGGTGCAGAACTGGTCGTGACGTTTCGCCAGGGCCATGGCCTGGCCGAAGAATTCCACCTGTTGCGCCAGGGGCCAGCGGTCGTTGCCGGCCAGCACATTGACGAAACGCGGTTGCAGCTCGGCGGCCCAGGCCAGTTTGCGGTCCAGGTCCTGCAGGTGTTCGGCGGGCGCGGCGGCCTGTTGGGGGAGCACGTCGTAGGCGGTGAAAACGGTGCTGATATAGCCCAGGTGGTTGGCCCGCAGAAAGGCGGCGAACTCGCGGCGTTCAGCGGCGTCCAGCGGCAGCCGCGCCTCCAGGCCGTCGAAGCCGGCGGCCAGCAGTTCTTCAAGGGCCTGGGCCTTGCTCGCGGTATAACCCCAAAGGGTACGGAAAATCTCCAGTTTCATCGGTGCGCCTCAACGAAGCCTTGAACGGTTCGATGCGCGTCACGGTGTGAGGCCGGGACGAGCGGTTACGGCAGTAACAGAGGGCGTTCGTCTAGCCAGTTCTCTGCGGAGCCGGTCTGACATCAGATCAGGGGAGAGCCTTCTCCCCTGCAGGAGCGTGGTGTCGATCTTAGGCAGCCCATGGCACGCAGAAGAATAGGAAAGCTCAAATCCATACTTCAGAGATTTATAAACCAATAGTTGGCTATCTAGTGCTGCAGACCCATTCTGACGATCCAAGGGGTGTGCTATCGTTGCGGCACTATTCCTACGTTGCTTTAAGAGAATTCCTTCATGGGCGTGGCTGTCTCGACGACAGGGCGGTTTTGGGGTTGGAGACAGTTCTGCCTGTCTGCCCTTCTCTGTTTGTCGACGCACATCAGCTTTGCCCAGGACGCCGTGCCCAGCGCCGCGGCCGATCAGCGTGCCCAGGCGGTCACCCAGGTGGTACTGGGGATTCTCAGTTATGCGCGCTGGCCGGTGGAGCCTGCGCAACTGCGCCTGTGTATTGTCGGTCCCACCGAGTACACCGACGATCTGGTCAAGGGCACCACCCAGGCGTCGGGGCGACCGGTGTTGGTCCAGCGCCTGCTGGCGAGCAGCCCGACCCTCGGCAGTGCCTGTGATGCCGTGTATATCGGCAAGCTGAACAGCGAAGAACGCAGTCAACTCTTCAGTGCCCTGAACGGCCACGCGGTGCTGAGCATCAGCGAAGGCGGCGATCAGTGCACCGTGGGCAGTCTGTTCTGCCTGCGGGTCGCCGATAGCCAGGTGTCGTTCGAGGTCAACCTCGACTCGGTCGCCCGCAGTGGCGTGCGTATTCACCCCAGCGTGTTGCAACTCTCGCGACGCCGGAGTCCCCAGCCATGATCGGCTGGCTCAGGTCCGGCACGCGCCCCAGCCTGCGTTCGGTGCTCGGGCGTGGGCATCTGCTGGCGGCCATGGCCGCCGTTGGCCTGGTGAGTGTTTCGCTGACCTTTCTCGGTGTGCTGGCCCTGCGGGTCTACGCCGACCACAATCTGCAGCTGATCGCCCGTTCCATCAGCTACACCGTGGAAGCGGCGGTGGTGTTCAACGACAGCAGCGCGGCCACCGAGGCCCTGGCCCTGATCGCCGAGACGGAGGAGGTGGCCGATGCCGAAGTCTTCGATGCCCGCGGTCAATTGCTGGCGCGCTGGCAGCGGCCGGAAACCGGCCTGCTCTCTGAAGTGGAAATGCAATTGGCGCGGGCCCTGCTGGAACAACCGATCCGCCTGCCGATTGTCCATCAGGATCGCGAGGTCGGCAGCATTCGCCTGACTGGCCATGGCGGTAGCCTGTTGCGTTTCCTGATCAGCGGTCTGCTCGGTATCGTCGTGTGCAGTGCCCTGGCGGCGTGGCTCGGGCTGTACCTGGCCCGGCGCTTGTTGCGCGGTATTATCGGTCCGTTGCGCAGCCTCGCCGACGTGGCCCACGCCGCGCGCGTCGAGCGTGCCTTCGACCGACGTGTGCCGCCGGCGCAGATTGCCGAGCTGGACAACCTGGGCTCCGACTTCAATGCCCTGCTCGACGAATTGGAGTCCTGGCAGACCCACCTGCGAAGTGAAAACGAATCCCTGGCCCACCAGGCCAGCCACGACAGCCTGACCGGCCTGCCGAATCGGGCCTTCTTCGAAGGCCGGCTGATGCGCGCCCTGCGCAATGCCGCCAAGCAGGGCGAGCGGGTCGGCGTGCTGTTTCTCGACAGTGATCGCTTCAAGCAGATCAACGACAACTTCGGTCATGCGGCGGGCGATGCGGTGCTGGTCGCCGTGGCCACGCGGGTGCGGGCGCAGTTGCGCGAAGAGGACCTGGTGGCGCGCCTGGGCGGCGATGAGTTCGCCGTGCTGCTCACGCCGGTGCACAAGATCGAAGACGCCCAGCGCATTGCCGACAAGATCATTGCCAGCATGGACGCCCCCATCCCGGTGCCCGGCGAAGCCCAGGTGCTGACCTCGCTGAGCATCGGCATCGCGGTTTATCCCGATCATGGCGCCACCCCGGGCACCTTGCTCAACGCCGCCGATGCGGCCATGTACCATGCCAAGCGCCTCGCCCGAGGCGGGCAGCACACGGCGGGGTCGGAGCACTCCGCCGCCATTGTTCAGACCAGGAGTTGAACCCTTGTACACATTGACCCGTCGGACCCTGCGTTTTTTCACCCTGGCCCTGTTTACCGCGCTGCTGGCGCTGGCCGGCTGCCAGACCGCGCCGCCCAAAGGCCTGAGCGCGGCGCAGATCGCCGTGCTCAAGCAACAGGGTTTCGAACTGACGGACGAGGGCTGGGCTTTCGGCCTGTCGGGCAAGGTGCTGTTCGGCAGTGACCTGGAAGTGCTGAACAAGGAAAGCCACGATATCGTCGAGCGCATCGCCAAGGCGCTGCTGGGCGTGGGTATCCAGCGGGTGCGGGTGGACGGGCATACCGATGCGTCGGGCAAGGAGTCCTACAACGAACAGCTGTCCATGCGCCGGGCCAACAGCGTGGCGACGGTACTCGAGCGGTCCGGCATGAAACACGAGAATATCCAGTTGCGCGGCCTGGGCAGCCGCGAGCCGGTGGCCAGCAACGACACGGTGGCGGGGCGCACCGAGAACCGCCGGGTGTCGATTGTGGTGATTGCCGACTGAGTGCCGCAAGTCGCGTGAGCGTTGCCCGGGCACGGCCTTTGGCAACGTGGCGAACCGCGCTATAGCGGTTGAAATAATTGGCTTCCATCCTTTCTCGATGCACCTGCATGGGGGTATAAGGATGGGCCCTCTCAGGAGGGAGTCGACTGAGAGGATGTTTTAATGCTTCAAGTTCAATGGGCCAGCCACGCTGCGTCTGTTCCCGCGACACTGTGGGAAAGCTGTTTTAGCGGTGTCGAAGGTCGTTGGTGGTATGAAGCCCTGGAAGAGGGCGGGCTTGAAGACCAGTTCGAATTTGCCTATGCCATTCTGGAGAAAGATGGGCAGCCGATCGGCTTGGCGCCCACGTTCATCATGAACGTGCCCATGGAGTTGGTCGTCCCGCCGGTGATTGCCAAGATGCTCCGGGTGATCCCGACACTGCGTTACCAGCGGACCCTGTTCGTCGGTTCACCCTGTTCCGACGAGGGCACCATCGGTTTGCTGCCGGGGTATTCGCTGGCGGATATCCTCGGGCCGCTGCAAGACGCGCTGAGCCTGCGGGCGAAAGCCAAGAACGCGGCGATGACTGTCTGGAAGGATTTTGGCGAAGCGCAGAAAGCGGCGTTTGAAGGGCTGTGCGCAACCCGCGGGCTGTTTCCCATGGTGAGTTTTCCGGGCACGGCGGTCGAACTGGCTCCGGGTGGTTTCGAGGGCTATCTCAAGACCCTCAAGAGCCGTCACCGTTATCTGCTGAAAAAGAAGCTCAAGCACGGTCTGGTGCCGGGCGCGCTGACCGTGCAGATCGTGCAGCAGCCGGACGAGGAAACGCTGCAAGCCTTGTTCAGCCTCTTTCTGCAGACCTACGAGAAGGGCAAGACCAAATTCGAAAAGCTCACCTATGAGTTTTTCCAGCAGATCGCCCTCAAGCCCGAGTCGCATTTCATTCTGCTGAGCGATGGAACGACCGGCAAGATGGTGGCGTTCATGCTGTGCTTTCTGCTCGGTGACAAGGCCATCAACAAGTTCATCGGCATCGACTACCAGGTGGGCAAACAGGCGCACCTGTATTTCCAGCTCTGGGAGCAGGCGGTGAAGTGGTCCTACAGTGTCGGGGCCACGCGCCTGGACAGCGGCCAGACCGGCTACCGGGTCAAGCGCGAACTCGGTCATCAACTGGTCGCGCTGGACTGCTATTGCCGGCATCGCAACCCGTTGCTGCACCGGGTCTTCGGCGCGGTGGCCAAGGGCATTACCTTGCAAAGCCTGGATCCGGATCTACAGATAACAGCCGAGGAACAGTAGGCACGGCGAGTGCCGCAGCCCGTTCAGGCGCGGCGCAACGCTGTGGTCCAGCGTTCCGAGAGGATCACCCCGCCGAGGGTCAGTGCCCCGCCCAACAGGTGATACCACGCCAATTCTTCGTGCAGCACCGCGGCGGCAATCAGCGCGGTGATCAGTGGCAGCAGGTTGAAGAACAGCGTGGTCCGGCTCGGCCCGAGGGTGGCCACCGAGCGCATCCACGCCAGCGGCGCCAGCATCGACGCCAGCAGGCAGGCATACAGCACCAGCCCGGCGTTGTGCAGGTTCGGCCCGACCTTCGGCGACAGCCAGAACAGCGGGAACAGCACCACCACCGCCACCAGCACCTGCAGGTACAGCAACACCAGCGGTGGCAGGCGCAGTTGCCATTTTTTCAACAGGGTGCTGTAGACCGCATAGGCCAGGGTGGCGATCAGCATCATTGCGTCACCCAGATTCACACCGTGGCTCAGCAGCGCCGTGAGGCTGCCGGTCGACACCACCACCAGAACCCCGGCAAACGACAGCACCGCCCCGGCCAAGGCACCGACGGTCAGGCGCTGGCCGAGGCTGAGGATCGCCAGGGTCAAGGACATCAAGGGCATCAACGACAGGATGATGCCCATGTTGGTGGCCGAGGTCAGGGTCGCGGCGAAGTACGCCAGGCTCTGGTAGACCGCCATGCCGAGCACCCCGAGCACGAAGATCCGGCCCAGGTTCGGGCGGATCTGGCTCCAGTGGGCCAGCACCTGGCGAAACATGAACGGAGTGAACAGCAGGCCCGCCAGCAACCAGCGGTAGAAGCCGATCTCCGCCGGGAAGATCGCGCCGACCGCCATCTTGTTGACCACGGTATTGCCGGCCCAGATAAAGATTGCCAGCAGGGGAAACGCGTATTGCATAAGGGTTACAACCAGAATCGTCAATGAGGAGGGATTATCCGCGTGTCTGGATGAAAGCCTATACTTCGATCCGGTCAATCTGCGTTGGAATCCGGACAGCATGGGCAAGCACTACATCGATATCCCCGATTTTCCCTCTTTGCCGGCCTCGGTGTACTTCCGCTATGCCGAATTCGGCCCCGATCGCCATGCGGCAGCCCATTGTCATCCCTGGGGTTCGCTCGACTATGTGTCCCACGGTGTCATCCACTACGAAGTGGCTGGCCGGCGCTTCATGTCGCCGTCGCGCTATGCCTTGTGGATACCGCCGAACACCGTGCACAGCTCCCATAACGCCCAGGCGATTGTCTACCGTTCGGTGTACCTGGCCGAGGAGCATTGCCTCGATCTGCCCGCCGAGGCGAGCACCCTGGCCATCAGCGATATTCTCAAGTCGATCCTCAATGACTTCGCCCGGCGCGATGTGAAAATCCCCGACACCCCGGCGGATGTGCGCCTGGCGCAGGTGTTGGTGGACCAGTTGCACCAGGCCAGGGTGCAGCACTGTTACCTGCCGTATTCCGATGACCCGGCCTTGCTCAAGGTGCTGGAGGGCTTGCAGCAGGACCCGGCGGACAACCGCCCGCTTGTGCAGTGGGCCGAGCAGTTGCACGTCAGTGAGCGAACCCTGGCCCGCCTGTTCGTCCGCGAGTTGGGGATCGGCTTTGGTGAATGGCGCCAGCGCCTGCGCTTTATCGGCGCGCTGCAGGCCTTGGAAACCAGTCGCGGCGTGCAGGAGATCGCCTTCGACCTGGGTTACAGCACGGCCTCGGCGTTTATCGCCATGTTTCAGCGCCAGGCCGGTTGTTCACCGGAGCAATACCGGCGTCAGGCGCGCATGGCCTAGCCTGGCCTCGCTGGATGTGTAACAGCGTTTGTCTACACTGAAAGCATGCCGTGCCCTTCGGTACGGTAACAAGGAGAACACTCCATGAAGATGCTTCGTATCCCATTGTTGTTGATCGGCTTGTTACTTTGCTCGCAGGGGTTTGCGGCGACGGCTCAGCAAAGCAAGATGAGCACTTGCAACGCGGACGCCAAGGCCCAGAATCTTGCGGGTGACGCGCGCAAGGCCTTTATGAGTAATTGCCTGAAAGCCGCGCCTGCCGCCACTCCCGCGGTTACCCCTGCCGCCACACCGGCCATGCCCGCGAGCAAGGCGGCGACCACGGCGGCACCGGCCAAGGTGCTGACCCCACAGCAGCAGAAAATGAAGGACTGCAACGCCAACCGGCCCCAGGGGCTCAAGGGCGATGCGTACAAGACCTACATCAGCAATTGCCTGAAGAAGAAGTAGTTTTGACGCTCTACCGGAGCAGGGCTTGCTCGTGATCCGGGCAAGCCCTGCTGCCGCGAAATTTCATGATGCTGCGTCGCCTGCCTGTCACAACTCTTCATTAAGATGCCAGGCCACCGTCCTTCTGGCGCCTGCCGCTGGTCCTCCCAAGAGAAGGCTGGCAGACTGCCTGTCTTTTAGCGCCGTTCTTTTTGAGGCTGTATGTCAGCGTTTTCCCAGCGTTACGTAGTCCTGGCCAGTTTGATCCTTGTTTTCGGTGGGTTGTTGCTGGCATTGCCGTTGCGGCTGTTGCCCAGTCTGTTGGCCGGTTTGTTGGTCTTCGAGTTGGTCAATATGCTCACGCCCAAGCTTGAGCACCTGATTGCCGGACGGCGTGCGCGCTGGCTGGCGGTGGCGTTGCTGGGCACCTTGATCGTCAGTGTGCTGAGCCTGATCTTTGCCGGGGCCATCAGTTTTCTGCTGCACGAAGCGGAAAACCCCGGCGCATCCCTCGGCAAATTCATGGTGGTGGTGGACAAGGCGCGCGGGCAGTTGCCGCCGTTTATCGACGCCTACCTGCCGGCCAGTGCGGCGGAGTTCCAGGTCGCTATCGGCGAGTGGCTGACCAAGCACCTGAGCGAGTTGCAGCTGGTGGGCAAGGACGCGGCGCATATGTTCGTGACCCTGCTGATCGGCATGGTGCTGGGGGCGATCGTGGCCTTGCAGCATGCCTCCGACATCAGCCTGCGCAAGCCCCTGGCGGCGGCGCTGTTCGACCGCCTGCGGCTGCTGGTACAGGCGTTCCGCAATATCGTCTTCGCGCAGATCAAGATCTCGGCGCTGAACACCGCGTTCACCGCGATCTTCCTGGCGGTGATCCTGCCGCTGTGCGGGATCAAGCTGCCGCTGACCAAGACCCTGATCGTGCTGACCTTCCTGCTCGGGCTGTTGCCGGTGATCGGCAACCTGATGTCCAACACCCTGATCACCATCGTCGGCCTGTCGCTGTCGATCTGGGTCGCGGCGGCGGCGTTGGGCTACCTGATGTTTATCCACA
Source organism: Pseudomonas sp. MWU12-2319 (assembly GCF_023242525.1). Lineage (NCBI taxonomy): Bacteria > Pseudomonadati > Pseudomonadota > Gammaproteobacteria > Pseudomonadales > Pseudomonadaceae > Pseudomonas > Pseudomonas sp. MWU12-2319. Next base: position 21,263 of record NZ_JALJES010000020.1, read on the forward strand.
AGCTGGAGTACTTCCTCAACGCGCGGATCGTCGGTGGGCAGATCAGTGCCAAGTCCTGGGAGTTGCTTATGGCGATGCTGGTGTTCGAGGCCGCCTTCGGCCTGCCGGGCGTGGTGGCGGGGCCGATCTATTATGCGTACATCAAGAGCGAGCTGAAGCTGGCCGAGTTGGTCTGAGGTTGGCGTATCGCAGCCAGGTATCGTGTGGCCATAAAACCTTGTCGGAGCTGGCTTGTCGGGGCGCCGCATCGCAGCGATGAGACCCGTGAGCCTTGCGGCGGCCGTTTGGACGCCATCGCCGGCAAGCCGGGCTCCCACAAGGAATGGTGTCAGCCGTAGCGCTTCTTCGCTTCGATCGCCAGACCGCTACCAATGCTGCCGAAGATATTGCCTTCCACATGGCGGGCATTGGGCAGCATCGCCGAGACGCTCTGGCGCAGTGCCGGAATGGCGCTGGAGCCGCCGGTGAAGAACACCGTGTCGACCTGCGCGACACCCACCCCGGCATCGCCGAGCAACTGGGTGACGCTGGTGCGGATGCGCTCCAGCAGGTTGTCGATGGCCGACTCGAACAGGGCCCGGCTCAACTCCACGCTCAAGCCCGGCTCGATGCGATCCAGCGGCACATGGCGCAGTGGGGCATGGGTCAGCTCGATCTTGGTTTCTTCGATTTCCATCGCCAGCCAGTGGCCGGCACGCTGTTCGATCAGCTTGAACAGGCGATCGATGCCGCCGGTGTCCTCGATGTCGTAGCGCATGCTGCCCAGGGCCAGCTGGGTTTTCTGCGAGTACACCGAGTTGATGGTGTGCCAGGTCGCCAGGTTCATGTGATGGCTGGTAGGCATATAGGCGCCGCTCTTCATCCGGCTGCCGTAGCCGAACAGCGGCATCACGCCTTGCAAACTCAGCTGCTTGTCGAAGTCGGTCCCGCCGATGTGCACGCCGCCGGTGGCGAGGATATCGTCGTGACGGTTGTCCAGGTTCCGGCGCTCCGGCGACAGGCGCACCAGGGAAAAGTCCGAGGTACCACCGCCGATGTCGACGATCAGCACCAACTCTTCACGGTCCAGGGTCGACTCGTAGTCGAAGGCCGCGGCGATCGGTTCGTACTGGAAGGACACTTCCTTGAAACCGAGCTTCTTCGCTACTTCCGCCAGGGTGTCTTCGGCTTCCTGGTCGGCGGCCGGGTCTTCGTCGACGAAGAACACCGGGCGGCCCAGTACCACTTGCTCGAACTCACGTCCGGCAGTGGTTTCGGCGCGTTGCTTCAACTGGCCGATAAACAGCCCCAGCAGGTCCTTGAATGGCATCGCCGTGCCGAGCACGCTGGTGTCGTGCTTGATCAGCTTGGAGCCCAGCAGGCTCTTGAGCGAGCGCATCAGCCGGCCTTCGTAGCCTTCCAGGTACTCATGCAGGGCCAGCCGGCCATAGACCGGACGGCGCTCCTCGAAATTGAAGAAGAGCACCGACGGCAGGGTGATCTTGTCGTCTTCCAGCGCGATCAGCGTTTCCATGCCGGGACGTATCCAGCCGACGGTGGAGTTGGAGGTGCCGAAGTCGATACCGCAGGCACGGGCTGGAGAGGCGTTGTTCATGGTGTTCGGGTTCCGGTTGCAAAACGGCCGCGCAGTGTATGCCAGTCGCGCACGGATTCGAAGGCCGGTGATCCGTTAAATAGCGGTTCTTGTAACGGCTTGGACTTGAAAGGTGGGCAATCGTCCCCAAACTTGCACTCATTGGTTCTGCCTGTTGCCGTCGATGACAAGAAATTCCGGCAACGGCCGATAAACTTCTGCAGCGCCCCTGAGTCACAGCCTTGAGATCGGTCAATCTTTGTCGCGCCGATGCGCGCATGCTGTGTCTTGCCGAGCGGCGCGATATCGATAACGGATGGTGATCCTTAGATGGACTTCAAAGACTATTACAAGATCCTGGGTGTGGAGCCGACGGCGGACGACAAGACCATCAAGGCCGCGTACCGCAAGCTGGCGCGCAAGTATCACCCGGATGTCAGCAAGGAAAAGGACGCCGAAGCGAAGTTCAAGGACGCGTCGGAAGCCTATGAAGCGCTGAAAAGCGCCGACAAGCGCGCCGAATACGACGACTTGCGCAAATACGGCCAGCACGGCCAGCCGTTTCAGGGCCCGCCGGGTTGGCAGGGCCGTGGCGGTTTCGGTGGTGGCGGCGCGGACACAGGCGACTTCTCGGACTTCTTCAGTTCGATCTTCGGCTCGCGCGGCAACGGTTTTGGCGGTGGACAACCGGGCCGCAGCGCCGGCCGGCGAGGGCAGGACGTGGAGCTGGAACTACCGATTTTCCTGGAGGAAAGCCTCTCGAACGAGTCGAAGAAGGTCAGCTTCCAGATTCCGCAGCACAATGCCGCCGGGCAGCATGTCAGCAACACCAGCAAGAGCCTGAACGTGAAGATTCCGGCCGGTGTCACCGACGGCGAGCGTATCCGCCTCAAGGGCCAGGGCGCGCCGGGTGTCGGCGGTGGGGCAAATGGCGACCTGTACCTGACGATTCGTTTTGCACCTCACCCCAAATTCGATGTCGAAGGAGAGAACCTGATCATCACCCTGCCGCTGGCGCCCTGGGAATTGGCGTTGGGCGCGGAGATCGCGGTGCCGACCCTGACCGGCAAGATCAACCTCAAGGTCCCGGCGGGCAGCCAGAACGGCCAGCGCATGCGGGCCAAGGGCCACGGCCTGTTGAACAAGGCCGGGCAGCGCGGTTATCTGTTCGTGCAGCTCAAGGCGGTGATGCCACGGCAGAACGACGATGCCGTCAAGGCGTTGTGGCAGGAACTGGCGAAAAAGGCCGCCTTCGACCCGAGAGAGCAATGGAGTAGCTAATCATGAGCAGCCCCTTGAACGTTCAACTGGATATGCAGGCTTTTTGTGAGGTGACCCAATTGCCGGTTGCCTACGTGATCGAAATCGTCGAACACGGCATTCTTGAACCTCAGGGGCGCTCGCCCGAGGCCTGGCGTTTTGGCGATGAAGCGCCGGGTATTGCCCGCCGCGCGGTGAAGCTGCACCGGGAGCTGGAACTGGAGTGGGAAGGCGTCGCCCTGGCGCTGGACCTGCTGGCAGAAGTGCAGCTGCTGCGGGCGGAGAACCAGATGCTGCGCCAGCGCCTGGGGCGTTTTGTGCACGAGTGAATACAGGCCTGGGCCCTAGGCCCGAGAGATTCTGGGCAGGACCACGCTAAAACGTGTGCCGTCCTCGGCGCTGGAACTGACCTCTATCGTGCCCTGATGGGCCGTCACCACTTCCTTGGCGATATACAGCCCCAACCCCAGGCTGGTGGCGGTACCCGGTTGGCCGATCTCTTCATCAGCGCCGCGCACCAACGGATCGAAGATTGTCGCCAGGGCGTCCTGCGGGATCGGCGTGCCGAAGTTGTGCATGGTCAGGCGGACGCTGTCCGTCGTGCCGTCCAGGGTCAGGGTCAGCGGTCGATGACTGGCTCCATGTTGCAAGGCATTGCCGATCAGGTTCTGCAGCAACTGCTCGATGCGCCCGCGATCCCACACCCCATGCACATCGCCTTCCACCTTCAACTGTGGCATGCAATCCTGCTGCCCGGCCCAGGCTTCATTGATCACGGCCTTCGCCGCGCTGCTCAGGTCCATCGGTGCCGGGTCGATGGGCAGGCTCTTGCCCAGGCGGCTGCGGACAAACTCCAGCAAGTCGCTGATCATGCTGCCCATATGCCGGGTGCCGCGCTTGATGCTGGCGACATACACCAGTCCGTCGGCATCCAGGCGGTTCTTGCGTACCAGCATTTCGATGGACATGCTCACAGCCTGCAAGGGCGCCCGCAGGTCATGACCGAGAATGGCGAGGAAAATATCCCGGGAGCGGTTGACCTGTTCGGCGTAGGCGGCGGTGGATTCGGTCAGGGCTTCGTCGATGGCTTCGTTGAAGCGGACCATGTCCTGGAAGTGGCCCAGCTCCGGCGTGGCCAGGCTGGCGACCCAGCGCCGAATCACGCAGGCGCGCAGATGGCGGAATTCCGAAGTCATCTGCATCAGGTCGAAACCGGCGGTGTGGCGCAGTTCACCGTGGCTGGCGGCGGCGCTGTCCAGACCGGGGCTGTTGTCCGGACTGTCGCCCTTGGACTTGGCGGTCTGTTCGCTGGCGCTCTGGCTGGTTTCCATATCCCGGGCGGCGGCCAGCAGGATCGATTTGGCGTGGTCGCGCAAGGCGACCCGGCCCATGGCATCCGCCGCCGGAGTCAGGGTTTTGGCGAACTGTTCCCACTCATCGACGATGCTGTCGACCTGCTGCACGATAAAGGTTGATAGGTGCATGCTTGTTGCCTCGAAGGGAGGATCGCTCTTTATGAGGGCTAGCTTAGCGCTTTTCAGTCCCTTTTGAGGGGTGGGTTTCAGGTGGCCTGACTCATCTATACCTGTCATTTCTGACAGTAGACGCTACCTCCCGGCAGGCTTAGTGTGAATTCGTGTTGTATTCACTCAAAGCAGTACCTCTTCAAAGGAGCGACTGTCATGAACAAAGCAGATCTGTTGAGCAACACCGAAAGCCAGATCAACCAGGCGGCACTGAGCATTGCCGACGGGAAAAAGGATATGGCCAACGACAATGCCGTCGGCAAATTATTGTTCCTGTGTGCCTTGCATCGTGTGCTGGACGGCAAGCCCCATCCGGGTGACCTCGGGATGATGGATGGGATCAATGACTGCCTGCAGCAGTTGGGGCTGGTCGATACGTCGAAAACCTTCTTTGCCGCCATCCAACCCTGACGGCCAAGCCATCCATGGCTGGCCTGGGCTCAGAAGAGGAAGTAGCGCTGCGCCATCGGCAGCACGTCCGCCGGTTCGCACCATAGCAGTACGCCATCGGCCTTGACCTGGTAGGTCTGCGGGTCGACGTCGATCTGCGGCAGGTAGTCGTTGTGGATCAGGTCGGTTTTCTGCACATCGCGGCAGCCTTTGACCACCGCAATCTTTTTCTTCAAGCCCAGGCTCTGGGGAATCCCCGCGGCCTGCGCCGCCTGGCTGATAAAGGTCAGGCTGGTGGCGTGCAATGAGCCGCCGTAGCTGGCGAACATCGGCCGGTAGTGCACCGGCTGCGGCGTCGGGATCGAGGCATTGGCGTCGCCCATCAGGCTGGCGGCAATCGCCCCGCCCTTGAGGATCAGCGTCGGTTTCACACCGAAGAACGCCGGGCGCCAGAGCACCAGGTCGGCCCATTTGCCCACTTCGATCGAGCCCACTTCATGGCTGATGCCGTGGGTGATCGCCGGGTTGATGGTGTATTTGGCGATGTAGCGCTTGACCCGGAAGTTGCTGTTGCCGTCACCGTCGCCCGGCAGCGGGCCGCGTTGTTTCTTCATCTTGTCGGCGGTCTGCCAGGTGCGGGTGATGACTTCACCGACGCGGCCCATGGCCTGGCTGTCGGAGCTGATCATCGAGAACGCGCCGAGGTCGTGGAGGATGTCTTCGGCGGCGATGGTTTCCCGGCGGATGCGGCTCTCGGCAAAGGCCACGTCCTCGGCGATGCTCGGGTCGAGGTGATGGCAGACCATCAGCATGTCCAGATGTTCGTCGATGGTGTTGCGAGTGAACGGCCGGGTCGGATTGGTCGAGCTGGGCAGCACATTGGGGAAACCGCAGGCCTTGATGATGTCCGGCGCATGGCCGCCGCCCGCGCCTTCGGTGTGATAGGTGTGGATGGTACGGCCCTTGAACGCGCCGAGGGTGGTTTCGACAAAACCGGATTCGTTGAGGGTGTCGGTGTGGATCGCCACCTGCACGTCGTACTGGTCGGCCACGCTCAGGCAGTTGTCGATGGCCGCCGGCGTGGTGCCCCAGTCTTCGTGGAGCTTGAGGCCGATGGCGCCGGCCTCGACCTGCTCGATCAGCGGCTGTGGCAGGCTGGCGTTGCCCTTGCCGGTGAAGCCGATGTTCATCGGGAAGGCATCGGCGGCCTGGAGCATGCGCGCCAGGTGCCAGGGCCCGGAGGTGCAGGTGGTGGCGTTGGTGCCGGTGGCCGGCCCCGTGCCGCCGCCGATCATGGTGGTGACGCCGCTCATCAGCGCTTCTTCGATCTGCTGCGGGCAGATGAAGTGGATATGGGTGTCGATGCCGCCGGCGGTGAGGATCATGCCTTCGCCAGCGATGACTTCGGTGCTGGCGCCGATGGCGATGGTCACGTCGGGCTGGATGTCCGGATTGCCGGCCTTGCCGATGGCGGCGATGCGCCCGTCCTTGAGGCCGACGTCGGCCTTGACGATGCCCCAGTGGTCGATGATCAGGGCATTGGTGATCAGGGTGTCGACGACTTCGGCGGCCAACAGCTGGCCTTGGCCCATACCATCGCGGATCACCTTGCCGCCGCCGAATTTCACTTCTTCACCGTAGGTGGTGAAGTCCTTTTCCACTTCGATCCACAGTTCGGTGTCGGCCAGGCGCACCTTGTCGCCGACGGTGGGGCCGAACATGTCGGCGTAGGCTTGTCTGGAAATCTTCATGCTGATTCCTTGGTGCAATGGAAAGAGACCGTGATGCTCTCTTCGCGGGCAAGCTCCGCTCCCACACTGTCCGTGTTGAACCCTGGACTCGGGTACGACACAAAACCTGTGGGAGCGGAGCTTGCCCGCGAAGGCGTCAGTACTGGCAACCCATCAATCCAGGTCGCCCATCACCCGCCCGGCAAACCCGAACACCCGCCGCAACCCGGCCAACTCCACCAATTCAACGTCCCGGCTCTGCCCCGGTTCGAAGCGCACGGCGGTGCCGGCGGGGATATTCAGGCGCATGCCACGGCTGGCGGCGCGATCGAAGCTCAAGGCGTCGTTGGTCTCGAAAAAGTGATAGTGCGAACCGACCTGAATCGGTCGGTCACCGCTGTTCGCCACATTCAGGCTGAGGGTGCGGCGACCGACATTGAGTTCGATGTCGCCGGGCTGGATCTGATATTCACCAGGAATCATTCGGGTTGTCCCAGGGTCTTGAAATAAATGGCGGTGGCCTTGTAGCGACCATCCGGTGTCGCGCAGTAGTTCGGCAGTTCGCCGACCCGGGTGTAGCCCAGGGCGCTGTAGAAGGCTTCGGCTTCGGAGCCGGCCTCGGTGTCGAGGTGCAGCAGGCCACGCTTGTGCTGTTTTGCCGTCTGCTCCAGAGCCTGGATCAGTTGCTGGCCGAGACCGCGATGGCGGGCCTCGCTGTACACCAGCAGCTTCTGGATTTCGGCGCGGTTCAGGCCGTTGGCCTTCTGGCACAGGCTCAGTTGCACGCTGGCCAGCACCTGTTCGTCACGCACCACCACCCAGAGCAGCAGGCTGCCGTCCTGCAGCGCGGTTTGCACCGTATCGAAGTAGTCGCGGGCCTGGCCGGCATCGAGATCGGCCATGAAACCCACACTGGCGCCGTGCCGAACGGCGTCCAGCAGCAAATCGATCAAACCCTGGCGGTAGTGCGCAAAGCTTTCGTTATTCACACGACGCAGTTGGGCGGCGTTCATGGCGGTTACTCCTGGTTGACGGCGGGCGGCAGGGCACCCGGATTCAGAGTCAGTTGCATAAAGGTCAGGTCCAGCCAGCGGCCGAACTTCACCCCCACCTGGGGCATCTGCCCGGTGATGGTGAAACCCTGGCGTTCATGCAGGCGAATGGAAGCGGCGTTACCACTTTCGATGGCGGCGACCATCACATGTTTGCCGCAGTCACGGGCGCGCTCGATCAGCACCGCCATCAGTTGCGGGCCGAGGCCATTGCCGCGCTGGTCGCTGCGCACATAGACCGAGTGTTCGACGGTGTGGCGGAAGCCCTCGAAGGGCCGCCAGTCGCCGAAGGAGGCATAGCCGAGCACGGTGTCAGCACTGTCGACGATCACCAGGATCGGGTAAGCCTGGCCTTGCCGGGTGCTGAACCAGGCCTGGCGATTGCCCAGGTCCACCGGTTGTTCGTTCCAGATCGCCGTGGTGTTGAGCACCGCGTCGTTGTAGATGTCGCGGATCGCCGGCAGGTCGGCGTGGACGGCATCGCGGATTACGTAGGACATGCTCGGCCTCAGGCGATGGGTTGGTGGACGGTGACCAGCTTGGTGCCATCGGGGAAGGTGGCCTCGACCTGGATCTCCGGGATCATTTCCGGGATGCCTTCCATCACTTGTTCGCGGTTGAGCAGGGTGGTGCCGAAGTGCATCAGCTCGGCCACGGTCCGGCCATCGCGGGCACCTTCCAGCAGAGCCGCCGAGATATAGGCCATGGCTTCCGGATAGTTGAGTTTCACCCCACGGGCCAGGCGCCGTTCGGCCACCAGACCAGCGGTAAAAATCAGCAGTTTGTCTTTTTCGCGGGGGGTCAGGTCCATGGTTCGGAGTCCGTTGGCAGGCAGTAAAAGAAGGTTGGCATATTCATGTGTTCCAGATCCTCGGCGGCACGGCCTCGCGCCCCAGCAGGGCCGGGCGCAACAGCCGCCACAGCTCGATCAGCCAGGCACGGGCATGCAGGGCCTCGCCGGCCAGGCAGCGGGCGACCAGCAGGCCGGGCAGTTGGGTGAGGTCGCCGCGCACCCGGGTCGGCACTGAACGGCAGCGTTCGAGCAGCTCGCTGTCGATCTCGCCGGTCACCAGCAGGGTGGCGAAGACCGGTTGGCCGTCGAGGCCGATGGGCGAGTCGAGCAGACCGTCGTCGCCCTGGATGCGTTGGCGTTCGTGCCAGAGCAGTTGGCCGTCGCGGCGGATATCCAGCTGTGACTGGAAATGCCCGCGATCAAAGCGTTCACCGCTGGCGGGGCGCCCGAGGGCGACCATATCCCAGTAGAGCAAGCGGGCGTCGCCTTCAAGGTCAATGCGGGTGCTCAACTCGGCCTGGGCCGCGCTGAAGACGATGGTTTCCTGGGGCAGCCATTCCAGGGTCGCGCCGGCGGCGACCTTCAGGTCCAGGGTCTGGTAGGCCGGCCCGTTGGCGCGATACCACTTCGCGGCGCCGGGGCTGGTCAGTTGCGCCCAGGCATCGGTTTCGACGCGGGCGCTGATGGCCAGCCGGTCACCGCCGGCAATCCCCCCGGGCGGGTGGACGATAATGTGCTGGCAGACTTGCGGACCTTCGGCATACAGGTGTTTCTGCACCCGCAACGGGCCCAGATGGCGCCGGGTGACCGGGCGCGTGCAATCGCCGAAGCGGGCGTAGCCGAGTTCGAGCTCGGCGTGCCAGCTGGGGGTGAACAGGGCGTGAGTGACAGTTGAATTCATGGTTTCTAATTATCGTCGTGACGCTACAGGTTAGATCGTAACCAGTCCGCGCACACCTTCGGCTTCCATATTTTCTCCGCGACCTTGCTGGACAATCTCGCCCCGGGACATCACCAGGTACTGATCGGCCAACTCGGCGGCGAAATCGTAGAACTGCTCCACCAGCAGGATCGCCATATCGCCGCGGGCGGCGAGTTTCTTGATCACCGCGCCGATCTCCTTGATCACCGAGGGCTGGATGCCTTCGGTGGGTTCGTCGAGGATCAGCAGGCGTGGGCGGCTGGCCAGTGCCCGACCGATGGCCAGCTGTTGTTGCTGGCCGCCGGAAAGGTCGCCGCCACGGCGTTGTTTCATTTGCAGCAGGACCGGGAACAGTTCGTAGATGAACGCCGGCACTTCCTTGGCTTCGGCGCCAGGGAAGCGCGAGAGGCCCATCAGCAGGTTTTCTTCCACGCTCAGGCGGCCGAAGATTTCCCGGCCCTGGGGTACGTAGGCAATGCCGGCGTGGACCCGTTGGTGCGGTTTGAGGTTGGTGATGGGTTTGCCTTCCCACTGCACCGCTCCTTCCTTGGCCGGCAGCAGGCCCATCAGGCATTTGAGCAGGGTAGTCTTGCCCACCCCGTTGCGGCCCAGCAGGCAGGTGACTTCGCCGACTTTCACGTCAAAGGACAGGCCCCGCAGGATGTGGCTGCCGCCGTAGTACTGGTGCAGTTTGTCGACTTGGAGCATGGTTGTGTTCCTGAGATGTGGGGTGCCTTCAGCGACCGAGGTAGACCTCTATCACTCGTTCGTTTTCCTGCACCTGCTCCAGCGAGCCTTCGGCCAGCACACTGCCCTGGTGCAGCACGGTGACATGGTCGGCAATCGCGCCGACAAAACCCATGTCGTGCTCCACCACCATCAGCGAATGCTTGCCGGCCAGGCTCTTGAACAGCTCGGCGGTGAACTCGGTCTCGGCATCGGTCATGCCCGCCACCGGTTCGTCGAGCAGCAACAGTTGCGGGTCCTGCACCAGCAACATGCCGATCTCCAGGAACTGCTTCTGGCCATGGGACAACAAACCGGCCGGGCGATTGACCGAGCCGGTCAGGCGAATGGTTTCCAGGACCTGGGCAATCCCGTCCTTCTGCTCACCGCTCAAACGCGCCCGCAGGCTGGCCCATACCGATTTGTCGGTCTTCTGCGCCAGCTCCAGGTTCTCGAACACCGTCAACGCCTCGAACACCGTCGGCTTCTGGAACTTGCGGCCGATCCCGGCCTGGGCGATCTGCACTTCGCTCATCGCCGACAGGTCGAGGGTTTCGCCGAACCAGGCCTTGCCATGGCTGGGGCGGGTCTTGCCGGTGATCACGTCCATCAGGGTGGTCTTGCCCGCGCCATTGGGGCCGATGATGCAGCGCAGCTCGCCGACGCCGATGTACAGGTTCAGGTTGTTCAGGGCCTTGAAGCCGTCGAAGCTGACGCTGATATCTTCCAGGGTCAGGATGGTGCCGTGGCGGGTGTCCAGGCCGTCGCCCTTGGCCTGGCCGAGACCCAGGGCGTCACGGCTGCTGCCGGCATCCTTGTTGGGCTCGAGGATCGGTTCGAGCATGAATTCGGCGGTCGCGGTGACTCTCATTGTTCGCCCCTTTTCTTCAGCAGCCCGATCACGCCCTTGGGCAGGTACAGGGTCACGACGATAAACAGAGCGCCGAGGAAGAACAGCCAGTATTCAGGGAAGGCCACGGTGAACCAGCTCTTCATACCGTTGACCATACCCGCGCCCAGAATCGGGCCGATCAGGCTGCCGCGCCCGCCGAGGGCCACCCACACGGCGGCCTCGATGGAGTTGGTCGGCGACATTTCGCTGGGGTTGATGATCCCCACCTGCGGCACATACAGCGCCCCGGCCAGGCCGCACAACACGGCGCTCAAGACCCAGACGAAGAGCTTGAAACCACGGGGATCGTAGCCACAGAACATCAATCGGTTTTCCGCATCGCGCAGTGCCGTCAGCACCCGCCCGAACTTGCTCCTGGCCAGGCGCCAGCCGCTGTAGAGGCTGGTCACCAGCAAGACCACTGTGGCAAAGAACAGCACCGCGCGGGTGCCCGGTTCGGTGATGCCGAAACCGAGGATGCTGCGGAAGTTGGTAAAGCCGTTGTTGCCGCCGAAGCCGGTTTCGTTGCGGAAGAACAGCAGCATCCCGGCGAAGGTCAGGGCCTGGGTCATGATCGAGAAGTACACGCCCTTGATCCGCGAGCGGAAGGCGAAGAAGCCGAACACCAGCGCCAGCAGCCCCGGCGCCAGCACCACCAGGCACAGGGCCCAGAGAAAGTGGCTGGTGCCGGTCCAGTACCAGGGCAGTTCGGTCCAGGACAGGAAGGTCATGAACGCCGGCAGCTCGTCGCCGGACGCCTGGCGCATCAGGTACATGCCCATGGCATAGCCGCCGAGGGCGAAGAACAGGCCGTGGCCGAGGGACAGCAGGCCGGCATAACCCCAGACCAGGTCCAGGGCCAGGGCGACGATGGCGTAGCAGAGAATCTTGCCCACCAGGGTCAGGGTGTAGGCCGAGACGTGGAGCAGGTTTTCCGGCGGCAGCAGCGACAGCAGCGGCAGGGCCAGCAGCAGCGCCAGCACGATCACGCCGACGGCAATGGTCAGGCCGGGCCCGGCTTTTTGGCTCGCGGTGAGCATCAGGGGCTGGTTCATCAGTCGATCACCCGTCCTTTCAGTGCGAAGAGTCCTTGCGGGCGTTTCTGGATAAACAGAATGATCAGCGCGAGGATCAGGATCTTGCCCAGCACCGCACCGATCTGCGGTTCGAGGATCTTGTTGGCTATGCCCAGGCCGAAGGCGGCCATGACGCTGCCGGCCAACTGGCCGACCCCGCCAAGCACCACCACCAGGAAGGAGTCGATGATGTAGCTCTGGCCCAGGTCCGGGCCGACGTTGCCGATCTGGCTCAGGGCGACGCCGCCCAAACCGGCGATCCCGGAGCCGAGGCCGAAGGCGAGCATGTCCACCCGTCCGGTGGGCACGCCGCAGCAGGCGGCCATATTTCGGTTCTGGGTGACGGCGCGGACGTTCAGGCCCAGGCGGGTTCTGTTCAGGAGCAGCCAGGTGAGGACCACCACGAACAGCGCGAAGGCGATGATCACCAGGCGGTTGTAGGGCAGGACCAGATTGGGCAGCACCTGGATGCCGCCGGAAAGCCAGGCCGGGTTGGCCACCTCGACGTTCTGCGCACCGAATACCAGGCGGACCAACTGGATCAGCATCAGGCTGATACCCCAGGTGGCGAGCAGGGTTTCCAGTGGACGCCCGTAGAGATGGCGGATGATCGTGCGTTCCAGGGCCATGCCGATCCCGGCGGTGACGAAGAACGCCACCGGCAGGGCCACCAGCGGGTAGAACTCGATGGCCTGGGGCAGGAAGCGCTGGAACAGCAACTGCACAACGTAGGTGGCGTAGGCGCCGAGCATCAGCATTTCGCCGTGGGCCATATTGATCACCCCGAGCAGGCCGAAGGTGATCGCCAGGCCGAGGGCCGCCAGCAGCAGGATCGAACCGAGGGACAGGCCGCTGAAGGCCTGGCCGAGCCATTCGCCGATCATCAGCTTGCGTTTGACTTGCGCCAGGCTGGTTTCGGCGGCGGTGTGCACGCCGGCGTCGGCTTCGACCCCGGGTTGCAGCAGGCCTTCGAGGCGGGTGCGGGCCAGCGGGTCGCCGCTCTCGCCGAGCAGGCGCACGGCGGCGAGGCGGACGGCCGGGTCGTTGTCGACCAATTGCAGATTGGCCAGGGCCAGGCTCAGGGCGGCGTGGACATCGGTGTTGGTTTCGCCGGCCAGTTGTTGGTCGAGGAATTTCAGTTGCGCCGGCTTGGCGCTTTTTTGCAGTTGCTGGGCGGCGGCCAGGCGCACCTTGGCATCGGCGGCGAGCAGTTGCTGGGCGGCGACGGCGGTGTCGATAAGGCCGCGCAGGCGGTTGTTCAGGTGCAGGGTCTTGGTTTCGCCATTGAGGGTCAACTGGCCGCTTTGCAGGGCGTCGATCAGCTCGATGCGTGCCGGTTCCGGGTGCGCGGCCCAGGTTTCCAGCAGGGCGGCCTGTTGGCTGGAGTCGGCGGCGACGAAGTCTTCGGCGTCCCCGGCGTGGGCGGCCATCGGCAACAGCAGTGCCAGGGCGAGGAGAAAGCGGTATAGGGCAGTGGGCATAGCAATGGCCTTGCATAAGACCTTGTAGGAGCCGGCTTGCCGGCGATGAGGCCCGCAAGTCTTGTATCGACCGTCCGGCCGCCATCGCCGGCAAGCCGGCTCCTACAAGGGGATTGGGTCGGCCCGCGAATACCTGCCGGGCCGACCGTCAGCGGTTACTCAGTTGCTCTTCACCGCATAATCCGGCTTCTTGTCGTTGCCCGGGATAAACGGGCTCCACGGCTGGGCACGGATCGGGCCCTTGGTCTGCCAGACCACGTTGAACTGACCGTCGGCCTGGATCTCGCCGATCATCACCGGCTTGTGCAGGTGATGGTTGGTCGGGTCCATGGTCAGGGTGTAGCCCGATGGCGCGGCGAAGGTCTGGCCGGCCAGGGCTGCACGGACCTTGTCGACATCCGTGGACTTGGCTTTTTCCGCCGCCTGGGCCCACATGTGGATGCCGACATAGGTGGCTTCCATCGGGTCGTTGGTCACGGCCTTGTCGGCGCCCGGGAGGTTTTTCTTCTTGGCGTAGGCTTTCCAGTCGGCGACGAATTTCTTGTTCACCGGGTTATCCACCGACTCGAAGTAGTTCCACGCCGCCAGGTTGCCCACCAGTGGCTTGGTGTCGATACCGCGCAGTTCTTCCTCGCCCACGGAGAAGGCTACCACCGGTACGTCGGTGGCTTTCAGGCCCTGGTTGGCCAGTTCCTTGTAGAACGGCACATTGGAGTCGCCGTTGACGGTGGAGATGACCGCAGTCTTGCCGCCGGCGGAGAACTTCTTGATGTTGGCGACGATGGTCTGGTAGTCGGCATGGCCGAACGGGGTGTAGACCTCTTCGATATCCTTGTCCGCGACCCCCTTGGAGTGCAGGAACGAGCGCAGGATCTTGTTGGTGGTGCGTGGGTAGACATAGTCGGTGCCGAGCAGGAAGAAGCGCTTGGCCGCGCCGCCGTCTTCGCTCATCAGGTATTCCACCGCCGGGATCGCCTGCTGGTTCGGCGCGGCGCCGGTGTAGAAGACGTTCGGCGACATTTCCTCGCCTTCATACTGCACCGGGTAGAACAGCAGGCCGTTGAGCTCCTCGAACACCGGCAGCACCGATTTACGTGACACCGAGGTCCAGCAACCGAACACCACGGCGACCTTGTCCTGGGTCAGCAACTGCCGGCTTTTTTCGGCGAACAGCGGCCAGTTGGACGCCGGGTCGACCACCACCGGTTCGAGCATCTTGCCGTTGACCCCGCCCTTGGCGTTGATCTCGTCGATGGTCATCAGCGCCATGTCTTTAAGCGAGGTTTCGGAGATTGCCATGGTGCCGGACAGCGAATGCAGGATGCCGACCTTGATGGTCTCGGCGGCCTGGACGGTCCAGGTCATGCCCATGGCGGCAATGGATGCCGTCAGTGTGAAAGCCTTGATCAAGCTACGACGCTTCATTGGTGCGATCTCCAGATGTTCAAAGTTTTTTTGGTTGGCAGATGCAGACACTGAAGGGGCTTTTGCAAAGGCTGTGCCCAGTCGGGGAAAGGCAGGAAACCGTCGTGTTTGAGCGGTACTGGTCTGAACAGTCGCACCAAGCGGGGGCGACATGGGCGTTGCGGTGCGCGGGGAGTGCCAGATTGGTGCTGATACCGTCTTCGCGACGGTGCGGCGATCCGGCAAGCTCTGCGCCTGCAGAGTTCGTGTCGATCAACTATTTTGTGAACGACGCGGAACCTGTAGGAGCAGAGCTTGCTCGCGAAGAGGCCCTCACCGGCGCCGCATCAACCCGATAAAAAACAACCCGCCAATGGCCGCCGTGGCCACCCCGATTGGTAAGTCTTCGGGCGCGATCAGGGTCCGCGCCGCGACATCGACCCAGACCAGGAACAGGCTTCCCAGCAGCGCCGACACCGGCAGCAGGCGCCGGTGTTCCGCGCCCACCAGGTAGCGGGCGATATGCGGCACCATCAGGCCGACAAAACCGATGGAGCCGCTGATGGAAACCAGTACGCCGGTCATCAGCGAGGCGATCAGGAACACCTTCAGACGCACATTGCGTGCACTCAGGCCGAGGGTCACGGCAGTCTGCTCGCCGGCCATCAGGGCGTTCAATGGCCGGGCCATGCTCACCAGCAGCACCAGCCCCAGCAGCACGCTCGCCGCCGGTATCGGCAGCAGCTCCCAACGCGCCAGGCCGAGGCCGCCAAGCATCCAGAACAGCACCGCGGAGCTGGCCCGATGATCGCCGAGAAACAGCAGCAGGTTGGCCAGCGCCATCATCACGAAGGACACCGCGACCCCGCACAGCAGCAGCCGGTCGCTCTCCAGCCGACCGTTGCGACTGGCGATGGCGAGCACCGCCAGCATACTGGCCAGGGCACCGATAAAGGCGGCGATGGGCAAGGTCAGCAGGCCGACGATCTCGCCCACATGCAGGACCACGATCACCGCGCCGAGAGTCGCCCCGGAGGTCACCCCGAGCAGGTGCGGGTCGGCCAGGGGATTGCGCGTGACCGCCTGCAAGACCGCGCCGATCAACGCCAGCCCGGCGCCCACCAGCACGCCGAGGAGCATGCGCGGTACGCGGATCAGCCAGACGATATGCTCCTGCCCGGCGCTCCAGTTCACCTCGCCCAGGCCCAGCGCCTTGTACGAGAGAATCCGCCACACGACATCCACCGGCACCCGCGCCGGGCCGAAGCCCAGCGAGAGGACGCAGGACAGCAGCAACAAGGCGCCGAGGGCGGCCAGCAACGAGCCATAGCGGCGATTCATCATTGCGGGTGGAAGGCCTTGGCGAGGGTTTCGATGGCCTTGACGTTATCGATGCCCGGCGTCGCCTCGACATAAGGGATGACCACGAAGCGCTTGTTGCGGATAGCGTCCACCGACTGCAGCGCCGGGTTGGTTTCCAGGAAGTGCTGCTTCTGCTCGGCGGTGACTTCGCTGTAGTCGACGATCACGATCACCTGGGGATTTTTCTCCACCACGCTTTCCCAGTTGACCCGGGTCCAGCTGGCATCGACGTCGTCGAGGACGTTGCGCCCGCCAGCGGCTTCGATCAGCGCCTGGGGCATGGCCAGGCGGCCGGAGGTCATGGCGCGGTCTTCGCCGCTGTCATAGAGGAACACTCGTGGACGGTCGGCCGGCAGGGTTTTCCGCACCGTGGCCACTCGCGCCCGCATCGCGCCGATCAGGGCATTGGCGCGGTCCTGCACGTCGAAGATCTTGCCCAGGTTGCGCAGGTCGTTGTAGGTGTCGTCGAGGCTGGCACCCGCGCGTTTCATCACGAAGGCACAGGACTCGGTCAGCTCGTAGACGTTGATGCCCAGGGGCGTCAGTGTCGCCGGGGTGAGGGCGCCGCCGACCGTCATGCCGTAGTCCCAGCCGGCGAAGAAGAAATCGACGTTGGCATTGAGCAGGGTTTCCACCGACGGGTACTTGGCCGCCAGTTCCGGCAGGCCGTCGAGGGTTTTCGCCATTTCCGGGGTGACTGATTTCCAGCCGCTGATCCCGCTATAGCCGGCCATGCGTGGCTTGAGGCCGAGGGCGAGCATCATCTGGGTCATGTTGATGTCATGGCTGACCGCGTGTTTCGGCGCCTCCTTGAAGGTCACCTCGCGGTTGCAGCTCTGGACCGTCAGCGGGTAGTGCGTCGATTCGGCCAGGGCGGCCATGGACGTGAACAGTGAACCGAGGCAGAGCGCCAGGTGCCGTAGCTTCATGGTTGGGTTATCCAGGTGATTCGCGGGTAGCCGGAGAGTGGGTGGGTATCGATCAGCGCTTCGACGCCGAAGACTTCCCGCAGCAGCTCGACGGTCAGGACCTCGGCGGGTGTGCCGCTGGCGACGATGCGCCCGTGCTGGAGCACATACAGCCGGTCGCAGAAGGCCGCGGCGAGGTTGAGGTCGTGGATGCTCGCCAGGGTGCCGATCTTCAGTTGCCTGACCAGGCGCAACAGTTCCAACTGGAAGCGCGGGTCGAGGTGGTTGGTCGGTTCGTCGAGGATCAGCAGTTGCGGTTGCTGGGCCAGGGCGCGGGCGAGGATCACGCGTTGTTTTTCACCACCGGAGAGGGTGGCGAAGGCGTGCTCTTCGAAGCCCTGCATGCCCACTGACTCAATGGATTGGCGAATCAGTTGGTGGTCGGCCTCGGTGTCGCCGTCGAAGAGTTTCTTGTGCGGGGTGCGGCCCATGGCGACCACTTCGGCAACGGTCAGGCCAAAGGCATCGGGGAATTCCTGGAGCACCACGGCGATGCGCTGGGCGCACCAGCGTGGCGATTGTTTCCAGACGTTCTGGTGTTCGAGCAGGACCTCGCCGTGTTCCGGTTGGCTGAAGCGATAGGCGCAACGCAGCAGGCTGGTCTTGCCGCTGCCATTGGGACCGATCAGGCCGACGAACTCACCGGTCGCCACCCGCAGGTTGGCATCACGCAGTTGAAACTGGTGTTGGCAGCGGTCATGGCCGGGAGGCGTCCAGGCGAGATCGGTGAGGGTCAGCGAGGTCATTCGTTACTCATTGTCTGTGTATGTACGCAGAGCTTTGTACGCTGCATTTGTGTTTGCCGCAGTATTGTAGGAGCAGGGCTTGCCCGCGAAGAGGTCCGCAAGCCTTGCACCGACCGTTCGGCCGCCATCGCCGGCAAGCCGGCTCCTACAGGGTTTGTGTCGTACGCTGCATTTGTATTTGCCGCAGTATTGTAGGAGCAGGGCTTGCCCGCGAAGAGGCCCGCAAGCCTTGCACCGACCGTTCGGCCGCCATCGCCGGCAAGCCGGCTCCTACAGGTTTGTGTTGTACTCAGTTGTGTTTTCAAAAGGTGTAGTCCGCCGTCACGAAGAACGACCGCGGTTGCCCCGGTATCCATTGCTGGCCACTATTGTATTGGCTTTGGGCGTATTGGCGGTCGAACAAATTGTTCAACTGCAGGCCCAGCGTGGTGTTGCGCAAGGCTTTCCACGAGACGTTGGCATCCACCACGGTATAGCTCGGAAGTTCCTCGGTATTGGCCAGATCCGCATAACGCGCATCCACATAACGCACCCCCGCCCCGGCGCGCACGTTATCGGTGATCGCCTTGCTCAACCAGAGGTTGGCGGTGCGACGGGGTACATCGGTAGGACGGTTGCCTTTGTAAGAGACGATCACATTATTGACCGACTGATCGAAGTCATCATATTGCGCCCTGACGATTGACGCGTTGGCCTGCAACTGCCAGTCGTGGGCCAATTTCAGGTCGAGGCTGGCTTCCAGCCCATCGGACGATTGCTGTCCGACCTGCAGCTGTTTGCTCGGGTCGTTCGGAGCACTCGGGTCGGCGGTGAGCAGCTTCTTTTTAACGATGTGGTAGGCCGCCAGGGTCCATTCGCCGCGCTGGTCCCAGAACATCTGCTTGAGGCCCACTTCGGACTGCTTGGCGCTGGACAGGCCGAATTGCTGCGCATTGGCGCCCAGGGTCACCAGGCCGCCGACGCCCTCGGTGCTGGTGGAATACTGGCCGTACAGCGAGGTGTCGTCGGTCAGCGCGAACACCAGGCCGGCCTTCCAGTTGTTGCCGGTGAGGCTCTTGTCGCTGCGGGTGTCGCTGATCAGATTGTCATTGTCGATGTGCACATAGTCACGTCGTACACCGGTCACCAGCGACCAGCGCTCACTCAACTGGGTACGGTTTTCGGCGAACAGCGAGAACTGCCGGGTGGTGGCCGAGAACTGTGGGCGGTAGGCGTCGGCACTCTCGAACTGGCCGGGTTGCGGGTTGCCCAGATCCAGTGGCGGGCTGCCGGGCAGGTCATCGAAGCCGGCGTTGCTGTCGAGCTTGAAGCGGATACGGTTGATATCCACACCGGTCAGCGTCTGGCTGTCGAGGCCGAACAGGCTGTGCTTGAAGGTGAAGGTCTGGCGGTCGCCGGTCTGTTCTTCTTCATGCTTGATGCTGATATAGCTGGCCCGCGACAGGGTTTGCGTCGTCGGGTCGAAATTGTAGTTTTCGGCGTTCTGCCAGCGACGCTGGGCCTTGAGGTAATACAGCTCGTTGCTGGAACTGACGGTATCGGAGATCTGCCAGTCGGTGCGCAGGCGCGTCCACTGGTCGTTGTAGTGCAGCTTGTCGTCGCCGACGTTGTAGTTCTTGAAGCGCAGGTTTTCCTGGTAGTGGCCGTTGATCAGCGGCACGCCGAAATAATCGGTGGGCTCCTGGTCGCCGTAGTCGCTGGAGAGGGTGAACACCAGGTCATCGTTGGCCTGCCAGCGCAAGGCGCCGCTGAAGAAGTTGCTGCTCGAATCGCCACGGTCGACCCAGCCGTTGCTGCTCAGGCGATTGAGATTGAGGCGATAGCTGAGGGTGTCCGTCAGCGAACCGCCGCTGTCCAGGGCTTCTTGCTGACTGCCGTAGGAGCCATAGCCCAGGCGCATATGGTTTTCGATCTCGCCTTCGAACGGTTTTTTCGGAAGGGTGTTGATCACCGCGCCGGTGGCCCCTTCGCCATACAGTACCGATGCCGGCCCACGCAGCACATCGACGCGCTCCACCGACCAGGTGTCCACCGGGAAGGTCACGGTGCCGGCACCAGCGTACATCCGGGTGCCGTCATACAACTGCATCACCGAGTTCTGCCCGGTAAAGCCCCGCGCCTGCAACGAAGTGCCGCCATCCCCCGGGTTGCCGGTACGGCTGATCCCGGCGCTGCGCGATGCGGCATCCTGCACACTCATATCGCCGCGCTGGCGAATCTGTTCACCGCTCAGGCTGTCGGTGCTTGCGGGGGTTTCCAGTGCCGTCAGGCCCAGACGTGAGCCGGCGGTGGTCGGGGTCTTCAGGTCGATGCGCTCGTCGTCGACGGCGGGTGCGGTAATGGTGCCGGTGGGCAGGGTCAGGGTGCCGTCGGCCTGGGCGTGGTTCAACGCCAGCAGGCAGAGGCCGGGCAAGAGGTACTTGTTCATCGGGACAGGGAGTCGCTTATCTTCAGAGGCGATACCCGCAGCCAGGGACTGCGAGTAGGGATGTTGCATATTGTTATATTATAACAATATGCAATTGCAACATATTCTCGTCAAAAGTCTACAGACTCCTCTGGAATGCGCCTCTCAACCTGTTCAGGTTGAAGATGAGGCCGATTCAGGTTGGCCCTTGAGACGCGACAGCAGCGCCCAATCCAGCAGCCAGACGAGGATCAGCGAGACCCCGACCAGGGGAAACAGGATCGCCAGGGCGAACATGATCACCAGGGCGGTTTTCCAGCGTGGCAGATCGTGGCGCAGCGGCGGTATACCGAGGCCACCTTGCGGACGACGCTTCCACCACATCACCACGCCGCTGACGGCACTGAGCAGGATCATCAGGCACACCAGCAACATGACCAGCTGGTTGATCGTCCCGAACAGTTTGCCTTCATGGAGCATCACGCCCATTTCCGTGGCCCGGGCGACATTGCCGTAGTGCTGCCAGCGCACATCGGCGAGGACCCTGCCGTTGTACTGGTCGACATGCAGGGTGGCGTCGTTGCGCGGGTCGTCGGCGAACACGGCGATGGTGAACACGCCTTCGGCGGTGGTCGGCAGGGTGATGCTGTAGCCGGGTTCGACCTGGCGCGTGGCGGCGATGTCCACCACCTGTTGCAGGCTGATGCCCGGTGCTGCCGGGCCGCTTGAGGTGGCGCCGTGGTTCATGTGTTCGGCATGGTCGCCGGACATCGGCATCGGCGTGTTTTCCAGGGCCCAGGGCACGGTCTGGCGGGTCGCGTCGTTGAGGCTGCGGGCCTCGAGGTCGGACTTGGGCATGTTGTTCCACATGGCATCGGGAAACTGGTTCCAGACCTCGGCGTACTGCTTGCCCCAGACCCCGGTCCAGGTCATGCCGCTGAGCAGCATGAACAGCAGCAGCCCGGCGCCCCAGAACCCAGTGACGGCGTGCAGGTCGCGCCAGACGATGCGTCCGCGCTGGCTCAGGCGTGGCCAGAGCACGCCGGCACTGGAACGGCCCCGTGGCCACCAGAGATAGAGGCCGGACACCACCAGCATCACGCCCCAGCCGGCGGCCAGTTCCACCAGGCGATCGCCGAGGGTGCCGATCATCAGTTCGCCGTGCAGGGCGCGGGCGACGGCTTGCAGATTGAGCTTGGCATCCTGCTCGCCGAGTATGTTGCCGCGATAGGGGTCGAGGAACACGTTGAGCTCGCGACCGTCGCGAATCAGCACGAACTGAGCGCTGCGTTCGGCGTTGATCGGCGGCAGGTACTGTTTGATCCGCACCTGTGGATAAGCCATCTCGATGCGGCGCATCTGATCGTCGGCGTTGAGGCGGTGATGACCGGCCTGGACCGTTATCAGGTCGCTGTACAACAGCGGGTCGAGTTGCGGTTTGAACAGGTAGATGATCCCGGTCAGGGCCAGCAGGACCATGAACGGCGCAACGAACAGCCCGGCATAGAAATGCCAGCGCCAGGCCAGGTTGTAGAAGGAGATTTTAGGTTGGCTCATCAGGAGCGCTCCGCAAGGTATCAGTCATTGGATATACGGCGGCAGTGCGGCGAGCGGGCTTGTCGGGACGCCGCTCGCCACAGTTACGGTT
Source organism: Pseudomonas sp. MWU12-2319 (assembly GCF_023242525.1). Taxonomy (NCBI): domain Bacteria; kingdom Pseudomonadati; phylum Pseudomonadota; class Gammaproteobacteria; order Pseudomonadales; family Pseudomonadaceae; genus Pseudomonas; species Pseudomonas sp. MWU12-2319. Next base: position 43,219 of record NZ_JALJES010000020.1, read on the forward strand.
AGAAACTCATATCCACCTTGGTCCAGAACGTGCGCCCCGGTTCGTTGATGGCTTGCGGGTCATTGGCCGGGTAGCCGAACCCGGCGTTGCCCGCCAGGTTCAGGTGCTCGGCGTATGCCTTGTTGAACAGGTTGTCGACGCCGCTGCTGAGCTTCACGTGGCTGTTGATCCGATAGGCGCCGTTGAGGGAGAACACGCCGAAGCCGGCGCTTTTGGAAAAGTCCTTGCCGACCACATTGCCCTCGTTCAGATCGATGCGGTTCTGTCGCGCAACGACTCGCCACAGACCTCCGGCACTCCAGTTGTCGCGGCTGTAGGTGAGGCCCAGGCGGGTGTCCAGGGGCGGCATCTGCGGCAGTGCCTTGCCGTCGCTGGTGTTCTTGCCCCAGGCATAGGCCAGGCTGGCATCGGCTTTCCAGTTGGCCGTCAGCCGATAGGCCGCGCCGAGCTCGCCGCCCATTATCTGCGCGTCGATATTGCGCGCCTGGGAGGTCGTGCCCATCATTCCCGGCTGGTAGTTGAACAGGATAAAGTCGCGCACCTGGCCGACATAGCCCGATGCCCAGGCCTCCAGGTCCTCGGTCTTGTACTGCAGGCCGACATCCAGCTGGGTGGTCTTCTCCGGCTTGATGGCATCGAAGGCGTTGAGCGAACCACTCGGGCCCTGGTTGGGGGAGAACAGTTCCCAGTAGTCCGGGAAACGTTCGGCGTGACCGAGGCCGGCGTACAGCGTGGTCGGGCTGTCGGCCAGGTCATGCTCGTAGCGCATGAAGCCACTGGGCAGACTGTCTGCACGGGTCTGGCCGGCGGTCGGATTGGGCTGGGCGCTCATCCCGGAACCGATGCGCTGGCGAAAGTCCTTGGCCGAGGCGCGGTCCAGCCGCGCGCCGCTGATCAGGCGGTCACGCTCGGCGGCGTACCAGGTCAGTTCGCCGAAGACGCCGTAGTTGTGGAACTCGGCATCCCGGTTGCGTGGCAGGCTCTCGTAAGTGTCGATGCCCATGCTGCTGCGCTGGCGGTGTTCGTCGGTCTGCCCATCAAGGCCGCCGATCAGTTGCCAGTCGGCCCAGCGCCAGGTGGCCTTGAGTCGCGCGCCGAGGGTGCGGCGGTCGACATTGGAGGCCATGGGGCCGGCCATCATCCCGGTGCCGGAGGGCTGGCGCAGGCTGTAGTTGTCCATCACATGGTCGGCGTAGTTGTAGTAGACTTGGGCCTCGAGCTTGTCGAGCACTTCGCCGAGGTTCGACCTTTCAAAACGCAGGCCGAGGCTTTCGCGCTTGAACTGCGAACCGTCCATGCCGCGCCCGGCGTAGCGGGCTTCACCGTCGCCCTTGCCGGCGGTCAGTTCCAGCAGGGTGTCAGCATCCGGCGTCCAGCCCAGGGCGACGTCGCCGTTCCACTTGTCGTAGCGCGAGGGCACGCGGTCGCCATTGCCGTCCTTGTAGTCGCCCGCACGGGCCTGGTTGCCGATCGCCCGGACATAGCCCGACGGACCGCCAGCGGCGGCATCGACCACTTTGTCGAAACGCCCGTTGGAGCCGGCCAGCACACTGGCGTTGACCCGCGTGCCGAGTTCGCCGAAGTGCTCCGGCTCACGGTCGAAGAGGATGGTCCCGGCCGAGGCGCCGGGGCCCCAGAGCACGGTTTGCGGTCCCTTGATCACCGTCAGCTTGTCGTAGGTTTCCGGGGAAATGTAGGAGGTCGGTGCGTCCATCCGCCCCGGGCAGGCGCCGAGCATCTGGCCGCCATTGGTGAGGATATTCAGCCGCGAGCCGAACATGCCGCGCAGCACCGGGTCGCCGTTGGTGCCGCCATTGCGCACCAGGGCAAAGCCGGGGATGGTCTTGAGGTAGTCGCCGCCGTCACTGGCGGGGACCGGCTGGCGCGGGTCCTTGGGATCGGTGATCACCGTCAGCGGCGAGCTGGGGGCGATGGCGGTAATGACTGTCGGGGCGATTTCCCGGGCGGATTCCTCTGGCGCGTCGGCGGCGAAGACGGCAGGGGCGAGCAGGACGCCGCACATCAGCGCGGTGCTCTGGCGCAGGCGGGCGCGGGCCTCGTTCAGGGCGAACGGGGAAGACGCCCGGGCAGCGCGCAGGCGAGTGTTTGCAGTGGACATAAGCGTTCCATCATTCAAGCGAATACAACACGGCAGCCGCTTTGGAACTGCGGGTTACAGTTCAGGCGGGCCGCGTGAGAGGGTAGTGGGTCGCTGCTTAATGGAACGCGGGCGGGGCGCGGGTACGGGCACCGGGAAAGGTGGTTTGCCGGGCATGGCCCAGGCGGGTCTGGGTAGCGACGGCGGCCGTCGGCCTGGGGCCGTCAAGGGCGGCGAAGCTCAGGGTCTGCGGCAGGGCCGGGCAACTGAACAGCAGGGTGCAATAGCCGCATTTTTCCCATAGCGCATGGTGCTCGGCGCTGGGGGCGTGGTGCTCGTCGGCGCTGGGCGCCATGACCTCGCCTGCCTGCCCGGGCATCTCCATCGACATGTCCATGCCCATCGACATGGGCATGCGGTGATCCATCGGCATCGCCTGGGAAATCAGCGGTCCGATAAAGATCATCAGCATGGCGAACAGGCTTAGCCAACTGCCGCGTACTTGGGCGCGGGAGCGGGGTGACCTGAGGCGTGCGGCGTGCATGGCGTTCACGGGCGTCGTCGATTATTGAACGGGCGCGTGATCCATGTGGCTCATCTCATTGGTCCCGGCAGGCGGCTGTTTCTGTACCGATACCTCGACGGTCACGTCGCCGGCTTTTTCAAAGTGCAACGTCAGCGCAAAGTGCTTGCCATCCTGCAAGAGGCTACGGTCCTTGAGGTCCAGCAACATCACATGAAAGGCCATGGGGGCGAACTTCACTTCACCGCCGGCGGGTACCTCGACACTGGCGACTTGCTGCATTTTCATCAGGTCGAGCTGCATCACATGTTCATGCAGTTCGGCCTTGCCGGCGATGGGACTGTCGACGCCGGTCAGGCGGTCGGCCGTGCTGCCCGGGTTGTGGATCACGAAATAGGCCGCCACCGTCGGGGCGTTGGGCGGCAGTTCCTGGGACCAGGGATGGGTGATGCTCAGGTCACCGGCCTTGAATTCATGGGCATGGGCAAAACAGGCGGGCAGCAGCAGGGCGGCCAGCAACAGGGCATTCTTGAACATGGTGGTTCTCCATAACGATTCATGACGCACACAGACTGTGGGTGTGAATCAGGCTAGCGGAGAAGCCCTGGGATTGAGCGAGGGCCATTGCTGGCGCGGGGTGGGGAGGTCGATCTGGGTGGCGGGGCGTGCCGGCTGGGTTTCGTCCTGGGCCACCGGCAACTGTGGAACATGGCCGGGCAACGCCAGCAACGAGGCGAAGCCCGCACAGCACCAGCAGTGCTGCATATTGGAATGCTCATCGTTTTGCGGGGCTTGCTGTTCCAGCTTGCCGAGGTCGATGGCCACCAGGCGGGTGCCACTGGCCGAGCAGAAACTGCCCCACAACAGTTGCTCCGCGATCGAGTCTTGCGAGGCTTGCGCCATGGCTCCGGACATCGGCATGGCGAGCAGATTGAACAGCACTGCAAAGCAGGCGATCCAGGCAATGGCTAGCCGTTGTCGGGGCATGGAAAGGATTTCCGTGAGTGTTTTCAAACAGATGGGTTATTTAGCCTGAACGTCCTTCATAAGTAAAAGCGTGAGCTGCGGTGAAAGGTCGCAAGCTTGTGTAGGCTTTGTCGGTGATCCTGGTGCACAAGCGTAGCAGGATGCCGTCACAGGGTCGGAACGGCATGGACCTCAATCTTCACGCCCAGGGTGGCGCGAATCACACTGAAGATAGCGGCCAGGTTGTCCATGCTCGGATTACCCTTGGCCGAAAGCATGCGGTGCAGGCTTTTGCTCGGCTTGTCGGTTTCCTTGGCCAGGCCCTCGAAGCCGACGGTGGCGTTGACCAGATCACGCAAAATCACCCGTGCAATCTCTGGCTCGCCATTGAGAAACAGGGTGGCGGCTTCATCCAGCAGTGCCTGGGCGAACGCCGGGTCGCGCTGCGCCCGCTCGGCGATGGTCTGTTTGAAGCTGCGAGTAAGGGCCATGTCAGTGTTACCTCGTTTTCGATGCGGCTTTTTTACGGCGCTGGTATTCGGCAATGAGCGCCTTGGCTTGCTTGATGTCGTTTGTCTGGCTGGATTTGTGACCACCGCCAAACAGGATGATCAGCTTTTTGCCTTCCTGTAGCAGATAGATCCGGTAGCCCGGGCCCCAATCGATACGGTATTCACCCAGGCCGTCGAACCACTTGATATTGGAGGTATTGCCCATCTGCATGCGAAGGATTGCAGTGGATACCTTTGTGGCGGCCTGCACATCCAATGACGCGAACCACTTTTCAAATGGGTTGGCCTGGTTGTCCCGAATATATTCTTCGACCTCGATCATTGCGCTCTCAAGGTAACCTAAAGGTTACTATATTTGCAAGCTGATGATCGTGATCTATTGAGCAGTGCTTGCCAACGCCGCGAGTGTTTCACCAAGCGTCTGGAACTCCCGCTCCACCGGCGGCAATGCCGGTCGCTGGAGAATCAGCACCGGAATTCCGAGTTCCCGGGCCACCTGCAGCTTGGGTTCGGTCGCGCTGCTGCCGCTGTTCTTGCTGATCAGCACGTCGATGGCGCGGCGTTCGAACAGGGCGCGCTCGTCTTCCAGCAGGAACGGGCCGCGTGCGCCGATCACTTCGCAGCGGGCATTGCCGGGGTACTCGTCGAGGGCACGCAAGGTCCAGAATTGCCCGGAGGGAATTTCTTCCAGATGTTGCAGCGGCTCGCGGCCGAGGGTGAACAGCGGGCGCTGGAAGGGCTTGAGGGCTTCGACCAGTGCGGCCCAGTCGGCCACTTCGCGCCAGTCGTCGCCAGGTTCCGCAACCCAGGCCGGACGCCGTAGCGCCCAGCAGGGAATACCGCTCAAGCGCGCGGCCGTGGCGGCGTTGCTGCTGATTTGCGCGGCGTAGGGATGGGTGGCATCCAGTAGCAGGTCGATGCCTTCTTCCTGAATAAATTGCGCCAGGCCCTCGGCGCCGCCATAACCGCCGACCCGGACCTGGCACTGCAAGTCCGTCGGTACCCGCCCGACTCCCGCCAGGCTGTAGATATGCTCGGGGCCCAAGGTCCGGGCAATCGCCAGCGCCTCGGTGACGCCGCCAAGCAGCAACAGGCGTTTCATAACTGCACTCCGGCATGACCAACGACACCGCCCTGGCGGTCGATGGCGAAGACTTCCACTTGCACTTGCCTGGGGACCACGCTGCGGGCGAAGTCGCGGGCGCGCCGGCAGACCGCATCACCCAGGGCGACGCCCGCCGCGCTGGCCATGGCCAGTGCCTGCTGGCTGGTATTGGCCTGGACAATCGCGTCCTGCAAGGCCTGGTCGGCGCCGACCTCGGCCGCCCATTCGGCCAGTTGCGGCAGGTCGATGCTCGAATGCCGGCTGTGCAGGTCCATATGCCCGGCCGCCAGCTTGCTGATCTTGCCGAAGCCGCCGCACAGGCTCAGTTTGTCCACCGGGACCTTGCGCAGATGCTTGAGCACGGCGCCGACGAAGTCGCCCATTTCGATCAGGGCGATTTCCGGCAGGTTGTAGACGCGGCGCATGGTGTCTTCGCTGGCGTTGCCGGTGCAGGCGGCGATATGCAGGTAGCCGTTGGTCTTGGCGACATCGATGCCCTGATGGATCGAGGCGATATAGGCCGCGCAGGAAAACGGCCGGACGATACCGCTGGTGCCGAGGATCGACAGCCCGCCGAGAATCCCCAGGCGCGGGTTCATGGTTTTCAGCGCCAGGGCCTCGCCGTCGCGGACATTGACGGTGACCGAGAAGCCGCCGGTGTAGTCCAGTTCAGCGGCCAGTTGTAGCAGGTGGTCAGTGATCATTCGGCGCGGCACCGGATTGATCGCCGGTTCGCCGACGGCCAGGACCAGGCCGGGGCGGGTGACGGTGCCGACGCCTTTTCCGGCATGAAAACGTACGCCGGGTTCGGCGATCAGCCTCACTTGCGAGTAGAGCAGGGCGCCATGGGTGACATCCGGGTCGTCGCCGGCATCCTTGATAGTGCCGGCCTCGGCGCCGTCGTCATGGCGGCGACAGAACTCCAGGCGCATATCCACACGCTTGCCCTTGGGCAGGGTGATCTGCACCGCATCGCAGCTGATGCCGCTGAGCAGCAGGCGTGCCGCCGCCAGGGCGGTGGCGGTGGCGCAGCTGCCGGTGGTCAGGCCGCTGCGCAGAGGGGCGGGCTGTTCGGCGGTTTCATCGCGCATGACGATTGCTCTTTGTAGGAGCGAGCTTGCTCGCGATGGTAGTCCAGGCACCGCTGGGTATCAGGCTCCCCGCGTTATCGTTGACGCCCATCGCGAGCAAGCTCGCTCCTACAGTGTCTGAGGGGTTCAAGGCTTGACCACGTCGAGCAAGGTGATCGGCAAGGCCTGGCGCCAGGTGTCGAAATCCCCCAGCGGTTGGGCCTGGGCGATGTGAATGCGGGTCAGTTCGCCGCCATGGACCTGGCGCCAGTTCATCAGCAGCATTTCACTTTGCAGGGTCACGGCATTCGCCACCAGCCGGCCTCCCGGCTTGAGCTGCGCCCAGCAACTGTCCAGGACACCGGGACGGGTAACGCCGCCACCGATAAAGATCGCATCCGGCGGCTCCAGTCCTTCCAGGGCCTCGGGCGCACTGCCGCGAATCAATTGCAGGCCTGGCACACCGAGGCTGTCCCGGTTGCGCTCGATCAAGTGTTGGCGCCCGGTATCGGCCTCGATGGCGATGGCCCGGCAACTGGGGTGGGCGCGCATCCATTCGATACCGATGGAGCCGCTGCCCGCGCCGACATCCCACAACAGTTCACCGGGCACCGGGGCAAGGCGGGCCAGGGTGATGGCGCGGACATCGCGTTTGGTCAGTTGTCCATCATGCTCGAAGGCGCTGTCCGGCAGCCCGCCGATACGCGACAGACGTGGCGTGCCTGGAGCGGCCAGGCATTCGATGGCCACCAGGTTCAGGTCAGCCACCGGCGGGTCGCTCCAGTCATCGGCCAGTCCGTCGATCCGCCGTTCCACCGGGCCACCGAGGTGTTCCAGAACGCTGATCCGGCTCGGACCGAAACCCCGTTCGCGCAACTGCGCGGCAATCGCGGCGGGACTCAGGCCGTCATTGCTCAGCACCAGCAGACGCACACCGCTGTGCAGATGGGCATTCAGAGCCGCCAGCGGACGGGCGACCACCGAGAGCGTCACCACATCCTGCAAGGCCCAACCCAGTCGGGCAGCGGCCAGTGAACAGGAGGACGGCGCGGACAGCACCTGCATTTCCTCGGTGGTCACTCGCCGCGCCAGACTGGCACCGACGCCGAACAGCATCGGGTCGCCACTGGCCAGCACGCAGGTCGGCTCACCGCGCAGGGCCAGCACGGGCTCCAGGGAAAACGGGCTCGGCCAGTCCAGACGCTCGGCGCGGACGGAGTCCGGCAGCAGGTCAAGCTGCCGTTGGCCGCCGAATACCCGCGAAGCTGCCGACAGAGCTGCCTGGGCCTGCTGACCCAGGCCACTGAAGCCGTCTTCACCGATTCCCACGATTGTCAGCCAAGGCACCATCTAAAATCCTCAAAACACAGCGGTTCCGACGGGCAGGCTTTTCATGCCATCGGACAAAGCAGGCATAATACCGTGCCTTCGAGGGCGAAATGCTCTTCGATAACAGCCTATACCTTTCCTTTACTGCCGGTTGCCCCTTGAACCAACGCCCGCCCGCCACTGCTATTCGCCCCTCGGCCTGTCCGGGGTTGCTGCGCATCGTCCCGGCGCTGGACGGCGGTATCTGCCGGATCAAGCTGGCCGGCGGGGTGATCGGCAGCGCCCAGGCCCAGGCCGTGGCCCGGGGGGCCGCACGTTATGCCGGTGGCGTGATCGAGGCGACCAACCGGGCCAACCTGCAGATTCGCGGTATCGGCGAGCAGCAGGCAGCGTTGATCGACGAATTGTTGGCCGCAGGCCTCGGACCGACCACGCCCGCGGGCGATGATGTACGCAACCTGATGCTCAGTCCGGGCGCGGGTATCGACCGTCAGTTATTGATCGATACCCGGCCCCTGGCCGAGCAGATCCTGGCGAGCTTGCAGACTCATCCACGCTTTCATGAGCTGTCGGCCAAGTTCGCGCTGCAACTGGATGGCGGCGAAGCCCTGGCGATGCTGGAGCATTCCCATGACCTGTGGCTGTCGGCGTTGCTGCTGGACGATCAGCCATACCTGGCATTCGGCCTGGCCGGCTGTCCGGCCGATGACCTGCCCCTGGCCGCCGTGCCCCTGGCCGAAGGGCATTCGCTGGTGGTGGCGGTGCTGGAGCTGTTCCTCGATCTGGCCCGTCCCGAACAGACACGCATGCGCCATCTGCTGGCTGAAGTCGTGCCCGCTGAGTTTCTTGCTCGGTTGACCCTGCGCCTTGGCTACGAACCGGCGGCAGTCCCGTCCTGGCACCGACCAGCCTCTCCCGGTCTGCTGCATATCGGCACTTATCCACAGCGCCAGCCGGGGCGTGTGTACGTGGGGGCTGCGACGCCCCTGGGCCGACTCGACGCTGCGATGCTCGACGGCGTGGCCCGACTGGCCAGTGAGTTCGGCGATGGCAGCCTGCGCCTGACACCCTGGCAGAGCCTGTTGCTGCCCAATATCCGTGCCGAAGATGCGCTCACCGTTACCACCCGGCTGCAACACCTCGGCCTGTTATGCGACGCCGCCGACGCCCTGGCGCAACTGATCGCCTGCACCGGCTTGGCCGGTTGCGGCAAGGGCCTGGCCGACACCAAGGCCGACGCCCGCCGCCTGGCGCAGCACCTGCAAGACCAGCCCCAGGGCGTGCACCTTTCCGGCTGTACGCGATCCTGCGCGGCGGCCCATGTCGCGCCCGCCACCTTGCTGGCGGTTGCGTCCGGCCATTACGACCTCTATTTCCGCGATGTCGCGCACCCGGGCTTCGGCCGGCTGCACGCCCGCCACCTTACTATTGATGCGGCGGGCGCCCTGCTGGCAGCCCGCTCACGGAGCAACACCGATGATTGATTACATCCGCGACGGTCAGGAGATCTATCGCAACTCCTTCGCGATCATTCGCGCGGAAGCCAACCTGGCACGGATTCCTGCGGATCTGGAAAAGCTCGCCGTGCGGGTGATCCACGCCTGCGGCATGGTCGATGCCATCGACGGCCTGCAGTTTTCCCCAGGTGCTGGCAAGGCCGGGCGCGAGGCCCTGGCGGCCGGCGCGGCGATTCTCTGCGATGCGCGGATGGTCAGCGAGGGCGTGACCCGTGCGCGCCTGCCGGCCAACAACCCGGTGATCTGCACCCTGCGTGACGAGCGCGTGCCCGAGTTGGCCCAGGAGCTGGGCAATACCCGTTCGGCGGCGGCACTGGAGTTGTGGCGGCCCCATCTGGAAGGCAGCGTGGTGGTGATCGGCAATGCACCGACGGCGCTGTTCTACCTGTTGGAAATGCTCGATGCCGGCGCGCCGAAACCGGCGTTGATCCTCGGTTTTCCGGTGGGTTTTGTCGGTGCCGCCGAATCCAAGGCGATGCTCGCGGCCGACAGCCGCGGCGTGCCGTTCGTGATCATGCAGGGTCGGCTCGGTGGCAGCGCCATGGCCGCCGCCGCCGTGAATGCCCTCGCTACGGAGATTGAATGATGCAGCAGCCTGGACGTCTGATCGGCCTCGGCGTGGGCCCCGGTGACCCGGAACTGATTACGGTCAAGGCCCTGCGCCTGCTGCGCGAGTCGCCGGTGGTGGCGTACTTCGTCGCCAAGGGCAAGAAAGGCAACGCGTTCGGTATTATCGAGGCGCACCTGCAGGAGGCCCAGGGCCTGCTGCCGCTGGTCTACCCGGTGACCACCGAGGCACTGCCCGCGCCCCTGTCCTATGAGCAGGTGATCAGCGACTTCTACGACGAAGCCAGCCTGGAAGTGGCCGCGCACCTGGATGCCGGTCGCGATGTGGCGGTGATCTGCGAAGGCGATCCGTTCTTCTACGGTTCCTACATGTACCTGCACGACCGCCTGGCCGAGCGTTATGAGACCGAAGTGATTCCCGGCGTGTGCTCGATGCTCGGCGGCGCCTCGGTGCTCGGCGTGCCGCTGGTGTACCGCAACCAGAGCCTGTCGGTATTGTCCGGTGTGCTGCCCCATGACGAACTCAAGCGCCGCCTGGCCGACGCCGATGCGGCGGTGATCATGAAACTGGGGCGCAACTTCCCCAAGGTTCGCCAGGTGCTGGAAGAGTTGGGCCTGGCCGACCGGGCGCTCTATGTGGAGCGCGCGACCATGGCCAACCAGAAAATCGTCCCGCTCGATAAGGTCGAGCCGATGTCCTCGCCATACTTCTCGCTGATTATCGTGCCCGGCGAACGGTGGCAGGGATGAGCCGCGCGCAACCGGCCATTGTCATCCTCGGCAATGGCAGCCTGGCAACGGCGCGGCGGCTGCAACAGATCTATCCGGATGCGCTGGTCTACGGGCTGGCGGAGCGGGTCGACGGCGCGGATCGGCTGTATCAGGAGTTTGGCGCGACGCTGCGCCAGCTCTATCAGCAGGACACCCCGATCATTGCCCTGTGCGCGGCCGGTATCGTGATTCGCACGCTGGCCCCGGTGCTCTTGGAGAAAGGTGCCGAACCGCCGGTGCTGGCGGTGGCCGAGGACGGCAGCGCCGTGGTGCCGCTGCTGGGCGGACTGGGCGGGGTGAATGTCATGGCCCGGGAAATGGCCGCCGGCCTCGGCGTGGCGGCGGCCATCACCACCAGCGGCGAGCTGCGTTTCGGCACCTGCCTGCTGAACCCGCCGAGCGGTTATGCCCTGGGCGACCTGGAACTGGGCAAGCGTTTTGTCTCGGACCTGCTGGCCGGTGAAAGCGTGCGCATCGAAGGCGCGGCACCCTGGTTGGCGCAGGCGCATTTGCCGGAAGACCATCAGGCGCGCCTGTCGATTCATGTCGGCAGCGCCGAGCGTGCGCCGGCGGCCAATGAGTTGCTGATTTATCCGCGTAGCGTGCTGGTGGCAGTTGCCGCCCGTGTGCCGGAACTGGCCAGAGCAGTGCGCGATGCCTTGCACGGCGCAAACATCGCCCGCCAGTCGCTGGCCTGCCTGTTGGCGGCGGACAGCGAGATGGCCAATCCCGCGTTGCGAGAAGCGGCTGTCGAGTTGGGCGTGCCGTTGCGGTTTGTCGCCTCGACCGGTTCTGTCGCTGAAATGGCGCAACAGGCGATACCGCAGTTGCTGCCGCCGATCTCTGTCGGTGAGGGCTTGGCGATCGCGGTCGCCAGTCAGCCACTGGAGCCTGAGCGCATCGGTCGTCCTCGCGGGCGGCTGGCGGTGATCGGCCTCGGTCCCGGTGCCGCCGAACTGATGGTGCCGGCGGTGAAGGCCGAACTGGCCAAGGCCAACGACGTGCTGGGTTATGAAACCTACGTGCGCATGGCCGGTCCGTTCCGTGCGGATCAGGTGTTGCATTGCACCGATAACCGCGAAGAGATGCAGCGTGCCCGACACGCCTTTGAACTGGCGGCCGAGGGGCGTTCGGTGGTGGTGGTGTCATCCGGTGATCCAGGCGTGTTCGCCATGGCGGCGGCGGTGCTCGAAGCCCTGCATGAGTCCACTGACCCGCGCTGGCACAGCGTCGATCTGGAAATCCTGCCGGGGGTTTCCGCCTCGCTGGCGACGGCGGCCCAGGCCGGTGCGCCGCTGGGGCATGATTTCTGTGTGATGTCGCTCTCGGACAACCTCAAGCCCTGGAGCATCATCGAGACGCGCCTCGACCTGGCGGCCCGGGCCGATCTGGCCCTGGCCTTCTACAACCCGATCTCGCGCTCGCGGCCCTGGCAGTTGGGCCGGGCCCTGGAGATCGTCGCCGGGCACCGCACGGCGCAGACGCCGGTGGTGCTGGGACGGGATATCGGTCGGCCGGGACAGACCTTGCGGGTGACCACATTGGGTGAGCTGACGCCGGACCAGGTGGACATGCGCACCATGGTCATCATCGGTTCGTCCACCACCTGTGTCTTTCCCCGTGCCGAGGGTGGCGAATGGGTCTACACCCCGCGCTGGTACGGTGAAAAGCCACGGTCTTGAGGGGCTGCGGGCTCAAAAAGGACGGCGTCTATAATTCTCTATAATCGTATGTAATTGGCTGTAAAACGGCTTTTCTATAATCATCTATAATTGACTATAATCATCTATAATTGACTATAAAGGAGCCTGTCATGTCCTCCCATCAGCCGTTTTTCCACCGCGCGGGTCAGGCCCAGGCATACACCAAAAATATCCTCAGCACGGCTGTTGGCAGCGCCGCCAGCTCCGGTCTGTTTTTTGCCGCGCCACGTCGAACCGGCAAGTCCACCTTCATGCGTGAAGACTTGCGCCCGGCGCTGGAGGCGGCAGGGACCCTGGTGGTATACGCCGACCTCTGGGAAAACATGTCGGCCGATCCGGGCACCGTCATCCTGAGCGCCATTCGCGGCGAGCTGGCAAAAAATGAAGGGGTTATCCAGCGCCTGGCCAAGGGGGCCGGAATGGACAAGCTCAAGGTCGGCGGGTTGTCGTTCGACCTTGATCGTATCGGCCTGGGCAAGGATATTTCCTTGAGTGCCGCGCTGGCGGCACTCTCGGATGAAACTCGGAAGATGATTGTGCTGATCATCGATGAAGCCCAGCACGCGATCACCACCGAGGCGGGCGTTGCGACGATGTTTGCCCTCAAGGCCGCCCGCGACGAGCTCAACAGTAGCCGGCACTTTGGTTTACGGGTGGTTTGTACCGGGTCCAACAGTGACAAGCTGGCGATGCTGCGCAACAGCAAGGACCAGGCATTCTTCGGCGCGCCCCTGATCAAGTTCCCACCATTGGGCGCTGATTACATTGAGTGGTTCTGTGCCAATGTGGCTTTGCCCTTCGCTCTGGAGCCCAAGTCGGTTCTTGAATTGTTCAGGCAGGCCTCGAGCCGTCCCGAGGTCCTCGCGGCGGCGGCAGGGGTTTTACAGTACGAGTTCGATCTGAGCGATGAGGACGGGCCGGCGCGCTTTGCCGAGGAAGTGCTCATTCAGGCACAGGGTATGAATCAGGAATTGATGCGAGTGGTGCATAGCCTCACACCGATTCAATCCGCGGTGTTACGGGTGATGGCGGCTGCGGGGTCGGATTACGCCCCCTTCGAGAGCCAGACCATGGCGCTTTACGATGTTGCACTGCTGGCGGCCGGCATTGCTCCTGATGTGGCGAAAGCCGAAATCACCGGCGTACAACAGGCGCTTGTGGCGTTGCAGGAGAAGAAGCTGGTGTGGCGCGCGGCACGAGGGGTCTACGCCGTCGAGGAGCAAAGCGTCGTCGCTGCTCTGGAAAGCGAGGGATTGCTCCAGGGGCTCAAGAGCAACCGCACCGAGCGCTGACTTCAAGGCACCAGATACCCACGCACCCCGGTAAAGATGATCTGCGCCGCCAGGGCGCAGACGAACAGACCCATCAGGCGGCTGACGATCTGCAGGCCCTGGTCGCCGAGGATACGTTCGATCCGGTGGGACAGGTACAGCACCACGCCGACGGTCAGGCTCGCCAGCGCAATGCTGACGATGGCCGAGAGCTTGTCGTCCCAGTGCGGCTGGCTGACCCCCATGACCAGCAGGGCACCGATGGTGCCGGGGCCGACGGTCAGGGGGATGGTCAGCGGGACGATAGTCACGTCCTGCTGCAGGTTATCGGTCTGCACCGCCGATTTACCCTGGGCCATGCCCAGCGCCGAAATAAACAGCACGCTGCCCGCGCCGATGCGGAAGGCATCCACGGTGATGCCGAACACGCTGAAGATCACCCTTCCGAACAGATACAACAGCACGCTGGACACCAGCGTCGCCAACGCGACCTTCCAGGCCAGGCGTCGCCGCTCCCTGCTGGAATAACCACGGGTCAGGCTGATAAAGCAGGACAGGACGAAGAACGGGCTGTAGAGCACCAGCATCTTCAGGTAAACGCTGAATAACACGTGGAGCATGGCGTGGGCTCGCAACGGAGGAGGGCGACGGCAGTCTATCAGGGGTTGCGTACGCTGTCGGCTTTGTCCGGGAACGGGCCGGGCGGATTCTCACGGGGCGGTTTTCTGTCCCGATGTCAGGGCGTCGGAACCTGGGCCTGCTGCTGCGCGCGTTCGGCCACCCAGTGCTCCACCAGCTCACGCAACTGCGACAGTTCCACCGGCTTGGCCATATGCCCGTCCATCCCGGCCTGGCGCGCGCGTTCCTTGTGTTCGGTGAGAATGTGCGCGGTCAGTGCCACCACCGGGGTGCGTACCCGCTGGTTGCCGACTTCCCAGGCACGTAGCTGCTGGGTGGCGGAAAAACCGTCGAGGATCGGCATCTCGCAGTCCATCAGCACCAGGTCATAGCGCTGGGCTTTCATCGCCCGCAGGGCCTCTTCGCCGTTGCTCGCGGTGTCGGGCTTGAGGTTGAGCTTGCCGAGCATGCCGCGGATCACTTTGGTGGAAATGCTGTTGTCCTCGGCCACCAGGATACGGAAGTCGCTCGGTACGGTGATCGGTTCCACCGGCTCGGGACTTGCTGTTGGCGTCGGTGCCGGCCCGTGCCCGTGTCCTGGCCCTTTGTCGCGTTGGGCCAGTTCGTCGGCCAGGGTGGTCTTGAGGGTGTAGCCGGCCACCGGTTTGGCGAGGATGCGCTTGACCCCGGCATTGCGCGCGATGATCTTGCTCGGCGCGTTGCTGATGCCGGTGAGCATGATCAGCAGGATGTCGTGGTTCAGGCTCGGGTCTTCCTTGATCTTCGCCGCCAGCTGCATGCCGGTCATGCCGGGCATGTTCTGGTCCAGCAGCACCGCGTCGAAGTAGTCGCGCAGGTGGGCCTTGGTCCGCAGCAGCGCCAGGGCTTCCTTGCCCGACGGCACGGCACTGACATTCAGGCCCCAGGCGCTGCATTGCTGCACCAGCACCTTGCGGCAGGTGTCGTTGTCGTCGACCACCAGGACCCGCGCACCGCGCAGCGGACCGTCGAGGTCGGAGGTCGGGTTCTCCAGGTGCAGCGGGTCCAGCGGCAGGGTCAGCCACAGGGTGCTGCCCTGGTGGGTGCCGCTCTTGATGCCGAATTCGCCTTGCATCAGTTGCACCAGCTGGCGGGCGATCACCAATCCGAGGTTGCCCCCCAGGCGGGTGGCGGCGAGGAAGTTCTTGCTCTGCAGTTCGGCGTGGAGCAGGGCGTCGCGTTCTTCGTCGCCCATCGGCACGCCGCTGTCCTGGACCGCGATGCGCAGGCGCGGCTGGCCGCTGCGTTCGTCGAGGGCGACGACAATCAGGATCTCGCCTTCGTCGGTTTTCTTCAGGGCGTGTTCCAGCAGGCTGAGCAGGGTCTGGCGCAGGCGCGTCGGGTCACCGCTGATCACCCGCGGCACTTGCGGTTGGATAAAGCTGATCAGCTCGACATTCTGCTGCTCGGCCCGGGCCCGGAAAATACTCAGGCAGTCATCGATCAGGGCATTGAGGTCGAACTGCACATCATCCAGTTCGATCTGCCCGGACTCCAGCTTGGAGATGTCGAGGATCTCGTTGATCAGGGTCAGCAGCTCGTTGCCGGCGCTGTGGATGGTCTGCACATAGTCGCGCTGCTTGACCGACAACGGCGTGCCGAGGAGCAGTTCGGTCATGCCCAGCACGCCGTTCATCGGCGTACGGATCTCGTGGCTGATCTTCGCCAGGAACTCGGCCTTGGCGGCGATTTCCGCGTTGCTCGCGGCCAGGTCGCGACTGAGGCTGAACTGGTTTTCGGTGATGCTGCGACGGCGTTCGCCCAGGGCCACGCTCATCAGCAGGCCGCTGATGCAGATAAACACCAGCAGCGCGATGATCAGGCCTTGCGGTGCCACCAGGGTCAGCCCCAGCAGCGCGGGCAGGATCACCAGCGTGCCGATGTTGAAGATCACCATGGCCACCACGAACAGCCGCGCCGGACGGTAGCCCTTCTGCCAGTGATAGGCGGACACCAGCAGGATGCTCAGGCTCGCCAGGCCCACCAGGCCGTAGGTCATGATGTTCAGGGGCAGGGTGTCGACGAACAACAGCAGCAGGCCGCCGAGGCTGATGACCAGGATATCGCCCAGCAGCAGCTTGTTCAGTGGGTGCGGGCCCAGCTGGGAAAAGAACGAGTAGGTGAACATCAGCCCGCAGGGCGCGGTCAGCAGCAGCGCCACATAGGAGGCGGGGGTCTGCGCGCCATGCCAGTCAGGCATCCAGGGACCGATCAGGTTCAGCAGGAACAGCGCGCTGAGCAGCAGGAAGCCTTCGCAGGCCGCCAGCCACAGGCTGCTGCGCGAACGGGTATAGGCGAAGCGGATCAGGTTGTGCAGGATCAGCATCGTCAGGCAGCCGAACAGCAGGCCATAGAGCAGTGACTGGTTCTGGTCGGCGGCGACCGCGATAGCCGGCTCCAGGGTGATGTGCGGGCGAAGCTCGTGCTTGGAGACCAGCCGGAGATAGATATCCAGCGGTCGGGTGCTTTGCACCAGTGGCAGCATGAAGTCACTGCTGGGTAGCGGGCGTTCGGCCTGGGGCAGGTCGTTGCCGGTGCGCACCTGGGCGATCAGGTTGTCGCCGTCGAGGGTATAGAGGTCGAGGCGCGCCAGGTCGGGGGCGAAGACCCGCAGGACTTGTTCATGACTGCCCGGTTGCAGGCGAAAGCGCAGCCACAAGGCACCCTCGGGCTGGGCGGCGGTCAAGCGTTCGAGCTCGACCGGACTGAATTGGTTGGTGAAGCGTGAAGAGCGGATATCGCTCAATTGCAGGTCGGCCTGGTCGTCAAGCAATGACGCCCAGCCAATGCCTTGCGAGGCCTGGGCCGGAGCAAGGCAGAGCAGGGTCAGCAAGCTGACAGTGAAACCTATGGCGATCCTGAGCCAGCGCACGGCGAAATCCCTTCGTAGGTTGATGCCCGGTGATAACTATGCGCAGGGCTGGAATAGTTCGGCAAGGGCTGACGGCCCTTGCCTATCCCTTCGGATAGCTTATTCCTTTGAGTCTGCGCGTTCGCGTGCAATTGCACGATAGCCGATGTCGCTACGGTAGAAGCAGCCGTCCCAATCAATCTTAGCTGCGAGCTTGTAAGCTTGCTGCTGTGCGGCGTCAACGCTGTTGCCCAGGGCGGTGGCGCAGAGCACCCGACCGCCGGAGGTTACTACCTGGCCGTCCTTCAGTGCGGTACCGGCGTGAAAGACTTTGCCTTCCAGGCCCGCGGCCGCATCCAGGCCGTTGATCACTGCGCCCTTGGCGTAATCGCCAGGGTAACCGCCGGCCGCGAGGACGATGCCCAGGCTCGGACGCGGGTCCCATTGTGCTTCGATCTTGTCCAGGGCCTGGGCCAGTGCGGCTTCGATCAGCAGGATCAGGCTCGATTGCAGGCGCAGCATCACCGGTTGGGTTTCCGGGTCGCCGAAGCGGCAGTTGAACTCGATGACTTTCGGGTTGCCGGCCTGGTCGATCATCAGCCCTGCATACAGGAAGCCAGTGTAGACGTTGCCTTCGGCCGCCATGCCGCGCACGGTGGGCCAGATCACCTGGTCCATGACCCGCTGGTGCACTTCGGCGGTGACCACTGGCGCCGGCGAGTAAGCGCCCATACCGCCGGTGTTCGGGCCGCTGTCGCCGTCGCCGACGCGCTTGTGGTCCTGGCTGGTGGCCATGGGCAGGACGTTCTTGCCGTCGACCATGACAATGAAGCTGGCTTCTTCGCCGTCGAGGAACTCCTCGATGACCACCCGCGAACCGGCTTCACCGAAAGCATTGCCGGCGAGCATGTCGCGTACGGCATCTTCGGCTTCACCCAGGGTCATGGCGACGATCACGCCTTTGCCGGCGGCCAGGCCGTCGGCCTTGATCACGATCGGTGCGCCTTTTTCACGCAGATAGGCCAGGGCCGGCTCGATCTCGGTGAAGTTCTGGTAGTCGGCGGTAGGGATCTTGTGGCGCGCCAGGAAGTCCTTGGTGAAAGCCTTGGAACCTTCGAGCTGGGCGGCACCGGCGGTCGGGCCGAAGCAGTCCAGGCCACGGGCACGGAACAGGTCGACCACGCCGGCCACCAGCGGCACTTCCGGACCGACGATGGTCAGGGAAACGTTTTTCTCGGCAAAGTCCGCCAACTGCTCAAGGGCCAGGACGTCGATGGCGACGTTCTCGCACTTGGCCTCGATGGCGGTGCCGGCGTTGCCCGGGGCAACGAAGACTTTCTCGACACGCGGGTCCTGCGCCACTTTCCAGGCCAGGGCGTGTTCACGGCCACCGCTGCCGATGATCAAAACATTCATTTCAAAAACCTCGATGACGCTGAATTCTGGGAGAACTGCGACGCCGCCGTTCTGTAGGAGCAGAGCTTGCTCGCGAAGGGGACCTTGAGGTCGCCAAAGGCTTCGCGGGCAAGCCCTGCTCCTACAGGTGAGCGGCGTTTACACACTTGTCTTTAGTGACGGAAGTGGCGCATGCCGGTGAACACCATCGCGATACCGGCTTCATCAGCGGCAGCAATCACTTCATTGTCACGCATCGAGCCGCCCGGCTGGATCACCGCGGTGACACCGGCCTTGGCCGCATTGTCGAGACCGTCGCGGAACGGGAAGAACGCGTCCGAAGCCATGACCGAGCCCTGTACCTGCAGGCCAGCATGCTCGGCCTTGATTGCAGCAATACGAGCGGAGTTGACGCGGCTCATCTGGCCGGCGCCGACACCGATGGTCTGGCGGTTCTTGGCGTAGACGATAGCGTTGGACTTGACGTACTTGGCGACTTTCCAGGCGAAGATCAGGTCGTGGATCTCTTGCTCGGTCGGTGCGCGCTGGGTCACGACTTTCAGGTCGTCGCTGCCGATCATGCCGATATCGCGGCTCTGCACCAGCAGGCCACCGTTGACGCGCTTGTAGTCCCAGGCCGGGGCGCGGTTGGCGTCCCACTGGCCGCAGACCAGCAGGCGCACATTGACCTTGGCGGCCACAATGGCGCGGGCTTCTTCGCTCACGGAGGGGGCGATGATCACTTCGACGAACTGACGCTCGACGATGGCCTTGGCGGTTTCGGCATCCAGTTCGCGGTTGAAGGCGATGATGCCGCCGAAGGCCGATTCAGTGTCGGTGGCGTAGGCCAGTTCGTAGGCCTGGCGAATACCGCCTTCGGCGTCCGGGCTGACCGCCACGCCGCACGGGTTGGCGTGCTTGACGATAACGCAGGCCGGCTTGACGAAGCTCTTCACGCACTCCAGCGCGGCATCGGTATCGGCCACGTTGTTGTAGGAGAGTTCCTTGCCTTGCAGCTGGGTGGCGGTGGCGATGCCGACTTCGGCGGGCTTGGCTTCCACGTAGAACGCCGCGCTCTGGTGCGGGTTCTCGCCGTAGCGCATTTCCTGGGCCTTGATGAACTGGCTGTTGAAGGTCCGCGGGAATTCGCTGCGGCCTTCTGTGCTCAGGGTCTCGGCGGCCTGGTTCACGGTGCCCATGTAGTTGGCGATCATGCCGTCGTAGGCGGCGGTGTGTTCGAACGCCTTGAGCATCAGGTCGAAACGCTGGGCGTAGGTCAGTCCACCGGCCTTGAGGCTTTCCAGGACCTGGGAGTAGTCGCTGGCGTTGACCACGATGGCCACGTCCTTGTGGTTCTTGGCCGCCGAGCGGACCATGGTCGGGCCGCCGATATCGATGTTTTCGATGGCGGTCGGCAGGTCACAGCCAGGTTTGTTGATGGTGGCTTCGAACGGGTAGAGGTTGACGGCCACCAGGTCGATCGGCTTGATGCCGTGCTCGTTCATGATGGCGTCGTCGATGCCGCGACGACCGAGGATACCGCCGTGGATTTTCGGGTGCAGGGTTTTCACCCGGCCGTCCATCATTTCCGCGAAACCGGTGTAATCCGCGACTTCCACTGCGGCTACGCCGTTGTCCCGCAGCAGCTTGAAGGTCCCGCCGGTGGAGAGGATCTCCACGCCCAGGGCTTCCAGTTCCTTGGCGAATTCGAGGATCCCGGTCTTGTCGGAAACACTGATCAAGGCACGGCGGATCGGCAGGCGGGTGGTCTGGTCGGTCATCTCAATTTCCATCAAAAGCAAAGGAGTCAGCAAAAAAGGCGACCGGTTCTACGCGGGCGCCTTTCTGGTTTGATTGAATGCTTACAGCAAATCGTACTGTTTGAGTTTCTTGCGCAGGGTGCCGCGGTTCAGCCCGAGCAGCTCGCTGGCCTTGGTCTGGTTGCCCTTGACGTAGTTCATCACGCTTTCGAGCAAGGGCGCTTCGACTTCCGAGAGCACCAGGTTGTACACGTCCGTGACGGCCGCGCCCTCAAGGTGGGCGAAATAATTGTGCAGCGCCTTCTCGACACTCCCGCGAAGGGTCTGGCCTTCTTCGCTCGGCGTGTTGAGGTGCTGTTTCAAATTGACGTTGTCGCTCACGGGCGTTGTTCCACTCACTAAAGTCTCGGTCATCATCGTCATGCGGCCACCCCTCTCCCTTCCCCTGTTACCAGGCTCTTGTAACGCTCGGCGAAAAACTGACGAACGTTGGCGCACTGTGCTTCCGTTTCTTCCACACGATTGAAGTGGGCGCGAAACTCCTTGGCGCCCGGCAAGGTTGCGAGATACCAGCCGACGTGCTTGCGGGCGATACGTACACCCATCACCTCCCCATAGAAGGCATGCAACGCGGCCAGATGCTCTAGCAGAATACGTTCCACCTCGAACAGCTCCGGTGCCGGGAGGGTTTCGCCGGTACGCAGAAAATGCTCGATTTCACGAAAAATCCATGGCCGCCCCTGGGCGGCCCGGCCGATCAACAGGCCATCGGCACCGGTCGCGTGCAGCACGTGCCGGGCTTTCTCGGCCGAATCGATGTCGCCGTTGGCGAAGACCGGGATCGACACCGCCTGCTTGATCGCGGCAATGGTGTCGTACTCGGCTTCACCGGTATACAGGTCGGCACGGGTTCGCCCGTGCACCGCCAGTGCCGTGATTCCCGCCTGTTCGGCAATTTTTGCCACCGTCAGGCCGTTCTTGTTCGCCCGGTCCCAACCGGTGCGGATCTTCAGGGTGACCGGGACGTCCACCGCCGCGACCACGGCGTGGAGGATCTCGCTCACCAGTGCTTCGTCTTTCAGTAACGCGGAGCCGGCGGCCTTGTTGCAGACCTTCTTGGCCGGGCAGCCCATGTTGATATCGATAATCTGTGCCCCCAGCTCGACATTGGCCCGGGCCGCCTCCGCCAGCATCTGTGCGTCGCCACCGGCGATCTGTACCGAGCGGGGCTCGGGATCGCCTTCGTGGATCATGCGCAGACGCGATTTGCGGCTGTTCCACAAGCTCATGTCGCTGGTGACCATTTCCGAGACTACAAGACCCGCGCCCAGGCGTCGGCACAACTGACGAAAGGGCTGGTCGGTGACGCCCGCCATGGGGGCGAGAATCAAGCCGTTCTGCAATGTATATGGGCCGATGCGTACCGCCGACATAGGACTTCCCTGGTGTGGGGCCGGATCATGAGAGTTCGAAAAAGGGTTGGCATGATACCCGCTCTCGATGACTGGATAAAGGCAAAATTGGATAAAATCTGAACAGTTATTCGCTTATCGCTGGCGGGTTGGTTGCCGCCAGAAAACTGCCGCCCCGCCGGGCAATGCGTGCCGGGTTACTCGGGCGAGTGGAAGCTCAAGCTGTAGTTCACGGCCTTGGCACCCGGGTCGAGGATGTCCAGGGCGATATGGATCGGTGTCTGTGGTGGCATTTCACCCTGGCCGGCCAGGTCGCCACTGAGGTACTCGGCGGGTTTGAAGCGGCGGCTGGCGATCAGATGGCCGTTGAGATCGGCGAAGCGCAGCTCCAGCAGCGGAAAGGGCTGGGAGAACGGCGCGCGGTTGTAGATGATCGCATCCACCACCAGGGCGCCGGCGAAGTCCGGGTGGCTACGGACCACCAGGTTGCTGCTCTTGATTCGGGCGATATCGACTTTTGACGGCACCTTGCAGCCGATTTCCGGGCACAGTTGCTGGAACCAGGGGCGGTACTGGTCCTGGCGCGCCAGTTCGTCGAAGTGATAACCGACGTATTGGCCGACCAGGGCGCCGGCGGCCAGCAGCACCAGCAGCAGCCAGAGCAGGCGCCGGCCCCAGGGCGAGCGGCGGCGTTGCCAGTCGAGCTGGATCGGGTCGTCGACCAGGTCCAGCAGCACGTCGTCGTGCAGGCCGGGCTCGTTGCGCTCGCGCTTGGCCTTGGGTTTCCTGTGTTCTTCTTCGGCGGGCGCATCGTCGGCCGGTTCAGGGGCCGGTGGGGCATGGAAGGTGTCGTCTTCCAGCTCGTCGTGCTCAAGCTGCAGGCGCGGGACCGGTGGTTCGTCGTCCAGATCGGCGAGATCGAAGGACAGCGAAGGCTCGGTGCGTGCCGACTTGGGTTGTTCTGGCTTCTTTTCCGGTGCCTTGGCCGGGGCTGTTTCGCCCTCGTCGGCCAGGGTGGCGTCGACAGGCTTGCCCGGCGGTTCGCTGAACAGGCTGTCGGGCCATTGCTCTTCTTCCGTGTCCGGGCCGTCGCGGCGGGCGCTGAGGGACTCGCCCTTGCCGCCGCGGTCCTGGCCGAACGCCTTGGTCGGCTGGATTTCCCGCTGTTCCAGGCGCGCCAGTTCTTCGTCCAGGTCGAGGTTGTCCAGGTCCAGCTCTTCGGCCGACCATTGTCGCTGGCTGATGGCCCGTGGCTGTTGCGGCGGTTCTGGAGGCGGTGGCGGCGGTGCGGGTGGTACTGGCGCCGGCACCGGCTTCGGCGCTGGCGCGGCAACACCGGCGGCGCTCGCCGCTTCCCGGGCTGCGCGTTGTTCGAGCAGTTGTCGCGCAGCGTTGAACACCTGCAGGCAGGAGCCGCAACGAACCACACCACGGGCCACGCTCAATTGAGCGTGGCTGACGCGGAAACTGGTCTGGCAATGCGGGCACTGGGTGACGAAGCTGTCGGTCATGCGGCGATCCGGTTCATGCAGGCGCCCATTCTAGCGCCGACGACCACTGATGCGCACCCAGCCATCGCGATCGGCAATCGGGTCGAGATCGAAGTCCTGGGCATAAGCAGCAGCGACTTGCGCGCCCTGTTCGGCGAGGATCCCCGAGAGCGCCAGGCGACCGCCGGGCTTGACCAGGGTGGACAGTTGCGGCGCCAGGGACACCAGCGGGCCGGCGAGGATATTGGCCACCAGCACGTCGGCCGGGACCTGGGGCAGGTCTTGCGGCAGGTACAGCGGGAACAGCGCCTCGTCGATATGGTTGCGCCCGGCGTTATCGCGGGAGGCTTCCAGGGCCTGGACGTCGATATCGGTACCGACCGCTTCCCTGGCGCCCAGCAGCAGGGCGGCAATCGCCAGGATCCCCGAGCCGCAGCCGAAGTCCAGGACGTTGCAGTCCTTGAGGTCCTGGCCGTCGAGCCATTCCAGGCACAGCGCGGTGGTCGGGTGGGTGCCGGTGCCGAAGGCCAGGCCCGGGTCGAGCAGCAGGTTGACCGCTTCCGGTTCCGGCGCGGCGTGCCAGCTCGGGACGATCCACAGGCGGCGGCCGAAGCGCATCGGCTCGAAGTTGTCCATCCAGCTGCGTTCCCAGTCCTGGTCCTCGATCACTTCGCTGTGGTGCTCGGGCAGTGGTGCGCCGGTCAGCAGTTCCAGGTGCGCGAGCACGCTGGCCGCCTCGGTGCCGCCTTCGAACAGCGCCAGCAGGTGGGTGTGGGACCACAGCGGGGTGGTGTTGAGTTCCGGTTCGAAGATCGGTTGATCTTCGGCATCCATGAAGGTGACCGAAACGGCGCCGACTTCGAGGAAGGCGTCTTCGTAGGTTTCGGCTTGTTCCGGGCTGATGGCCAGGCGTACTTGCAGCCAAGGCATGGCGGGGCACCTTTGCAAAAATGGAGTGTGCAACCGCTGGGGGCTGCGAGAAACGCGCAAGTCTACTTGAGCAGCGCCTTGGGCGGTATTCAAAAAAAGCGAACCTGAGTCTGGCGCAATCCCCTGTAGGAGCGTGGCTTGCCCGCGAAAAGGCCCTCAAGGTCGCCCGGCACGGTGGCTTATGCCAGAAACAACAAGGCCGCAATCAAGCGGCCTTGTCGATGGGATCACGCACTCACTGGTTGGCGAGTTTATGTTCCAGGTAGTGAATGTTCACACCACCCTTGCAGAAGCCTTCGTCGCGAACCAGGTCGCGGTGCAGCGGGATATTGGTCTTGATCCCGTCCACCACGATTTCGTCCAGGGCGTTGCGCATGCGCGCCAGGGCTTCGTCACGGTCCTTGCCGTAGGTGATCAGCTTGCCGATCAACGAGTCATAGTTCGGCGGTACCGCATAACCACTGTACAGGTGCGAATCGACGCGAACGCCGTTGCCGCCCGGTGCGTGGAAGTGCTTGACGGTGCCCGGGCTCGGAATGAACTTCTTCGGGTCCTCGGCGTTGATCCGGCACTCCAGGGCGTGACCGCGGATCACCACGTCGTCCTGGGTGTAGGACAGCGGGTTGCCGGCGGCGATGCTGAGCATCTCCTTGACGATGTCGATGCCCGTGACCATTTCCGATACCGGGTGTTCCACTTGCACGCGAGTGTTCATCTCGATGAAGTAGAAGTTGCCGTTCTCGTAGAGGAACTCGAAGGTGCCGGCGCCACGGTAGTTGATGTCGATGCACGCCTTGACGCAGCGGGCGAAGACTTCCTGACGGGATTTCTCATCGATGCCCGGGGCCGGTGCTTCTTCCAGTACCTTCTGGTGGCGACGCTGCAGCGAGCAGTCGCGGTCACCCAGGTGAATGGCGTGGCCCTGGCCGTCGGACAGTACCTGGACTTCCACGTGACGCGGGTTGGTGAGGAATTTTTCCAGATACACCATCGGGTTGCCGAACGCTGCACCGGCTTCGGTGCGGGTCAGTTTGGCCGAGGAGATCAGGTCTTCTTCCTTGTGCACCACGCGCATGCCGCGACCACCACCGCCACCGGCGGCCTTGATGATCACCGGGTAGCCGACTTCACGGCCGATGCGCAGGGCTTCTTCCTCGTCTTCCGGCAGCGGGCCGTCGGAACCGGGAACGGTGGGGACGCCGGCCTTGATCATGGCGTGCTTGGCCGAAACCTTGTCACCCATCAGGCGAATGGTGTCGGCTTGCGGGCCGATGAAGGCGAAACCGGATTTCTCGACCTGTTCGGCGAAGTCGGCGTTTTCCGCGAGGAAGCCGTAGCCCGGGTGGATCGCCGTGGCACCGGTGACTTCCGCGGCCGCGATGATGGCCGGGATGTGCAGGTAGGACTGGGCGGCAGGCGCCGGGCCGATGCACACGGATTCGTCCGCCAGGCCCAGGTGCATCAGCTCCTTGTCGGCCTTGGAGTAGACGGCGACGGTCTTGATCCCCAGCTCCTTGCACGCGCGCAGGATCCGCAGTGCAATTTCACCGCGGTTGGCGATCAGGACTTTTTCCAACTTCGCAGGATTCGACATCGTTGGCTCTCCGCGCTTCAAACGATGGTGAACAGCGGTTGGTCGTACTCAACCGGCTGGCCGTCTTCGACGAGGATGGACTCGATCACACCGCTGGTTTCAGCTTCGATGTGGTTCATCATCTTCATGGCTTCGACGATGCACAGGGTGTCGCCTTTCTTCACGCTCTGGCCGACTTCGACAAACGACGGGGCGGCAGGCGAGGATTTGCGATAGAAGGTACCGACCATCGGCGAACGGGCTACGGTGCCGTTCAGCGCCGGGGCGGCTGCAGCAACCGGGGCCGCTGCCACTGGGGCGGCAGCCGGAGCGGCGGCGACCGGTGCGGGCATCGGTGCCGGAGCGTAGTACTGCTGCGCCGGGGTCTTGCTGTGGCGGCTGATGCGTACGGACTCTTCGCCTTCCTTGATCTCGAGCTCGTCGATACCGGATTCTTCCAGCAATTCGATCAGTTTCTTAACTTTACGGATATCCATTAATCGTCAACTCCCAAGGGTCGGTCAGGGGTGTTTAGCCTGTGATTCAAGCTGTTCCAGGGCGGCCTCCAGGGCCAGTCGGTAACCGCTGGCGCCAAGGCCGCAGATCACTCCCACAGCAACATCTGAAAAGTAGGAGTGATGGCGGAAAGGTTCGCGTTTGTGCACGTTCGACAAATGCACTTCGATGAATGGGATGCTCACCGCCAGCAACGCGTCACGTAATGCGACACTTGTGTGTGTAAAAGCCGCTGGATTGATCAGTATGAAGTCCACGCCTTCGCCACGGGCCGCGTGGATCCGGTCGATCAGTTCGTACTCGGCGTTGCTTTGCAGGTACAGCAGATGGTGCCCGGCCTCGCGGGCCCGGCGTTCCAGGTCCTGGTTGATCTCGGCCAGTGTCACCGCGCCGTAGACACCCGGCTCGCGGGTGCCGAGCAGGTTCAGGTTGGGTCCGTGCAGAACCAGTAGGGTCGCCATCGGTTGTTCCTTGTTATTCACGTGCAGTTGTCGGTGCGGGCCGACTATGCCGGAAAGCTTTGGCGACTGTCCAGTTACCTGCAATAGCCAGCACGATGTCCGATGTTCGCGCGAAGTTTATGACTGATTTGTCGGATCTGGTCATTCGTCGCGGCAACAGGTTCGACGAAGTTCGCCGCAGCGGTTTCGCCGATGCCCCCCGCAGTGGCGATTTTGCCGCTGTCGCGGGTGAGGGCACAGGGAGGAGGCGCGGTGTGTGGCGCCCGGTCAGACGCGGAAGGCCTGCACGGCGGTACGCAGCTGTCCGCCCAGCACCAGCAGGTGTTCGCCCTGGCTGCGGCCTTCGCCGATGCGCAGCAGGTTGTCGCCGCCCAACTGGTGAATACGTTCGCTGTGATCGCGGATTTCGCTGACGGCGCCGCTTTGCTGGGCGGTGACATCGGCGATGCGCACCGCGGTCTCGGCGATGGTCTGGATCGCGCCGACGATCTTGTCCAGTGCGCCGTCCGCCGCCTGGGCCTGGCCGGCCGTGGCCTCGGCATGTTCGACCTGGGCACGCATGCCTTCCACCGATTGCCGCGCGGCGTTCTGCAGGCCGGCGATCAGGGTCTGGATCTCGCCCGTGGCCCCTGCCGTGCGTTGCGCCAGGCTGCGCACCTCTTCGGCGACCACGGCGAAACCACGGCCCATTTCCCCGGCACGAGCGGCTTCGATGGCGGCGTTGAGGGCCAGCAGGTTGGTCTGGTCGGCAATCGAGCGAATCACCGTGAGCACGCCGCCGATGGTTGCCGACTCCTCGGCGAGTTTCTCGATCATCTGCGCATTGCCCTGGACTTCCCCCACCAGTGCGTGCAAACCGGTGAGGCTCAGGCCGATGACTTTTTGCCCATGTTCGACCGCACTGCCGGCGCTGCGGCTGGCATCGGCGGCCTGGCTGGCGTCGCCGGCGACTTGCTGGATGGTGGCTTCCAGTTCGCCCAGGGCGTCGCGGATCTGCGCGGTATCGCCGGCCTGGCGTTCGGCGCCGCTGTGCAGGCCGCCGCTGAGGTCGGCGAGGGCGCGACTGCTGCCGGCGACTTCCTCGGCGTTCTGCCGGATAGTGCCCACCAGATCCACCAGGTAGGCGCGCAGGCGGTTCAACGAGGCTTCGATATCGTGCAGTTCGCGGTTGGTCTTGCCCAACTGGATATCCCGGCTGAAATCGCCTTCGGCCCAGGTCGAGAGCGCCGGCGCGAGGTTGGTCAATACCCGCGACAGCTTGCGTTGCAGGGTGTCGATCAACAGGGCGATCAGCAGGATCAGACCGATCATCAGGCCCTGCATCATCCGCACGTCGCCCTGGATCTTGCCATGCTGGGCGCGGACTTCCGGCTCCAGCCCGGCAATCGCCTGCTGTACGGCGCTGATCTTGAGGTGGGTCGCCGCCGCCAGGTCCGAGCGTTTCTGGATCTGCTCGCGGGTGCGGTTCAATTCCGCTGGGTAACGGGTCAGCAGGCTGTGCAGTTCGCGCTTGAGGTCGACGCCGGTGTCCTGGATCACGGCCTTTTCGGTGTTTTCCAGGCCCATCATGGCGCTGAAATCGTCGGTGCTGGACTCACTGCTGGCGGTCACGCCGAGCAAGGGCAGGGCTTCGAGCTGCTCGGCCTGGCCGCGGATGCTCGCCAGTTCGCGTTCGACATCGGCGGCCAGTTCGCTGCGTCCGCTGCTGACCAGCTTGTCCCGCGCCAGGCTCAATTTGGCCAGGTGCGATGAAGCGGTCAGCAACAGGGGCAGGTAGGCGGCGGCTTCCGGCGTCTTGGCCTGGGTGGCGTATTGGCTCAGTTGATCGAGGTTGCCGCCCAGCTCGCGTTCGGCCTGGAGCAGCAGGGCCTGGGGGTCGCCAGCCAGCTTGCCGGCGGCGAGCAGGTCGGTCTTGCTGAAGTCGTTCAGGGCGGCCAGGCTCGGGCGCAGGGTCGCGGTCAGGTCCGTTGGCAGGGCATCGAGCTGCTTTCCCAGCTGCTCGATGGCCTGGCCCGCGCTGCTCAGGCGCAAGGCGTCGCCGCTGCCCAGGTAATCTTCGATATTGCGCGCCGCCTGGTTCTGGAACTGTTGCGACAGGCTGAGGTAACGCTCCATCAGTTGGTAGGGACGTTCCAGCGCCTGTTGCGACCACCAGAGCGTGGCTCCGAGCGCCAGGCAGACGGCGACGAGCAGCAGGGTGTTGAGGTTGGTCAGCAGTTTCAGGCGCATTCAGGATTCTATCCACGACAAAAAGTGGTAAGTACCTGAAGTTATTGCTGTTTTGTTACAGGGTCATGACTGAGTCGGTGGAGTCCGATGAAAAGCTGGCACTTTGCCTTGCCGCTTGCACGCGATTGCGGCCGGCATGTTTGGCGCGGTAGAGCGCTTCGTCGGCCTGGCCGGCCATCATCAGGCTGTCGGAGTCGGCCTGCAGTTCCACCACCCCGGCGCTGAAGGTGCACCACAGATCCTGCGGTTGCGCCGGGTAGTGGATTTCGGCGAAGCGCTGGCGAATTTCATCCAGCACTTTATAGGCCGACTCGATATCGGTGTCGGGCATGACGATGGCGAACTCTTCGCCACCATAACGGCCGATAAAGTCGGTCTTGCGCAGGCGTTGTTTGAGAAACAGCGCCAGGCTCTTGATCACCCGGTCGCCCATGGGGTGACCGTGGCTGTCATTGACCCGCTTGAAGTGGTCGATATCGAGCATTGCGAAGCTCAGCGGCTTGCATTCGCGGCGGGCGCGGAAGCTGCAGTCTTCGAGCAGTTGCAGGATATGGGTGTGGTTGTACAGGCCGGTGAGGCTGTCACGGACCATCCGCGCCTTGAGGTTGCGGGCGCGGGCGGCGCGGTTGCGCACGGTGGTGATCAGGTGACGCGGCTTGATCGGCTTGGTCAGGAAGTCGTCGCCGCCCTCGCTCATGGCGTCGAGCTGCTTGTCCAGGTCGTCCTCGGCCGACAGGTAGATGATCGGCACGCTGACATAACGGTCGTTGTGGCGGATCACCTTGGCCAGTTCCGTGCCGGTGCAGGCCGGCATGTACATGTCGAGGATGATCAGGTCGGGCTGGAAGTCCGCCAGTTCGGCCATGGCCTGGATCGGATCGATCAGCGTGCGGGTGACGATCCCGGCGCTGTTGAGCAGGCGTTCGGTGTGCAGCGCCTGGGCCCGCGAGTCGTCGATGATCAACACCTTGTACGGATCGTATTGGGCGACGCAGGTGAGGACCTCGATTTTCTCCAGCAGGCTGGAGGCTTCCAGGGTTCCGGTGAGGAACTCCTGGCCGCCGGCGCGCACGGCGGCCAGGCGGGTCGGGGTGTCGGTTTCGTGGAGGCTGAAGAACAGCAACGGCAGTTTCTGCTCCAGACCCAGCTGCGCTTCGGCGGCCAGGTGCAGGCCCATGCCGGCGCCGCTGAAGTCGACGTCCATGACAATGGCCGAAGGCAGGCGCTCGGCCATCGACGAACGGAACGCCGCGACACTGTCCAGCGACTGGGCGCTGAGACCGAAGAATTCCAGCTGCTTGGCCAGGCGCTCGCCGCGGTCGTGGTCCTGCAGCATCACGTAGACCGGTTTGCGCAGTGGCGGCAGGAAGGTCTGTTCGAGCTGGTCGCCATGGCGCAGGCCGGTGCGCGACAGGCGCTGCATCAGACGATTGAGTTCGCTGATCAGGCCGCTGCTCAGACGTCCGCGGTTGGCCTCGACGGCGACCAGGGATTCGCTGATATGGCGGGCCAACTGGGTATGTTCGGGTTGTTCGAAGCGTTCGGCGAAGCGCAGCAGGCGCAGGTTGGCTTCGCTCAGTTCGGACATGTCGATGCTCGACCATTCGCTGCGTTGCAGGCGTTGCCAGATCTCAAGGATTTGCCGGGCCTGGTGGATGACCCGCTGGGCAAAGTGCTGCTTGAGGCGCTCGCGGCTGGGGTCTTCTGGCTCGGTCATGTCCTGACTACTTAGTGAGGGGAACGGCTGGGGTCGACTGATGGCTCTATGCTAGCAGCTCTTTTCGTCAATAGCGGTGTCATCTGTCAATTAAGCTGATTCATTTGGTGACCCATGGGTTTCGCTGTTTCGGATCCCACAACAAGACCGGAGAGGTCGTATCGAGGAGGCGTCCTGCCGGGGCTTGATTTATAGTGCTCGCACGGATGGCAACGCTGCCGTGCCCTTGACCTTGCGCAATGACAGGAAAGGCACGATGGAGCAGGGTTGTGGTCGAACCGATGAATTCAGGAAAAGGATAGAGCCATGCTGGACTGGAAAAAACGCCAAGACAGCGCGCCGGAGCGCGCCGCCGAACCCAAGTCGGCGACCCGCGGTTATTTTCGCGGGATGCTGTTCAGTCGAGCACTGGCGACCCTGCTGGGCTTGTACCTGCTGACCACGATCCTGATCGGTTGGTACTGGAGCCAGGAGCCGGCGCTGTTTCCGGTGCAGCAGAACGCACAGCTGGCCGCCGAGAAGGAAGGCCGCAAGATGGTGGTGGGCTACACCACGGTGGAAACCCTCAAGACCGTGGCCGGCACCTTGCTCCACAAGCCCGGTGGCTACCTGTCCAACGACCGCTTTCCGCCGGGTATCTGGCTGGACAATATTCCCCACTGGGAATACGGCGTGCTGGTCCAGGTTCGCGACCTGACCCGCGCCCTGCGCAAGGACTTCGCCCGCTCCCAGTCGCAATCGGCTGAAGATGCCGACCTGGCGAAGGCCGAGCCGCGTTTCAACTTCGACAACAAGAGCTGGATGCTGCCGTCCAGCGAATCGGAATATCAGGAAGGGATCAACTCCCTGAGCCGCTATCAGGCCCGTTTGTCCGATCCGAACCAGAGCAACGCGCTGTTCTATGCCCGCGCCGACAACCTGAACAACTGGCTCGGTGATGTGGCTACCCGCCTCGGTTCGTTGTCCCAGCGCCTGTCGGCCAGTGTCGGACGGGTCAAGCTCAACACCGCGCTGAAAACCGAAAGCGTGGTCCCAGGGCAGGTGCCGCAGGTCGACGAGGAAATCGTCGAAACCCCGTGGTTGCAGATCGACGACGTGTTCTATGAGGCCCGTGGCCAGGCCTGGGCGCTGTCGCACCTGCTGCGGGCCATCGAAGTCGACTTCGCCGATGTGTTGGCGAAGAAGAACGCCACGGTCAGCGTGCGTCAGATCATTCGTGAACTGGAGGCCTCCCAGCAGCCGGTCTGGAGCCCGATGATCCTCAATGGCAGCGGCTTTGGCATTCTGGCGAACCACTCGCTGGTGATGGCCAACTATATTTCCCGGGCCAACGCGGCGGTGATCGATTTGCGTCAACTGCTGAACCAGGGTTGAACCATGGATAACGCTTCGAAGGAGGCCCTGCATCGCGCCGCCTCCGATGCCGAGCAGATCGCCTGGGTCGACGCCGATGACCAATTGCTCGGCGCCCTGGCCCGAATCGAGTTGCGCGAGCGCGGCCTGATCGGGCGCGGCACCTATATCCTGCTGTTCAACTCCGCCGGTGAGCTGTGTGTGCACCGGCGTACCTTGAGCAAGGCCATCTACCCGGGTTACTGGGATGTGGCCGCCGGCGGCATGGTCCAGGCCGACGAAAGTTATGCCGAGTCCGCCGCCCGTGAGCTGGAAGAGGAGCTGGGGGTCAGTGGCGTGCCGCTGACCGAACACGAGCACTTTTTCTTCGATCAGCCGGGTAACCGGCTCTGGTGCGCGGTGTTCAGCGCGGTCTGGGACGGGCCGCTGCGGCTGCAGCCGGAAGAGGTCCTCGAGGCGCGTTTTGTCCCGGTGGACCAGGCCCTGCGCGAAACCCTTGAAAAGCCCTATTGCCCGGACTCCCTGGCAGCCTTGAAGCGTTATCTGCAATAACACCGTAGCGACGTCGCAAAAGCTTCATCAATTGGCGCTGTTTGGCTATTGGGCCGGGGGCTTTTTGCCGTTACACTGCGCGACTTTCAAAGCTGCGGCGGCGTTGCCCGCCGCAGTTGCGCTGCCCCTGCCTGAGTGGGGCTTCGCGGTCGCAGGCCCCTCCCGGGGGTGTGACCAGTCTTTAGTCCTCCCAAGAGGATTGCCGGTGGCCAAAAAAGCCGCATCCTTCGCCGCCCTCGGTGGCCTGGTGTTTTCCACCGACGCAGGTCGACATTGCCCGGACTGTAGCCAGCCGGTGGCGTCCTGTATCTGCAAACAAAATGTGCTCCCCGCCGGTGACGGCATTGCCCGCGTGCGTCGCGAAAGCAAGGGCCGTGGCGGCAAGACGGTGACCACCGTTACCGGCGTGCCCTTGGCCGAAGACGCCCTCAAGGACCTGGCGACCGCGTTGAAGAAACGCTGTGGAACCGGTGGCGCCTTGAAGGATGGCGTCATCGAGATCCAGGGCGATCACGTCGAGTTGCTGCTGGCCGAGCTGGAAAAACACGGTTTCAAGGCGAAGAAGTCCGGCGGTTAGCAGCCTCTGTGAAAACCACCGTGAAGTTGACCCGCCGGCCCGGATAAACGAAGCCGGGCTGTCGTCCCCATGGTTTTCACAGAGCCTGTTCCCGAACAGTTTCTAAACTCGGTGCTGGATCCAGGGTCTTACCCCCTTGTATGCAGGCGAATCGTCATTTTCATTCTTTAGACTGCGCGCAGCCTGGACCCAGGTGGCGCTATTTGACTTCTTTATAGGGGACTTCGATGTCCGTACGACGCACACGCAAAGACGATGGCAGCCAATGGACAGTTGCGGACAGCCGCAGTGTTTATGGGATTCGCCATTGGGGGGCCGGGTATTTCGCGATCAATGACGCCGGTCGCGTCGAGGTTCGTCCGAACGGCCCGAGCAGTTCGCCCATCGACCTCTTCGAGCAGGTCGACGAACTGCGCAAGAGCGGTTTGTCCTTGCCGTTGCTGGTGCGCTTCCCGGATATCCTGCAGGACCGCGTCCGTCAACTGACCGGGGCCTTTGACGCCAACATCGAGCGCCTGGAATACCAGAGCAAGTACACCGCGCTGTACCCGATCAAGGTCAACCAGCAGGAAGCGGTGATCGAGAACATCATCGCCACCCAGAACGTCTCCATCGGCCTGGAAGCCGGCTCCAAGCCGGAGCTGCTGGCGGTGCTGGCCCTGGCGCCGAAGGGCGGCACCATCGTCTGCAACGGCTACAAGGACCGTGAGTTCATCCGCCTGGCGCTGATGGGCCAGAAGCTCGGTCACACGGTCTTTATCGTGATCGAGAAAGAGTCCGAGGTTGAACTGGTGATCGAAGAGGCCGCGGCCCTCAAGGTCAAGCCACGGATCGGCCTGCGGGTGCGCCTGTCATCCCTGGCCTCGAGCAAGTGGGCCGATACCGGCGGCGAGAAGTCCAAGTTCGGTCTCTCGGCGGCGCAGTTGCTGTCGGTGGTCGAGCGCTTCCGCGACGCGGGCCTGGACCAGGGCATTCGCCTGCTGCACTTCCACATGGGCTCGCAGATCGCCAACCTGGCGGACTACCAGTATGGTTTCAAGGAAGCGATCCGCTACTACGGCGAGCTGCGCAACCTCGGCCTGCCGGTGGACCATATCGACGTCGGCGGCGGCCTGGGGGTGGACTACGACGGTACCCACTCGCGCAACGCCAGCTCGATCAACTACGACATGGATGACTACGCCGGTGTCGTGGTCGGCATGCTCAAGGAATTCTGCGATGCGCAGAACCTGCCGCATCCGAACATCTTCTCCGAAAGCGGCCGTTCGCTGACCGCCCACCACGCCATGCTGGTGGTGCAGGTGACCGACGTCGAGAAACACAACGACGACGTGCCACACATCGACAACCCCGAGAACCTGCCGGAAACCGTGCAGTGGCTGGTGGAACTGCTGGGGCCGACCGATATCGAGATGGTCACCGAAACCTACTGGCGCGCCACCCACTACATGAGCGACGTGGCCACCCAGTACGCCGACGGCAAGCTGACCCTGGCCGAGAAAGCCCTGGCCGAGCAATGCTATTTCGCTGTGTGCCGGCGCCTGCACAACTCGTTGAAGGCCCGCCAGCGTTCGCACCGCCAGGTGCTCGACGAACTCAACGACAAGCTGGCCGACAAGTACATCTGCAACTTCTCGGTGTTCCAGAGCCTGCCGGACACCTGGGCCATCGGCCAGGTCCTGCCGATCCTGCCGCTGCACCGTCTCGACGAAGAACCGCTGCGCCGCGCCGTGCTGCAAGACCTGACCTGCGACTCCGACGGCAAGATCAAGCAATACGTCGACGAGCAGAGCATCGAAACCAGCCTGCCGGTGCACGCCCTGAACGAGGGCGAGGACTACCTGCTGGGGATCTTCCTGGTGGGCGCCTATCAGGAAATTCTCGGTGACATGCACAACCTGTTCGGTGACACCGACTCGGTGAACATCTACCAGAACCCGGATGGCAGCGTCTACCACGCCGGTATCGAAACCCATGACACCATCGAGGACATGCTGCGTTATGTGCACTTGTCGCCGGAAGAACTGATGACGCACTACCGCGACAAAGTCGCCAGCGCGAACATCAGTGTCAAGGAGCGTACCCAGTACCTGGATGCCCTGCGTCTGGGGTTGACCCGCTCTTCGTACCTGTCCTCATAAGGCGACGCCAATAGTTCCCAGGAAATTGCCTTGTTTGAGATTGGTTTTTTCCTGTGATCTTGTAGGCAATGTCCTTTTATGAAAAACCCACCCTTCGCGGTGGGTTTTTTATGCGCTGAAGTCAAGATGATGGCTTCCTCTGTTCCGTGTTTTGCGTAGGTCTTTTCTCTAACACTGCTTCAGCCCTCTACTCGGCCTTGTCTCTCGGCGAGAATCCCAGGTCGGTGCCACGTATGAGGAAAGCCAATGTTCGATCCAGTCAGCGAGCCGTTTTTTCGGCTGGATGTAGCGGGCTTGTCCCATCCCCTGATTGTCACGGCCTTTAGCGGCGTGGAGGCGATCGACGAACTGTTTGCCTTCGAGCTGGATGTTCTCGACGAGGAAGGCGAACTGGACCTGGCCGGGTTGATGTACCGCAGTTGCTACCTGGCGCTGGGGACTGAAAACGCCGGGTTTCACGGGCAGATACAGGGCGTCAACCTGACGCTCCGGGGGTTGCCGCGGGGCCATTGTCGCCTGTCCCTGGGGCCGCGCCTGGGTTGCCTGGCGCAGCGTGTGAGCCGGCGTCTGTTCCAGCACTGCTCGGTTCCGGCGATCATCGCCCGGGTGCTTGAGGAGCATGGCCTGGGCGACGATGTCGTGCGTTTCTCGCTCAAGGGCCACTATGCCCGGCGTGCCTATTGCGTGCAGTACGAAGAGTCGAACCTGGCATTTGTGCAGCGGCTCTGCGCGGAAGAGGGCATCCACTATCATTTCCAGCACAGCCGGGACCTGCACTTGCTGGTCTTTGCCGATCACCAGGGGGCGTTTCGGCGTACCCCGCGGGCGCGCTTCGCCCATGAGACGGGTCCGGGCGTGCTGGATTTTTTCGTCACGCTGGCCGATGGCAGTCGTCGGCGTGGCGGCCGTGGGGCCCAGGTGGCGGAGGGCGAAAGCGATCTGCCCGGTCTGGCCAGTGGCGCGTATCTGCCCGTTTCCGGCCACCCTTGCGCGGCGTGGAACCGGTTGTGGCTGGTCACCCGGCTTCGCCACCGTGGCGACAGCCTGCCCGGTGGGGCCGCGGACGGCGGGCCTCGGCTGCGTTATGGCAATGCCTTTGCGGCGACTTCCTGGGAGGTGGCGTTTCGTTCCCGGCGGCGCTGGCCCAGCCCGGTGTTATCGGGGCTGTTCCGGGCTCAGGTGGTCGACGCCGACGAGCAGGGGACCTTTCGCGACCAAGCAGGACGGGTGGCGGTGCGCATCGACGCCTTTGCCCAGGGCAGCGCTTCGCCGGCGGTTCCTTGCTGGCTGCCGTTGGCTCGCTCTCTGCAATATGAGTGCGAAGAGCTGACCGTGGGGACGGCGGTGTGGGTGCGTTTTCAGGACGGCGATGCGCAAGCGCCGCGAATTGTCATGCGTGGCGATGTCCAGTTGCCGAGGCCGCTGCCCGCTGGCGCGCAACGTCTGCACCGGGACCCGATTCTCGAATCTCTGCACGCCGGTTATCCGCTGGTGCTGTTGTGCGGGCAACCCATGGGCGGCGGCGAGCGTCACTGCGCGGTGCGGGATTGCGTCTGTCGGGGCGCACTCCCGCGAAGGGGCCTGCCATGAAGGCGACGGACGATTGCAGCCAGTGGTTGCTGCTGGATGTGCCCGGTGCCCCGGGGGTGCTCGAGGCGCTGAAGGAAGGTTACGCGCACTATCTGGCTTACAACCTGTTTGAGGGCTCGCCGTTTCAGGGCCTGGGCGAAGTCGCTCCGCGCCTGCTGCAACTGGCCGAAGGTTGCCCGTTGAGCCGCCTCAGCCAGGCCAACCCGAGTCTCTGGCCCGGTTTGTTCCTGCACACCCGGGCGCCGGTGCAGGCGTTGCTGACCCACCTGCGACAGATACTGGTGGTGGGTTTCGACGAACAGCATCGGGGCTTGCTCAGCTACTACAACCCGCAGACCGCCAGCTATTTCTTCGACTCATCGGACTCGCGCGAACTGAGCGGCTGGCTCGGCCCCATCCGCTGTCTGTACTGGTATGGTGGGACCTGGGCGGACCGGGCCATTGGCGGCGTCGGCTGGCAGCAACTGTTCAACCCCGGGCTCGAGGTGGCCGGTCTCGGTGCGCCACCGGTCCTGAGCAGCCACCAGCAGCGCCGCCTGCAGACCTGCCTGCTGGAGCGCCACGCCTACCAGTGGAGCCGCTGTAGCGGACATGAATACGACCGGACCTGGTGCCATGTGCAGGAGGGCATCGCCCAGGGCTTTCGCGAGTACGGCCTGCTCGATGGCTGGCTGCATCTGCGTGCGGAGTATCCGGCGGCGTCCATTCCGGCCTGCCTGGCGGGAGACTCTCCCGGCGAGCGCCTGGAAAACCTGCGCCAGGCCTGGAGCAATAGCCCTGATTGAGCCTAGGGTGTCGCTCAGTGCGCGGCCTGGCCGAACCAGCCGTCGTTGCGCCGCAGTTTCACGGCGTAGAGCCCCAGGGTCATGCTGCGCAGGGCCATGAACAGCAGGAAACTTATCCACAGGCCGTGATTGCCAAAGCGGCTCAGGAACCAGGCACAGGGCAGACTGAGGAGCACGCTGAGCAGCATGCTGTCGCGCATTTCCCGGGCGCGGGTGGCGCCGATGAACAAGCCGTCGAGCAGGTAGCTCCACACCGCGATCAGTGGCAACAGCGCCAGGTAAGGCAGGTAGCCGAAGGCAATCTCGCGCACGCTGGGGATATCGGTCTGCAGGCTGACGAACAGGTGCCCGCCGAGCAGGAACAGCAGTGCGAAGCCCAGGCTCGCCAGCAGCGACCAACCGGCCGCGACCACCAGGGAACGCCGCAGGGTATCGCGATCACGGGCACCGATGGCATGACCACAGAGCGCCTCCACGGCGTGGGCGAGGCCGTCCAGGGCGTGGGCGGTGAGCAGCAAGCCGTTGAGCAGCAGTGCGTTGGCCGCGACGGTGGCATCGCCCAGGCGTGCGCCCTGGACGGTGATCAGGAAAAACACCGATTGCAGCGCCATGCTGCGAATGAAGATATCGCGGTTCACCGTCAGCAACGGGCGCCAGCTCTGCCAGCGCCGCAGTGCCGCCCAGGCGATCTGCCCGGGGTAGGCGCGCAGGGCCTTGCCGGTCAGGCTCAGGCCGAGCAGGGCGCCGGTCCATTCGGCGATCACCGAGGCCCGGGCCGAACCGACCACGCCCCAGTCCAGCCCGAGGACGAACCACAGGTTCAGGGCAATATTCACCAGGTTGGTGGTCAGCAAAATGGCCAGCGGTGCGCGGGCGTTCTGGGTGCCGAGGAACCAGCCGACCAGGGCATAGCTGGCCAGCGCCGCCGGCAGCCCGAAGAGCCGGATGTGGAAGAAGTCCAGGGTCAATTCGTGCAATTCGGGCGAGGGTTGCATGAAGGTCAGCGCCAGTTGGCTGAACGGCACGGCGATCGCCCCCAGGAACAGCGCCAGCACCAGGCTCAGCAGCAAACCTTGGACGAGCACCTGGCGCAAGGCCGCGCCGTCTCCTCGTCCGGCGGCCTGGGCGGCAAAACCGGTGGAGCCCATACGCAGGAAGCCCATGGCCCAGGCGAGAAAGATATACAGGCTGGCGCCGACCGCCACCGCACCGAGCTGGTGGGCGTGGGGCAGGTGGCCGATCACGCTGCTGTCGACCAGCGCCACCAGGGGCACGGAAATATTCGACAGGATCATGGGTGCGGCGAGTGCCCAGACCCGGCGGTGTGTCGGGCGGTCTCGCCAGTCAGCGATCAGGGGGGACATGCGGGCTCCTTGAAAGAGCGGGCATTGTAGCGATTAGTGGACCACCCAGC
Source organism: Pseudomonas sp. MWU12-2319 (assembly GCF_023242525.1). NCBI lineage: Bacteria > Pseudomonadati > Pseudomonadota > Gammaproteobacteria > Pseudomonadales > Pseudomonadaceae > Pseudomonas > Pseudomonas sp. MWU12-2319. The sequence continues at coordinate 82,054 of NZ_JALJES010000020.1, forward strand.
TCAACAGCCAGAGCCCGAGCACCAGCCAGATGATGCCGAGGATGATCGAGGCCCGCATAAAGGCGCGGACCGCCGAGTAGAGCAGCATCAGGCCGAGGATCAGGATCAGGATGCTGAAGAACGAGGGGCTCATGCCCAGGGAGCGGGCGAAGCCGTCGATAAAGTTGCCGCCGGCATGGGTCAACGCGTGGAAGAAGCCGCTGAGGCCATCAATGATAAAACGAATCACCGAGCCTAGCGCCTGGCCCAGCCATTCAAAAAAACTTTCTACCTGCATAGCTACCCCTGATGAATATGCCGACTGATGCGCCGCACTCGCAGGGAGCAGGTTTTACAGGCCCCGCCTGAGGTTGTCCAGACGGTGCATCAAGAGGGGTTGACCAGATGCATCCTGGGCTGTGGAAACAGGTTGTTGAGGGTTTCCAGCAAGCGCACGTGATAGATGGGTTTACGGAACAGGTCCAGCACCTGGAGCCTGAGCATATCGCTGACATCGTCCATGTCGGCATGGCCGGACGTGACGATGACGGGCAGGTGCTGGCGCGAGGTGTGTTCACGCAGACGTTTGATCAGCGACATGCCGCTTTCTTCCGGCATGCGCAGGTCGGTGATCACCAGGGCGATATCCGGATGATGGGTCAGGTGCGAGAGCGCCAGCTTGACGGAGGTGGCGGTGAAGCAGCAAAAGCCTTCGCCCTCCAGCAATTCGGCCAGTTCGAGCAGGGCGTCCTCTTCGTCGTCCACTAGAAGGAGCTGTTGCCGTGGGGGGGAAGAGGCGTTCATGGGACCATACCTGTCGCTGAGTTCGCTTCTTAGTGTAGCGCCTCTTTGCTCGGATGAGGTCGGAGGCGACCAGATGTCGACGGCACGGATTCTGGGGCACAGCGCACGAACCAGGCTGATAGGGCAAGACTATGCATCGGCTAAAAAACACCCTTTCCGGCGAATGATTCTATGCTGATAGCAATGTGCAGTTGTCAGGGTAGACGTTGTCATGAACCCCAGCTTCCCTAAAAAAACCAAGGATGCCGCAGCCGTTGAGTTCGACCTTGTGTGCGTGCTGACGATCATCGTTACCTTGGGTCGGCAATTTTGAGCGCGGGAGACAAACTCCTCGGTCTCCTGCTGAGACGGAGCCGCGAGTCGGCGCCCGAGCCTGTGCACGATCTGTCCGCCCCGGCGTTCGGCTTGCAGATCCGGCTCGACGATGACGGTCGGATATTGAGTGTCGACGGTCCCTTGCGCCATGACTTGGCGCCGTGGGATGCAGTATGCGAGTTGCGCGACTTGCTGCTGCTCTCCAGCCGCCTGTGTGCCGAGGGCGTGCCGGCGGATTGGCTCGGGCAGGGCCTGGACCTGGATTTCACCGGCCCGGCCGGGCAAGTCCTGCATACCCGGGCCTGGGTCCAGCCCGGCAATACGGGCTGGTGGCTGCAGGCCGTGGATATCGGCGACCTGCTCGAACACAATCTGCGCTCGTCGTTACGTGAGCAGTTGCAGTATTTCGCCGGGCAAATGAGCGAACAATTGCGCTTGTGCAGCCTGGCGCGCTTACCCCAGGTGCTGAACGAGCAGTTGCAGGGGTTGTCCCGACACTGGCGGATTCCCTGTGTCGCCCTGGCGCTGCTGGACGAACATCAGCAGCAGTGGATGGTGCACAGCGAGTATCGGGCCCACGACGCTCCGGCCCTGTGGCAGACCGGTCAAGTCCTGGGTCGTGGCCTGGACAGCCTAAACGGCATGGTGCCGCTGTACTTTAGCGCACAACAAGGTCTCAGTGAGCATATGCGCCTGCAAGGGGTGATGGGCGATGCCGATGGCTTGCTCATTCCTTTTTGCGATGACCATGGGGTGGCGGCCTGGTTGCTCGGCGGTTTTTACCCGGCGCAACAACGGGCGGCGCGGTTGGAGGACCGTGACTGGCTGCAACTGGCGGCGGCTTTGGCCGCGCCGTTGTTGGCCCGCCTGCGGCAGCAGGCGCACCATCATCAACTGGAGCGCCTGGAGGTGTTGCAAGGCTTGTTGGGCACCGGTTGGTGGGAATGGACGCCGGCCATTGACCAGTTGCAACTGGCTCCGCAATTGGCCCGGGAGCTGGGGGTGGAGGCATCGTACGGGATGTTATCGCTGCAGGCTTGGCTGAGGCTGTTCCATGCCTCCGATCGCGAAGAACTTTCCAGCCGCATGCACGATTTGCAGCAGGGCAAGGCGCTGCTGCAAATCGTGCGCCGTCATGTTGAGGATGCATTCCAGCCCCCACAGTGGTATCGCCTTCAGGGACAGGTGCTGGGTGTCGGCGACAGCCTGCGGATGATTGGCTTCATGCTTGATATCAGTGATATCGAGAGTCAGAAGTAGGTCGCCATGGCCACTGCGACTACTTCGGCGGATACGCGCTCATCAACTTGGCCACCGCCTGGTTGATCGCCGCGCTGCGCTCGGCGGGTGTCGAACCGTTGTTGACCATCTGTTCGGCGCTTCCACGCCAGACCAGCTTGCCGTCCTTGCCATCGAGCAGGTCGATCTGGATCGTCGCGACCTGATAGTCGACGCTACGGGTTTCGGTGTAGCCCGGGCCGCCCCAGAAACCGCCTTGCCAAGGGCCACCCCAACCGCCGCCGTAGCTGGTGCTCACCTGCTGCTGGCGGTTGTCGACGATCAGGTACGCCTGGACCTTCACATCGGCCTTGCCGCCGGCCATGACCGGGCGCAAGCCGCGCTGGTCCAACTGCTCGCCGACCGCCTGGCGAATCCGCTGTTCGGTGAGGTCGCTCTTGATTCGCGGATCGTCGGGTCGGTACTGCAACGCGGGTTCTTTCCAGCTCCAGCTGCGGTAGCCGGCGAAGTCGCGACTGGCGTCGAAGTCATGGTTGACCTGGGTGGTTTCGCAGGCGCTGAGCAGCACGGCAAAAACCACTAAAGCGAGACGGCGGAACATGATTTTTCTCCGGAGGGGGTCTAGCTGGGTGGATAGCTGGCCAGGGCTTTGCTCACGGCCTCGCGCAAGGCATCCGCGCGTTCGAGCTGATTGCCCTGGGTGCCGGTTTCGGCGCTGGCGCTCCAGACCGGTTGGCCGGTGCCGGCGTCGAACAGGCTGATACGCACCACGAGCACTTGCACCTCGTAGGTGCGCACGATCGGGGCGCTGGGGTACATGCCATAGCGGTAGCCATAAGGGCCGCCGGCATAACCGTAGTCTTCCTGGACCTGGCGCAGGCGTTTCTCCACATGCAGGTCGGCGCTGACCCGCAGGTCCGGCGGTGCCGTATCGCGGCGTGGCCGCAAGCCCTGCTGTTCGAGGGCATTGCCGACCACTTCGGCCAACTGCGCCGGATCGGCCCAGGTGGTGCCGGCGGGCAGCCGGTCATTGCTCCAGGCCCAGGTTCGGTAGCGTCCATAGTCCCGTGGTGGCGCCGGGTAGGCGCTCAGGTCCGGGCCATGGGCGACCTGCGCCGGGGCCGGCGGCAGGGGCATGGAACTGCTGGTGTAGGGGTTGTTGCTCTGGCAGGCAGCCATCCCCAGGCACAGCGCTAGCAGACAAAAACGGCGACTCATTGCATCCTCCGTATTCAGACCGGACGGCAGATCCAGTGCAGGTAACGTCCCAGTCCGGCAAAACCGGGATGGCGACGGTGGGCCAGTTCCATTTCCAGCAGGTCCGCCAGGGTGGCGCGGGCCTGGAATTCAACCGGCATGTAGTCGTGGAAAACCCGCACGCCGCTCTGGGTTTCGATCCGCCACAGACCTTCAAGTTGCGCCGCCAATTCCCGTGGATCAAGGGGTTGTTGCGGGGTCAGGCTCTGCTTTTCGCCGGCCATGTCGTTCTTGCGCATCTTGCGGAAATGGCCCTTGAGCAAGTTGCGATAGATCAGTGCATCGCGGTTGTAGAAGGCCAGGGACAGCCAGCCATCGGGCTTGCACAGCTGGTGCAGCACCGGCAGGATTGCATGGGGTTCGGCCAGCCATTCAAGCACGGCGTGGCAGAGCACCAGGTCATAGGGTTCGGTGAGCTGGCCGAGCAGTTCCTGCCACGGTGCCTGGATAAAGGTCGCGTTTTGTCCGGCCTCGGCAAAGCGTAGGCGTGCGCCCTCGAGCATCGGTTCGGCGGGTTCGGCGAGGGTCACCTGATGACCGCGTTCGGCCAGCCACAATGACATATGGCCCAGGCCCGCGCCGATATCCAGCACCCGCAACGGGCGCTGCGGCAGGCTCTCGGTCAGGTCGGCCTGGAGCACGGCGAGGCGGATCGCGCCCTTGGCCCCGCCGTAGATTTTTTCGGCGAAACGGGTCGCCAACTGGTCGAAATGACGGTCGCTCATTGGGCGAAGCGCCGTTCGCTGTCGGCCAGCTTGGCGCGGACCACTTCGTTCATGTCCAACCCCAGTTCGCTGCACAGCAGGAGCAGGTAGAGGACGATATCGCCGACTTCCTGTCCGGCATGGGCGAGCTTTTCCGGTGGCAACTGGCGCGATTGATCCTCGCTGAGCCATTGGAAAATCTCCACCAGTTCGGCCATCTCCACGCTGGCGGCCATGACCAGGTTTTTCGGGCTGTGGAAAGTTTTCCAGTCGTTGCGATCGCGGATGCCGTGCAGGCGTTGGGTCAGTTCGTCGAGGTTCATGCGGGTGTTCTCCTTCAAGGCGTCTAGCTTCCGGTGGATAAGAACGGGAAGCAAGGGCCTTGCTGTAGGGATAACACCTGGAGCCGATGAAATATTCGTCAGGTCGGCCAGGCGAGCGCTGCTTAGCCGCGATCAGCGGTGCCTTCCACGACGTTTGTGGAGCCGATGAAGTTCTTCTCGTTGCTGACGGATCGTTACGAGCACACCGCGCATTTCGCGGTGGCGCTTGCTATTGAGGGCTAGCAAGCTCAGCAGTGGAAAAACTATCCCTGTTATGTAGGAAATGAAATGAGGTTTATTGCCAGTAAGCGATAGTACCAAAAACAAGCAAAGCACGTTCAACATGACAATGCCCCATATCGCCCTGGGACGGCCACGTACCACCAAATAGTTGAGTATCGTCAGTGTCGTCGACGCAGAGAGCGCCACAATGATCGTATACCTGCCGCGCTCGGGATAACCTCTAAAGTAAGTGCTTGCCATCAGGGATATAGTGCATGCCGCCGAGAACACGCTAAGAAAAAATGAGCATAAAAAGATTTTGAAATAGCGCGCCATAAATGCTTTGAATTTCTTGCGCTCAAAATCAAAATCCATCATTGGATTCATAAAGTACCCCCATTGCAATGGCTTTAATGTTTCCCGAATGAGCACTGCCAGCCAAACTCAGAGCAGCGCCAACAGCATCCTTTATTTGCGTGAGCGTCGCATGTTGCAATTGACCGTTGGTATAGCGCTTTGGAAGCTCCATCAACCGTTGTTTAAGTTTCAACTGCTTTGCAGTCAAACTGGGATGCCGAATGGACAGTAGCTCGCGGGTTAATGACTTTTGCTGCTGTCGGGAAAGCCCCCTCGAAAGCTCATACCAATTTCTACCCGTCGCCGCTTTTCGAGCCTGTAGCAACCTGACTGTCGCTACCCCCGAGATACCTGCACCGAGCAACGAAATAGCGTCCAGAAGGGGCATCATGTATCGATACCAGTCCTCGCGATCCATCTCATCGTTCAAAACAGGATCGCTGGCTTCGTTATAAGCCCTGACGCCACTCACGATACATTGCGCTGAACTCGCCGCGACAACAGCTAGCCCAATTTTCGAGACGATCAGGCTCGTGCCGGCACTGAATGGGACGAATACCGTCCCACTGAATGCAGCAATCCATCCCAAGATGGCGCTGCTACAAGCCAAGCCCGCACTCACCGCCTCGGCGACTAGTCGCGATTCCCGCGGCTGTGTCTCCACGATCCGTACAAACTCCAACGGTGCCATGTGCCTGGGCGCCTCACGCAATACGACCTTTTTCGGCACAATGCTACAAATAACCCGGAACTCCCGCAGCGTCACCACAGTGAAGTCACTCTCGATATAAACCAGCCCCGCACCGGCTATCGCCGGATCCGCATCGATGGCACGGAACAGACGCGGTAGATCGACCTTGCCCTCCACACGTTGACGAGCATTGTTGTGCGCACTGGGCACGCCGCTTTTCAATAACTCGGAAATCATCCCGGTCACTCCCTAACCTGTTATCACGGTCTTGGAGCATAGGCAGCCCTATCAACTGAAAATGTAGGACTCGCGAGTTAATAATGCAGGCCTATTCTCTTTTGCTGTTCAACGCCTTGATTCAGGCAAGCCTCCGCGAAGAAAGTGCCTTCCGACGCCAATCCGGCGTGAATCAACGACAAGGAGCGTGTATGGCAACCGATATGTTTTTGAAGCTGGGTGATATCAAGGGCGAGTCTAAGGATCAGCAGCATCGGGACGAAATCGAAATAAAATCGATTCAATGGGGCATGAGCCAATCCGGCTCCATGCATACCGGCAGCGGCGGAGGGGCCGGCAAGGTCAGTATCAATAACCTGTCCTTCGGCAAGTCCATGGACAAGTCATCGCCCAACTTGATGGCGGCCTGCTCCAGCGGCAAGCATTATTCCGAGGCGACACTCACGATACGCAAGGCCGGCGGCACCAGTCCGGTGGAATACCTAGTGATCACCCTGAAGGAAGTGATGGTGGCGTCCTATGGAACCGACGGGACTCAAGACAGCGACATTCTGCAGGAAGATGTCTCGCTGAATTTCGCCAAGGTCGAGGTCAGCTACCAGCCGCAAAAAGCCGATGGCGGCAAGGACGGCGGCGCTATCAAGTACGGCTGGAATATTCGTGAGAACGTAAAGATTTAACAGCTGTTGGCCACGTTGCAGGGCATCTTTGGGAGAGCCGAATTCCTGATCACCGATCTCATTTTCAGATGCAGTGGATGGGCCTGACTTCTCACATAGCTCTACCTACAACTCAACAGTTTCAGCACGGCAACCTGACTCAGGTTACCGTGCTGAATTGACTTTACAGTCATTTAGACAACGGTCTCTACTCCGGTATTAGAGTCTCCACCTGGAGCGATAGAGGTCAATCTACCATTGCGCACAGCCTCCATTGTCCTCGTCTCGACCACTTTCCAAATGTCATATCCATCACGCAGCAGCAAGGCAGCGCCCTGAATGAAATGGCTCAAGTCTTCGTCGTCGATTTTTCTGAGGGACATGCAGGACAGACTATCGATCATGTCCTTGCCGGCGCGCATGCGCTCGCTGCCATAGGCATGCAAATCCACGATCGAAGCGTGGGTGTTGATGAAGAGAATATGACGGTTAGTGCAGGTCGGAGTTAGCGGTAGGTAGCCCATCTGAAATTCCTTCTCGGTGGCGCTGACACCTTTCGCGGCCAAGCGAAGACGGGTGGCAGCTGTACGCGGGTTGGCCGACCGGGGAAAAGGACCCGGCACACCCGAAGGTGTCCCACGCACAGCCGCCATTACACGAATGTGCGGGCACAAAAAAGGCGCCTGCAATTCGGATGGTGGGCGCCTGTGCGCCTTTTCTCATCGACCGGCCAAGGTCTAGTCGTTGAATTGGCAACGACGATCCGATCATAGACGTCAGGGCGGGCAAAGCGCAACCGCCCCTCAAGCAGGGGGTTGTATCTTCAGATGTCCGTCGGTCAGTAAGGGGGGCAGATCAGGAAGAATAGAGATACGAAGAAAAAAACGAGGGTAGGGGATGCGACGTTCCGATGAGAGCGGTCTGTCAGGTGATAGGTCGCCAACGACCGCTCAGATGTTCCAGTCCCTTGGCACCGGACAATTTGAACGCGCCGTTCGAGCCCGGTGCACTGACCCACAGGCCGACTTCGCCGGGCAGGCGTACCGGTCTTCTGAACGCCACCTCGATCTCGATATTGGCGCTCGGCAGGTGCTCGCGCAGGGCCGCGAGGATCCGGGCCTTGTTCCACAGGCCATGGGCAATGGGCCGGGGGAAACCGAACAGGCGGGCGCTCAGGGCCGTCAGGTGGATCGGGTTGTAGTCGCCGGAAACCCTGGCGTAGCGCCGACCGATATCCACCGGAACCTGCCAGTGCGTCAGCTCGGTCAAGGGCGGGACCGGGGCCTTGGTTTTCCGTGGTGGCTTGGCGTCCAGGGTGACGCCCCGGCAGAGCAGCCGGCTTTCGGCCTCCCAAAGCGGCCCGAGGGCATCGTCGATCTCGGTGAGCAGATCGAAGGTCGCGCCCTGGACATGAGGCTGCAGGTTACGCACCTGCACACCGATCCGCAGATTGCCCATGCCGCCCAGGGGCCGCAGCAGGCGGATACGGTTGTTCAGGTGAACCAGGCCCGGCAGCGGAAAGGGAAACTCCTTGGCCGTCAGCAACTGCAGTTGCAGGGGCAAGGCCAGCACATGGGGATAGGTCGCCGGCATCGGGCTGCCCTCGGCAAAGCCGCAGACCCGGCGATAAGCGGCCAGGCGCCGTTCATCGACGGTCACCCAACTGCGTAGCCCCTGGTCAGGCAAGTGTTGGCCCGCGATGATGCGTCGTGTCGCGGCGCGCAGGTACAGCGCGGGCAAGCTCGGCGCGGCGGTCAGGTATTGCCAGTTCACGGGCATGAGCAGTCGCTTTGTTTGTGGGAAAAAACTTTCATGTTTATAGGCTGTATCTCGCACAGGATAGGGTTTATTCGTTGCGCCGTGTTGCTTTGGTGCTAGAAGCGAACCGCTGTCGGGCGCTGATGGCCCGCGGCATTGTCAGAAACGATGGCTTGGCCTAAGGTCGCAGCCTGAAAGCTGTCTTGCGATACAAGGTCTATTCATGCCGACTAACGGACAACGTGGTCCCCAACGACAGATTCCGCAGCTGGCGTCCCTGCCGCGCCCGTTGTATGCCCGGGCCGAGAGCCTGAGTGCCGGGTCGTGGACGCCGCGTCACCGGCATGACTGGGTGCAGTTTTCCTATGCCATCAGCGGGGTGCTGGGGGTGCATACCGCCGAGGGCAGCTTCTTTGCGCCGCCGCAATGGGGTGTCTGGATTCCGGCGGGGCTGGAGCATGAGGTGGTGACCTCGATGCGTGCGGAAATGCGCAGCCTGTATGTGCGCCGCGAGGATTGTCAGTGGGCACCGTCGCGTTGCCGGGTGCTGGAGGTCACGCCGCTGGCCCGGGAGCTGATCAAGAGTTTCTGCCTGTTGCCGGCCGATTATCCCGAGCAGGGCGGCAGCGAGGGGCGTTTGGTGCAGGTGTTGCTGGATCAGTTGGCGGGGCTGCCGGAGGTGGGGTTTTCGCTACCGCTGCCGCGTCATTCGCGCTTGCTCGACTTGTGCAACGAACTGATTGAGAACCCCGAGCTGGGGGTGACCCTGGGGCAGTGGGCCGAGCGCCTGGGCATGTCGGAAAAAACCTTGATGCGGTTGTTTCAGCGTGAGACCGGCTTGAGTTTTCGGGGCTGGCGCCAGCGTGCGCGATTGCTCTCGTCGCTGGGGACGTTGGAGGCGGGGGACAGCGTGACCCGGGCCGCGCTGTCCTGTGGTTATGACTCGACGTCGGCGTTTATCGCCGCGTTCAAGGGCTTGTTCGGTTATACGCCGGGAGAACTGTTCCGCCACTGAGTACCGCAACAGACTCAAGAACACCACCCACCTGTAGGAGCAGGGCTTGCCCGCGAAGCTTTTGGCGGCCTCAAGGGCCTCTTCGCTGGCAAGCCAGGCTCCTACAGGTTATGCGGCGTGCTCAAGATCTGATCAGGTCCGGAAGCGCTTGACCAACGCATCCAGCTCACTGGACAGCCCCGCCAGACCCTGGGAATCGAGCCGCGCCGAGTTCGCCAGTTCCGCCACCAACTGCGCATCGCCATGGATCTGGCTGATATGCCGGTTGATGTCTTCGGCCACGTGGTGCTGTTCTTCCGCCGCGGTGGCGATCTGGGTGTTCATGTCGCGGATCACGTCCACCGACTCGCGGATCTGCCCGAAACTGGTGCGTGCCAGGCCGATACGGTTCACCGATTCCTGCGATACCTCAAGGCTGGCGTGCATCTGTTGGGCGACCTGACTGGTGCGCTTGGCCAGATTGCCCAGCAGGCCGTCGATCTCCGCCGTGGAGTCGGCGGTGCGCTTGGCCAGGGCCCGCACCTCGTCGGCGACCACCGCAAAACCACGGCCCTGTTCGCCGGCCCGGGCCGCTTCGATGGCGGCGTTGAGCGCCAGCAGGTTGGTCTGTTCGGCGATCGAGCGGATGGTGCCGAGAATCGACTGGATATTGTTGCTGTCGGTCTCCAATTGCTGCATCGACTGGGCCGACTGGGAAATTTCATGGCTCAACTGGTCGACGCTGCTCACTGCCGCATCGATCTGTTGCTGGCCTTCGCGGGCCTGGCGCTGGCCGCTGTCGGCCGATTCGGCGGCCTGGCTGCAGGAGCGGGCGACTTCGTTGGCGGTGGCGACCATCTCGTGGAAGGCGGTCGACACCATGTCCACCGCTTCGCGCTGGCGCCCGGCGGCGTCGGCCATGTCCCCGGAGACCCGGGTGGAATTACGCGACGAATCGAGAATCTTGTTCGCCGACTGACCGATGTGCTGGATCAGGCTGCGGATCGCGCCAAGGAACTGGTTGAACCAGTTCGCCAGTTGCGCGGTTTCGTCGCTGCCACGGATCTGCAGGTTCTGGGTCAGGTCGCCTTCGCCCTGGGCGATGCCTTCCAGGCCGCTGGCCACGCTGCGGATCGGCCGCACGATAAGGCTGGCGAAGCTGGCGCCGACAATGGCGAAGATCACCGCGAGCACGGCGGCGATGATTGCCACCAGCCAGGTCAGTTGGTTGGCCGAAGCCATCACTTCGCTTTGTTTGATCAGGCCGATAAAGGTCCAACCCAACTGCTCCGATGGCCAGACATTGGCCATGTAGTGTTCGCCGTTGATATCGACTTCCACCAGGCCCTTGCCGGCCTTGGCCAGGTCCGCATAACCGCCACCGAGACTGCCCAGGGCCTTGAAGTTGTGCTCAGGCTGCTTGGGGTCCACCAGCAGGTTGCCGCTGTTCTCCATCAACATCAGGTAGCCGCTTTCACCGAGCTTGATCTGCTTGACGATCTCGGTGAGCTGCTTGAGGGTCACGTCGACACCGATGACACCACCCTGGGAGCCCAGCTTGTTGTCCACGGTGCGCACGGTGCCGATCATCACGGCGTCGTCGGCAGCCCAGTAGTAGGCGGAGGTCCGCAGGGTCTTGCCGGGATTGGCGATCGCGGTCTTGTACCAGGGACGGACACGTGGGTCGTAGCTGGCCAGTTTCGGGTCGGCTGGGGTGGAGACGTAGCCGCCGTTGCCAACGCCGTAGGACACATAGGAATAGGCCGGATGGGCCAGTCTCATGCCCTCAAGCAGGTCGTAGATCTGTTTGTCCTGCTCGTTGAGAGGCGTTTGCGCTGCATCGGCGCTCATGTAGCTCTTGAGCACACCATCGGAATTTTTTATCAGCGGCTGGGTTGTCAGGTATTCGACGTTCTGGCTGACGCCGTCAAAAAACAGCTGCATGGCGTTGCTGACCTGGCGGATCTCCCGGCCACTGCCATCGACAAAGTTGCTGCGGGCTTCACTGCGCAGGTTCAGTACCACCAGGGTGGCAACCAGCACCACCGGCAAACAGGCGACGATTGCAAACGCCCAGGTCAATTTTTGCTTGATGTTCATCCGCGCTCCAGATTTTTCTTGTAGACCCCAGGCGGATTGATCGCCTGCGATCTGTAATAGGGCAGCTGTGAAAATGGTGTCTGTACTGAAAATCCGTTTCGCTGATGGCGTACCTGATTGTCCGACAAAAACGCCTTTGTCCTAGAGCGCTTCGGCCGGCGCGGAAAAAAGTTGAGGTACAGGGCGAATATTCTGATTTTTTCTGAGCATCAGGCTGTCGGCCTCGGTCAGAAAAGGCAAGGTGCTGCGTGAACAATAGCTTGATAATCGTCAGCTATTCTTTGGAGTCGCGGCTTTCATCTGGCCGGTTCGTCGGAATAATCTGGCACATTGAGTGCATTGGAGAGTATTCGAGGTCGGCATCCTCTCCCCGCTGTGAGAGGATTGCCGTATAACGAGTGACATTCGCGTGTTTGGCAATAAAGGACCCACAATAAAAGCTGATGAAGACTCCAAAACGCATTGAACCCCTGATCGAGGACGGTCTGGTCGACGAGGTGCTGCGCCCACTCATGAGTGGTAAAGAGGCAGCGGTTTATGTGGTGCGCTGTGGCAACGAGCTACGTTGCGCCAAAGTCTACAAGGAGGCGAATAAACGAAGTTTTCGTCAGGCGGCCGAGTATCAGGAAGGCCGCAAGGTGCGTAACAGCCGGCAGGCCCGCGCCATGGCCAAGGGCTCCAAGTTCGGTCGCAAGGAGACCGAGGACGCTTGGCAGAACGCGGAAGTGGCGGCGTTGTTCCGTCTGGCCAGCGCTGGCGTACGGGTGCCCAAGCCGTTCGACTTCCTGGAAGGCGTGCTGCTGATGGAGTTGGTGGCGGACGAGTACGGCGATGCCGCACCGCGCCTCAACGATGTGGTGCTGGAGCCGGATCAGGCGCGCGAGTATCACGCGTTCCTGATGTCCCAGATTGTGCTGATGTTGTGTACCGGTCTGGTGCACGGTGACCTGTCGGAGTTCAACGTGCTGTTGACGCCACAGGGCCCGGTGATTATCGACCTGCCCCAGGCGGTGGATGCGGCGGGCAACAACCACGCCTTCAGCATGCTGGAGCGGGACGTCGGCAACATGGCCTCGTACTTCGGGCGTTTCGCTCCGGAGCTGCGGGACACCCGTTATGCCAAGGAAATGTGGGCGTTGTTCGAAGCCGGCACCTTGCATCCGGGCAGCATTCTGACGGGTGAGTTCGACGATCCGGAAGAACTGGCGGATGTCGGCAGCGTGATGCGCGAGATCGAAGCGGCACGTTTCGAGGAGGAGCGCCGGCAGGCAATCCGCGCGGCGGATGACAAACCGCCGAGCAAGGCTGAAGAGCCGCCTCCACCGTGGATGCAGCAGTGATCGCTTGAATGAAGAATCCGGCCTCGGCCGGATTTTTTAATGGCAGCAACCGCCCGATGCCAGGTCCTTGAGGATCGGGCAATCGGGCCGCTGGTCGCCGTGGCAGTGCTCCACCAGGTCCTGCAAGGTGTCGCGCAGGCTGGCCAGTTCCTCGATCTTGCGGCTCAATTCCTCGATATGCTGGCGGGCCAGGGCCTTGACGTCGGCACTGGCGCGCTGGCGGTCCTGCCATAGGGTCAGCAGCTTGCCGACTTCCTCCAGGGAGAAACCCAGGTCCCGGGAACGTTTGATAAAGGCCAGGGTGTGCAAGTCCTGCGCACTGTACACACGGTAGCCGCTGTCCGTGCGGTTGGCGGCCTTGAGCAGGCCGATGGACTCGTAATAACGGATCATCTTCGCGCTCAGGCCGCTCTGGCGGGCTGCTTGGCCGATATTCATGACAACTCCTTCAGTCGAGGTCTTTGGGTTTCCAGGTCTTGAGCAGCAAGGCATTGCTTACCACGCTGACGCTGGACAAGGCCATGGCCGCACCGGCCAGTACCGGATTGAGCAGGCCGAAGGCGGCCAGGGGAATGCCGATCAGGTTATAGACGAAGGCCCAGAACAGATTCTGGCGGATCTTCCCATAGGTCTTGCGGCTGATTTCCAGAGCCGCTGGCACCAGCCGCGGATCGCCGCGCATCAGGGTGATGCCCGCCGCGTGCATGGCGACATCGGTGCCGCCACCCATGGCAATGCCGATATCGGCGGCGGCCAGTGCCGGGGCGTCGTTGATGCCGTCGCCGACCATTGCCACCACACCGTTGCGTTTCAACTCGGCGACGATGGCGGCTTTGTCCGCCGGCAGCACCTGGGCGTGAACATCGTCGATACCCAGGGCCTCGGCGACCACCCTGGCGCTGCCACGGTTGTCGCCGGTCAGCAGGTGGCAGCTGATCTGCCGGGCCTTGAGCTGTGCGATGGCTTGCAGGGCGCCGTGCTTGAGGGTGTCACCGAAGGCGAACAGGCCAAGCACCCGTGGTTGCGGGCTTTGTTCGATCAACCAGGACAAGGTCCGACCTTCGGCTTCCCAGGCGCTCGCGGACTCGGCCAATGCGCCTGCGTTCAGGCCGCTTTCATCCAGCAGACGCTGATTGCCCAGGGCCAGGGTGCGTTCGTCGAGGCGACCGGCAATGCCGCGCCCACTCAGCGCGCGGCTGTCACTGACATCCGCCAGGACCAGGCCGCGTTCCGCGCAAGCGTCCAGCACCGCCTTGGCCAGGGGATGCTCGCTGCCGCGCTGGAGGGCGCCGGCCAGTTGCAACGCGTTGTCGTCGTCACCGGCCGTGGTGATCAGGTGGGCGATGCGCGGTGCGCCGGAAGTCAGGGTGCCGGTTTTGTCGAAGACCACGGCGCTGACTTCATGGGCGCGCTCCAGGGCCTCGGCGTCCTTGATCAGGATGCCATGGCGCGCGGCCACGCCGGTGCCGGCCATGATCGCCGTCGGCGTCGCCAGGCCCAGGGCGCAGGGGCAGGCAATCACCAGCACCGCCACCGCATTGATCAGCGCGGTCTCCAGCGGCGCGCCGTGCAGCCACCAGCCGATCAGCGTCGCCAGGGCCAGCAACAGAACGGTCGGGACAAACACCTGGCTGACCTTGTCCACCAGTTTCTGGATCGGCGCCTTGCCGGCCTGGGCGTCTTCCACCAGGCGGATGATCCGCGCCAGTACGGTCTCGGCACCCAGCGCCCGGGTTTTCACCAGCAACCGCCCTTCGCCGTTGATGGCCCCGCCAGTGACCGGGTCGCCGGGCTGCTTGGGCACCGGCAGGCTTTCGCCGCTGATCAGGGCTTCATCGGCGTGGCTGCGGCCCTCGACCACTTCGCCGTCCACCGGAAAGCGTTCGCCGGGTTTGACCAGTACCAGGTCATCGAGACGCAGGGCACTGATGGCCACGTCCTGCTCGCGGCCGTCGATCACCTGGATCGCCCGCTCCGGACGCAAGGCTTCCAGGGCGCGGATGGCGCTGGCGGTCTGGCGCTTGGCGCGGCTTTCCAGGTATTTGCCGAGCAGCACCAGGGCGATCACCACCGCCGAGGCTTCGAAGTACAGATGGGGCATGCTGCCGGGCGCGGCGTTGGCCCACTGATACAGGCTCAGGCCATAACCGGCGCTGGTGCCGAGGGCGACCAGCAGGTCCATATTGCCGGCCCCGGCCTTGACGGCTTTCCAGGCGGCGACATAGAAGCGCGCGCCGAAGATGAACTGTACCGGCGTGGCCAGGGCCCATTGCAGCCAGGCCGGAAGCATCCAGTGGTAACCCAGCGGTTGGGCCAGCATCGGCACCACCAGCGGCAGGGCCAGGGCGATCGCCAGCAGCAGGGACAGGCGTTCACGGTGCAGGCGCCGTTGCTGGTCCTGGGCGACGGCGGCCTCGCTTTGCCGCAGGCTGGCGCGGTAGCCGGCGCCGGTGACCGCAGCGATCAGCACGCTGGAGTCGACTTGGCCCAGCAGATCCAGATGGGCCCGTTCGCTGGCCAGGTTGACACTCACGTTCTGCACGCCGGACACCTTGCTCAAGGCCCGCTCGACCCGGCCGGCGCAGGAAGCGCAGGTCATACCGCCGATCTCCAGTTCCAGGCTGTGGGTGGGCACGCTGTAACCGGCCTGCTCGACGGCGCGCAGCAGCGCCGGCAGGCTATCGGCGGGGGCCTGGACGCGGGCCTGTTCGGTGGCGAGGTTGACGCTGACGGCACTGGCGCCGGCGACCTTGCTCAGGGCGCGTTCGACACGGCCGGCGCAACTGGCGCAGGTCATGCCGGCGATCGGCAGGTCGAAGAAGGTGGAGGCGAGCATGGGCAATACTCCTGGAGAAGTTGCCCCAAGGATCAACCTTGCCCCCTTGGCAAGGTCAAGCCCTTATTGATAACCCAGCGGTGCCTGTTTCAGGCGCAGGCCTTCCGGGCCGCCGACGATGGAGAACTTGCGCACATCGCCGCCGTTGAGCTTGATCACCTGCTCGGGGGTGGTCAGCATGCCGGCTTCGCAGCCTGGGGTCTGTCCGGGCAGGAATTTCAAGCGGATCGAGACATTGCCCGGTGGCAGGTTGAAGGAACTGGACTGTTCCTGGAAGAGACGGCCGGACAGTTGATCCTGCAGATAGATGCCGATCTCGCAGGAAGTGGAGACTTCCAGGCGCTCGCGCGAAATGATCAGGACGGCATAGTTCTCTCCGGCCGCAGTGGCGAAAGGGCTCGCACCGAAAATGCTGAGAAGGCCGAACAGGCTGAATGCTGACCAGCGCATGGCTGAATCTCCTACGGTTTGATCGTCGATGCCGAAGCTTGGCGCAGGCTTGCGTTAAATGCCAGCCCGGCAGTGTCATCAGGAACTTGACCTTGCCACGGTGGCAAGCTTGAGACTGCCCATATTCCCCATGAAAGGAGCTGTGTCATGCAAGTCTTCAATGTCCAGGGTATGTCCTGCGGTCACTGTGTACGGGCCATTACCCAGGCGGTCCAGGCCCGCGATCCGGCGGCCGAGGTGCGGGTCGACCTGGCGACGAAGGAAGTCGGTGTCAGCAGCCGGCTGTCGGCGGAGGAAGTGCTCAGCGCCATCAGCGAAGAAGGTTATGAGGCGAAGCTGGCCGGTTGACGCGGATTCGTTTTTTTTAATAGTTAGCGACCTATCAGATTGTTCTAGGCCTCCTCGCGCCGCTAGACTAGCGACCCGCGCCGATCTTCCCTGGACACCTGATGAACCTGCGAACCATCCTGATTCTTGGCGCCCTGAGCGCCTTCGCGCCCCTGGCCATCGACTTCTACCTGCCGGGCTTTCCGGCCATGGCCACTGCTTTCGGGACCGATGAAAAACATATCCAGCTGACCCTGGCGGTGTATTTCCTCGGCCTTTCCATCGGCCAGTTGGCCTACGGGCCAGTAGCCGATCGTTTCGGTCGGCGGGTGCCATTGCTGGTGGGGGTGGCGCTGTTCACCGTCGCGTCCCTGGCCTGTTCCTTTGCCCCGAGCCTGGACTGGTTGATTGCCGCGCGTTTCGTCCAGGCCCTGGGCGGCTGCGCCGGGATGGTGATTTCCCGGGCGGTGGTCAGCGACAAATGCGACGCGGTGGGTTCGGCCAAGGTCTTCTCACAGCTGATGCTGGTGGTGGGACTGGCACCGATCCTGGCGCCGATGCTCGGCGGCGTGCTGGTCAACCTCTATGGCTGGCATTCGATTTTTGTCGCCCTGACGATCTTCAGTGCCCTGGCGGCCATCGCCGTGATTCTCGGCCTGCCCGAGAGCCTGCCGGCCAATCAGCCACGTCCGCCGTTGTCGGGGGCGCTGCGCCAATACGGCCGCTTGCTGGGCGACCGCCTGTTCCTCGGTCACGCCCTGACCGGCGGCATCGCGATTGCCGGGATGTTTGCCTATATCGCCGGCTCGCCGTTCGTGTTCATCAAGCTTTATGGCGTACCGGCCGAGCACTACGGCTGGTTGTTCGGCACCAACGCCGCGGGCTTCATCCTGACCGCGCAGGTCAATGCGCGCCTGCTGGCCAAGCGTGGCCCGGCCTTTCTGCTGGTCCGCGCGGTGTGGGTCTACCTGGTGGCCGGCCTGACGCTGCTGGCGATCAGCAGCCTGCACCCGCAACAGCTGTGGCCGTTGCTGGTGCCGCTGTTCATCTGTATTTCCAGCCTGGGCTGTATTTTGCCCAATGCTTCGGCCTGTGCCATGAACGGCCAGGGCGCGCGCGCCGGCAGCGCATCGGCAACCCTGGGTTGCCTGCAGTTCGGCGTGGCGGCCGCCGCCGCCTCATTGGTCGGCGTGTTGCACGATGGCAGCGCCGTGCCGATGGCCCTGGTCATCAGCTTGTGCGGTGTACTGGTGGTCACGCTGGCGATGTCGACTCGCCGCGTACATAACGCGCGAGTCATCCAGGGCTAGGTTCCCGACGCGGGATTAGCCGACGGCGCGTTGCCGGTGTTCGGGGAAAACGTGGGGGGCCTGCAGCCTGATTTGCAGGGTGGTGACAAAGGCACGGGCTTCAGCTTCGCTACGGAAGGTCACCACGTGCTGGTCCAGGCGGACCTGCCATTGATTGCCGTGGGGCCTGGTCAGTTCTTTAAGCAGTATATTCATTGCGCACTTCCTCCTGTTGGTAACGGCTCATTCTCTGTTGCTTGAAAATGACTGCGATAAAACCAAAACAGCAGTGAGGGTACGAGTGTAGCGCTGATTTCCTGCTTTTAGATGACCAGGCTCAATCATCTGACTGGTGGTTGCTCAGAATCCTTCCAGCACGATCTTGCCCTTGGCCTTGCCGCTTTCCAGAAACCCATGGGCACGGCGCAGGTTGGCGGCATTGATCTGGCCGAAGTGCTCGCCCACCGTGGTTTTCAACACACCGGCATCGATCAGTTCGGCGACGCGGTTGAGCAGGTTGTGCTGTTCGATCATGTCGTCGGTCTCGAACATCGAACGGGTGTACATGAACTCCCAGTGCAACGACAGGCTCTTGCGCTTGAGCTTGCTGATATCGAGGCTTTTCGGGTCGTCGATCAGCGCCAGCTTGCCCTGGGGCTTGAGGGCTTCGACCAGCTGGTCGAGGTGGCTGTCGGTCTGGGTCAGGCTGGCGACGTGGGTCACGTGCGCCTGGCCATGGGCCTTGAGTTCTTCGCT
Organism: Pseudomonas sp. MWU12-2319; assembly: GCF_023242525.1. NCBI lineage: Bacteria > Pseudomonadati > Pseudomonadota > Gammaproteobacteria > Pseudomonadales > Pseudomonadaceae > Pseudomonas > Pseudomonas sp. MWU12-2319. The sequence continues at coordinate 100,691 of NZ_JALJES010000020.1, forward strand.
CAGCGGCCGGCTGTGATCGATTACCAGGTCGGCACCCAACGCCGTGACCCAATCCTTGGTTTCGGCTCGTGAAGCGGTGCCGATGACTTTCAGGCCGGTCAACTGGCTGGCGAGCTGGGTCAGGATCGAACCGACACCCCCGGCCGCGCCGACGATCAGCAGGCTCTGGCCCTGATCGGTTTTGTTCTCGGCGATTTGCAGACGCTCGAACAGCAGCTCCCAGGCGGTGATGGCGGTCAGCGGCAAGGCGGCGGCTTCGGCAAAACCCAGGCTTTTCGGTTTGTGCCCGACGATGCGCTCATCCACTACGTGCAGCTCGCTGTTGCCGCCGGGACGGGTCAGGGAGCCGGCATAGAAGACCGGGTCGCCGACCTTGAACAGGCTGACGTCGTTGCCCACCGCCTTGACCACACCGGCCACATCCCAACCGAGCACCTTGGCTTCGCCGTTTTCAGGCGGCATGAATTGACGGACCTTGGTGTCCACCGGATTGACGGAGATCGCCTTGACCTCCACCAGCAGGTCACGGGGACCGGCGACCGGGGCGGGCAGTTCGATGTCTTGCAAGGACAACGGGTCGTTGACGGGCAGGGACGCGTAGAAGGCAATGGCTTTCATGGGAAAACTCCAGAGGGCAGTGATTTCGATGGGGTCATGATTGGCTATTTCACTTGAAGATAAAACCGGCTAAAACAGCAGTCTCTTTCAATATTTTTTTGATAATGCCGAGGTCACGTATGTTGCGTTTCGATGACTTGCAGTTGTTTGTCCGTGCTGCCGACCTGGGCAGCCTGTCAGCGGCGGCGCGGGTCATGGATATGTCGGCGGCGGTGGCCAGCGCGGCCTTGAAGCGGATCGAGCAGCAACTGGGCGCGCGCCTGCTGGCGCGCTCGACCCGCAGTCTGAGGTTGACCGCCGAAGGCGAGGGCTTCCTTGAATATGCCCGGGGCGCGTTGAGCCAACTCGATGAGGGCCGCCGTCTGCTGGCTCGCGGCCAGGACCAGGTCAGCGGCGTCTTGCAGTTGTCGGCGCCCTCGGACTTCGGGCGCAACCTGCTGCTGCCCTGGCTGGACGAGTTCCAGCGCGAGCACCCGCAACTGACCGTGCGCCTGCTGCTGGGCGACCGTATCGCCGATCTGTTCCGCCAGCCGGTGGACATTGCCTTGCGTTATGGCGAGCCGGAGGACTCCAGCCTGGTGGCGCTGCCCGTGGCGCCGGACAACCGCCGGGTGCTGTGCGCGGCACCCAGCTATCTGGCGCGGCACGGCGAACCCCGCACCCTGGCGCAACTGGCGCAGCACAACTGCCTGCTCTACATGTTGAGCAGTCGGGTGCATGACCATTGGAGTTTTCACGACGGCAAGCGCGACGTCGGCCTGACCGTCAGTGGCGATCGCTTCAGCGACGATGCCGATGTGGTGCGGCGCTGGGCTGTGGCCGGGGTCGGTATCGCCTACAAATCCTGGCTGGATGTGTCGGCCGATGTCCTCGCGGGACGCTTGCAGGTGCTGTTGCCGGAGTTGCGCTGTGAGCGTGCTCCGCTGAATTTGTTGTGCGCCCATCGCGCTCAATTGAGTAAGCCGGTGAATCTGCTGCGCGAGATGTTGAGCCGGCGGTGCGCGCAGCTGGGGCGACTGGCGCCGGTTTCCCGGTCATGAGACACGCGGATCCCGAAGAGGTTCTGTTACAACCCGTTCAGGAATAAAGGTCGGCTCCGCGCACATTGTGGTTTAGGCTGAAGACATTGGATCCAATATCCTTTCGGCGAATGAAGAATTTTGTTTCATTCGCCACCGTTGATTGCCGAACGACGAAAAAATCGCCCCTTTTTTGGCATTTTCGCGTCTTGGCTTGGGCGGGATTACTCCTCAGTATGCCCCGTGTGCGTTCGATCAATGTTTCAACAGGGAGTGAAGACATGGAATATGCACCTTGCGTCAGTCAGATTGCCACGTTGCTTGCAGACCCCAAGCGCAGTGCAATGATGTGGGCGTTGTTGGATGGCAGCGCCCGGGCTGCCGATGAGTTGGCCCTGTGCACGGGCCTGTCGCTGTCCTCGGCCAGCGCTCATCTGGCGCGCCTGAGTTCAGGCGGCCTGGTCCGTATCGAGGAGCGCGGGCGCAAGCGCTTCTTCCGCCTCGCCGCCCCGGAAGTCGGCACGGCGGTGCAGGCCCTGGCCAGTGCTTCATTGGCCAGTGCACCGCTGGCGATGGCCCATGCGGTCAAGGCCATGGCCCCCGATGCCGACGCCTTGCGGCATGCCCGGGTGTGCCACGATCACCTGGGCGGTGAGTTGGCTTGCGAGCTGTACCAGCGCCTGCTGGGGGCGGGCTGGGTCGAACAGCAGGAACTGCGGCTGCGGGTCACCAGCAAGGGCGCGGCGCGCCTGGCCGAGCGCGGCCTGTACATCCAGGCGTTGGCCCATGGGCAGCGTGAGATCGCCTGTGTCTGCCACGACCTGCAACGTCGCCCGCATCTGGGTGGCGCGCTGGGCGCCGGGCTGCTGCAACTGTTCCTGCAATCCGGTTGGCTGGCCTTGCGGGAAGACTCCCGGGCCTTGCAGGTGTCCGCGCTCGGGCAGCGGCAGATCGACAAGCTGGCCAGTGAAATCGAGCTCGAATTGGCCGGCTGAGCCCCGGTAGCCTGCCGCACGGATGCGGCGGGCGTCGCTCAAGACTGCAAACAGGTCGTATCCAGAAACAAGCCCTCCTGACGATACCGCACACTCGATCGAAGATTCGAATCGAGGGATATCCCATGGAAGTTCAAGGCTACAGCGCGGCGGAACGACTGGAACGCTTGCCCATCAGCGGTTATCACCGGCTGATTTTCATCATCATCGCCCTGGCGTTTTTCTTCGACTCCATGGACCTGGCGATGATGACTTTCCTGCTCGGCTCGATCAAAGCCGAATTCGCCCTCAGTAGCGCCCAGGCCGGTCTGCTGGCCAGTTCGAGTTTCTTCGGCATGGTGGTCGGGGCTTCGTTGTCGGGGATGCTCGCCGATCGTTTCGGGCGTAAACCGGTCTTCCAGTGGAGCATCGTGCTCTGGGGCGTGGCCAGCTACCTGTGTTCCACCGCGCAGACAGTCGAGACACTGACGCTGTTTCGCATCCTGCTGGGGTTCGGCATGGGCATGGAGTTTCCGATTGCCCAGTCGATGCTTTCGGAACTGATTCCGGCCAAGCGCCGCGGGCGTTATATCGCGCTGATGGACGGCTTCTGGCCCCTTGGTTTTGTCGCGGCGGGGGTGCTGTCGTATTTCCTCCTGCCGCTGGTGGGCTGGCGGGACATCTTCCTGGTGCTGGCAATACCGGCGGTGTTTGTCCTGGCGATCCGCTTTTTTATCCCCGAGTCGCCACGTTGGCTGGAACAGGCCGGGCATCATGGGGCGGCGGACAAGGTGCTGGGGGATATCGAGGCGCGGGTGCAGGCCTCGCTCAAGCGCACCTCGCTGCCGATTCCGCTGCGTCTGCCCCGTGGCGTGGACCGCGCGCCGAGCTTCTTTTCGGCCTTTCAACAGTTGTGGTCGCCGCTGTACCGCCAGCGCACGATGATGATCTGGAGCGTCTGGTTCTTTGCCTTGCTCGGTTTCTACGGCCTGACCTCCTGGCTCAGCGCCTTGCTGCAGCAGTCGGGGTTCGCGGTAACGCAGTCGGTGTATTACACGGTGCTGATTTCCCTGGGCGGGATTCCGGGGTTCCTGATGGCGGCCTGGCTGGTGGAGCGCTGGGGGCGCAAGCCGGTGTGTATCGTGACCTTGCTCGGTGGCGGGGTCATGGCGTTTTTCTACGGGCAGAGCGCGGTGTTCGGCGGCAATGTCGGCTTGCTGGTGGGCTCGGGGTTGTTGATGCAGTTCTTCCTGTTCGGCATGTGGGCGGTGTTGTACACCTACACGCCGGAGTTGTACCCGACGTCGGCGCGGGCCACGGGTTCCGGTTTTGCTTCGGCGGTGGGACGGATTGGCTCGTTGCTCGGGCCGCTGGTGACCGGGTTGGTGTTCCCGGTGACGGGGCAGGGTGGGGTGTTTGCCCTGGGGGCGCTGTGCTTCGCGATTGCGGCGGCGCTGGTCTGGCGCTTCGGCATGGAAACCAAGGGCAAGGCGCTGGAGGAGTTGAGCGAGGCGGCGCAGGTATAGACACCGTCTCGCGTTGACTCGCAATTGCGCTCAACACAACCCCTGTAGGAGCCGGCTTGCTGGCGATGGCGGCCGACTAATCGATGCAAGTCTTGCGGGCCTCATCGCCAGCAAGCCGGCTCCTACAGTCCGGTGCTGTTGCTCAGACCGGGTTTATCAAGGCTTGACCAACCGCGCATCCAGGCTGTTCTGCGCCAGGCGTTGGGCCTGTTCCTTGGTCATGCCCAGGTCGGTGTACAGGGCGTGGAAGTTCTCGGTCACATAACCGCCGAAGTAGGCCGGGTCATCTGAGTTCACCGTGACCTTCACGCCGCGTTCGAGCATGTCGAGGATGTTGTGCTGCGACATGTGGTCGAACACGCAGAGCTTGGTGTTCGACAACGGGCAGACGGTCAGCGGGATCTGCTCATCGATGATCCGCTGCATCAGCCGCTCGTCCTCGATGGCACGGACACCATGGTCGATACGCTGGATCTTCAGCAGGTCGAGGGCTTCCCAGATGTACTCCGGCGGACCTTCCTCGCCGGCATGGGCGACGGTCAGGAAACCTTCGCCACGGGCACGATCGAAGACCCGCTGGAACTTGCTCGGCGGGTGGCCTATTTCCGAACTGTCGAGGCCGACCGCGACAAACGCATCGCGAAACGGTAGCGCCTGGTCCAGGGTCTTCTGCGCTTCGTCTTCACTGAGATGACGCAGGAAGCTGAGGATCAGGCCGCTGCTGATGCCCAGTTGCTGTTCGCCGTCCTTGAGGGCCGCGGCAATCCCGTTGAGCACCACTTCGAAGGGGATGCCCCGGTCGGTGTGGGTCTGCGGATCGAAGAAGGGTTCGGTGTGGATCACGTTCTGCGCCTTGCAGCGCAACAGGTAGGCCCAGGTCAGGTCGTAGAAGTCCTGGGAGGTGCGCAGCACGTCGGCGCCCTGGTAGTAGAGGTCGAGGAATTCCTGCAGGTTGTTGAAGGCATAGGCCTTGCGCAAGGTGTCCACATCGTTCCACGGCAGGGCGATCTTGTTGCGTTCGGCCAGGGCAAACAGCAGCTCCGGCTCCAGCGAGCCTTCCAGGTGCAGGTGCAGTTCCGCCTTGGGCAGGGCATTGAGCCAGTCGTACATGGTCTTTTTTCTCATCAGGTGCAGTGGGTGGACATTCTACAGATGTCTGTCGAAACACTGGCTAAATCCGCAGCAGGAGCAGCCCGTCGGCGCTCCTGCAGGGTTGTTGCTTACCAGGGAATGGTCTCGCCCTTGTAGTTGATGAAGTGATGCCCGCCCCGGCCGGAATAGGCATTGACCTGATCGATCAGGCCGCGAACGCTGGTGGCCACGTCGATATCCGCGTCTTCGCCGCCCATGTCGGTTTTCACCCAGCCCGGGTGCATCGACAGGACGGTGAAGGTCGGCGCTTCGATTTCGCTGAGGAAGGTGCTGGCCATGGAATTCAGTGCGGCCTTGCTCGCCTTGTAGAAGGCCAGGTTCGGTGCGTCGGGGGTGGTCACGCTGCCCAGGCCCGAACTCATGAAGGCGACTACGCCATTGCCCGGGCGGATCTGCCCGACGAAGCGCTGGGCCAGGGCCACGGGGGCGACGGCATTGGTCATGAACAACTGGCCGATCTCGCTCAGCGAGGCATTGCCCGGTCGTTGATCGTCAGGCCCCTTGACGCCGGCATTGACGAACAGCAGGTCGAAGACCTGGCCTTCCAGACGTTGCGCCAGCGCGGCCACCGCCGCGTGATCGTCCATGTCCAGGGCTTCGATACGGACCGGTCCGACGGCCTTCAGGGCATCGGCCTTGTGGACATCGCGCACGGTGGCGGTCACGTCCCAGCCGTCGGCCAGCAGTTGTTTGGCCAGCCCGAGTCCAAGGCCTCGGGAAGCACCGATGATCAATGCATTCTTACTGCTCATGAGCAAACTCCTTGTCAGATGAAAGTCCGGTTCTCAGAGGACAACTTTGCTGCAGGCGATGCTGCAGTTCCAAACGCAACTCACCCAGGTCGGCGATGCGTGCTTCGATCAGCGTGAGCTTGTCTTGCAGCAGTTGCGTGACGGCGCTGTCGGCATCCGGCGCATGCCACACGCCGGCGACGCTGCTGCCGATTTCCCCCAGGCTGAAACCCAGGCGCTGGGCGGTCTTGATGTACTGCACCAGTTGCACCATCTCGGGAGGATAGTCGCGATAACCGTTGGCGCTACGTTGGGCCACGATCAAGCCGCGCTGCTCGTAGAAACGCAGGGTGTCGCAACTGACGGTACAGGCCCGGGCCAGTTCACCGATACGCATGCTGTCTGTTCTCTGGAAAGGCTTGACCTTGGAGCATACTCCAGGCTTTAGCCTCTGTGTTCCTTGAATCGCTATGGAGATGCCTTATGTGGAGCACAGCGCAGTACCGTCGACTGGTCCGGGCCAGCGGTTGGTATGACTTGATCGTGACGGCGGCCTTTGTCACCCCCTGGAGTTTTCTCGCCTTGCATGCTGCCCTGCTGGCGCTGGCCGCCGCGCTGAACCTGCCGGGAAGCTTTCCGCCGTTTGCGCCTGTGCACCTGCTGATGGCGAACTTGTTGGGCTCGATCGTCTGCGTCTGGGCGGTATTGCGTATCCGCGATCCGCAACAGACATTCGGCCGCTATGACGCGGCGGGCCGGATGCTGTTCGCGACCTGGCAGGCCTACGCCCTGAGCCAGGGAGCGAGCATGATCATTGCCGTGTTCCTGTTCCTTGAGCTGGCCTGGGGGATCGCGCAGTTGTTGCCGGTGCGCGGAGCGTCCGATGAAGCCATATTGGTCCGTGCGGGTTGATCAAAAAACGATCAATTTCGCGCAGGCGTGGCTGGATCGGCTACCCGGCCACCCTTGCACGGCTTATCCACAGGTTGCTCCACAGTATCTGTGCGCAAGCTTGCAGCATGGGTATAAAGGCCATTGGGCTATTTTCAAAACGCGATAAACCCGGGTAACTCGCTGTTTACTGGACGATTTTGTGCCGTTGGCGGGTGATTGGACAAAAACTGATCAGCGGCCGCAAAGCCACGTTGCAGAAGGGTTACAGCGGGATGTGCTCAGGTTATCCACAGTCGGGTGCACAGTGACTGTGGGCAACCGGCGGGGCGGTGAACAGAGGCCGGTTACGCCTCTCGCTGCAGGAGAATGCGGCCGCGGCTGAGATCGGCCAATTGCCGTTGCAGGGTATCGATCTGCGCTGCGCCCACCGCCAACTGGAGTTCCACGCCATTGGCGGTGAACTGCTCTTCCAGGATCAGGCCGCCGAGTTCGGCCACCCGTAGCTTGACCAGCGCCAGTTCGCTGAAGCCGCAGGCGCAGCTCAGCGCGACCCGGCTGATCAGCGGCAGTCGTTCGGCATTTTGCAGGCACTTGTTGGCGCCGCCGCCATAGGCACGGGCCAGGCCGCCGGTGCCCAGTTGGATGCCGCCGTACCAGCGAATGACCAGTACCGCGACCTGGTCGCAGTCCTGGGCCTCGATGGCCGCCAGGATCGGCCGGCCCGCGGTACCGCCGGGTTCGCCGTCGTCACTGCTGCGGTACTGGTCGGCGAGCTTCCAGGCCCAGCAGTTGTGGGTGGCATCCAGGTCGCTGTGTTGCTCGATAAAGGCCTGGGCTTCGGCGACGCTGGTGATCGGGGCGGCGAGGGTGATAAAGCGGCTTTTGCGAATTTCCTCGCGGTATTCGCAAAGGCCGGCAAGGGTAAAAGGCATACGGGATTCGGCTTCAGTTCAAGAGGATCAGAGCGGCGGCGTCAGGCCGCAGCCCTTGAGGATAATGCGGATCAGATTGTTGCCGGCGTCTTCCATATCCTGCTTGGTCAGCCGCGGGCGGCCGGTGACGCGACAGATCTGGGTGGCGAAGTCGGCGTAATGCTGGGTGCTGCCCCAGAGCAGGAAGATCAGGTGCACCGGATCGACCGGGTCCATCTTGCCCGCATCGATCCAGGCCTGGAACACATTCGCTCGGCCCTGGAACCAGGCGCGGTAGTCCTGGTTGAAGTGCTCGGTCAGGCATTCGCCGCCGCTGATGATCTCCATGGCGAAGATCCGCGAGGCCTGTGGCTGGCGCCGGGAAAACTCCATCTTGGCGCGGATGTAGCGGGCCAGCGCCAGCGCCGGATCGTCATCGACACTGAGGTGGTTGAAGGTGTCGTCCCACTGTTCGAGGATATTGCTCAATACCGCGATATACAGGCCCAGCTTGTGGGTGAAGTAATAATGCAGGTTGGCCTTGGGCAGTCCGGCGTTCTGGGCGATGGTGTTCATGCTGGTGCCTTTGAAGCCATGGCGGGCGAACTCGTCTTCGGCGGCCTTGATTATCGCTTCCTGGTTTTTCTGGCGAATTCGGCTGGCGGGCTTTCCGGCGTGGGCAGGGGCTTCAACGGTCATAGGCAGTTCCGAACGGGTCTGTGGGTGCAACCCGTGCACAGATAGCGTACCCAGGGGGTTGAGACAAGTCCTGTCATCATATAAAGCCTGGATCCGGGCCGATTCTGTCGCTTTCGGGGCAACTATTCGCGGCAGTGGCTTGGGCACGATATTTTGCTGGCGCCGGCTTGTTGGCGAAGAGGCCCGCAAGCCAGTTCAAGATTGCGCAAGGCTGTGGATATCTCAGCGGGTTGCCGCCAGGCTTTCCAGGAAACTTTCCAGCACCAGGTGTGGGCGCCGCCCTTTACGTGTCACCGAAGCCAGGCTCAGGTCATAGAAACGGCTGCCGGCCTTGAGGGCGCGCAACCGACCTTGCTGGACCCAGAGATTGGCATAGTGATCAGGCAGGTAGCCGATATAGCGCCCGGTCAGGATCAGGAACGCCATGCCTTCGCGGTCCGAAGCACTCGCGGTGCAATTGAGCGCCTGGTAATGCGCCTGGATCTCGGCCGGCAGACGGAAGGTCGGAGCGATGGCGTCCTGGGCATTGAGCCGTTCATCGTCCAGTTGCTTGTCGTCCACATAGAACAGCGGATGCCCCACCGCGCAGTAGAGCAGCGAACGTTCGCTGTACAGCGGTTGATACTCCAGGCCCGACAAGGCGCTGGCTTGGGGCACCACCCCGACATGCAGGCGGCCGTCGAGCACGCCTTGTTCCACTTCGTTGGGGGCGATCATGCGAATCTGGATCTGCACATCCGGCCCGCGTTCCTTCAATTGGGCCAGTGCATGGGTGATGCGCATATGGGGCAGGGTGACCAGGTTGTCGGTCAGGCCGATGGTCAGCTCTCCACGCAGGTGCTGGTGCAGGCCGTTGACTTCGGTGCGAAAACTTTCCAGTGCGCCCAATAGCTGCAACGCCGAGTGATAGACCTCGCGACCTTCCTCGGTCAGTGAGAAACCGGCCCGTCCACGTTGGCACAGGCGTAGCCCGAGACGTTGCTCCAGATCGCTCATCTGCTGGCTGATGGCCGAGCGGCCGATACCGAGCACGCTTTCCGCGGCGGAAAAACCGCCGCACTCCACCACGCTGCGAAAGATACGCAGCAAGCGGATATCAAAGTCGCTGACTTGCGCCAGGGGATCGGGGCGGCGGCTGCTCATGGCTGGGTCATATTGTTTAGTAGCCTGCTGACTGAACATTAGAAAAGTTGCATTTCACCGACTTTATCGCCATGGCAATTTAGCTGCAAGAACGCTTTCAACTCCTGCGCCGCTTATTGCCCTGTGAGGTTTCGCCCATGAACATGCCTGAACACGCCCCCGGCTCCCTGGCCAGCCAGCTCAAACTCGATGCCCACTGGATGCCCTACACGGCCAATCGCAACTTCCAGCGCGATCCGCGCCTGATCGTTGCCGCCGAAGGCAGCTGGCTGATCGATGACAAGGGCCGCCGGGTCTACGACTCGCTGTCCGGCCTGTGGACCTGCGGCGCCGGGCACACCCGCAAGGAAATCCAGGAAGCGGTGGCCAAGCAACTGGGGACCCTCGACTACTCGCCGGGCTTTCAATACGGTCACCCGCTGTCGTTCCAGCTGGCGGAGAAAATCACCGCGCTGACGCCGGGCAACCTGAACCATGTGTTCTTCACCGACTCCGGCTCCGAGTGCGCCGATACCGCGGTGAAGATGGTGCGGGCCTACTGGCGTCTGAAAGGCCAGGCGACCAAGACCAAGATGATCGGTCGGGCCCGTGGTTATCACGGGGTGAACATCGCCGGTACCAGCCTGGGCGGTGTCAACGGCAACCGTAAACTGTTTGGCCAGGCGATGATGGATGTCGACCATCTGCCCCACACCCTGCTGGCGAGCAATGCCTTCTCCCGTGGCATGCCGGAGCAGGGCGGTATCGCCCTGGCCGATGAGCTGCTCAAGCTGATCGAACTGCATGATGCGTCCAATATCGCGGCGGTGTTCGTCGAGCCCATGGCCGGTTCCGCCGGTGTGCTGGTACCGCCACAGGGCTACCTCAAGCGCCTGCGGGAAATCTGCGACCAGCACAATATCCTGCTGGTGTTCGACGAAGTGATCACCGGCTTCGGGCGTACCGGCGCGATGTTCGGCGCGGACAGCTTTGGCGTCACCCCGGACCTGATGTGCATCGCCAAGCAAGTCACCAACGGCGCCATTCCTATGGGGGCGGTGATTGCCAGCAGCGAGATCTACCAGACCTTCATGAATCAGCCGACCCCCGAGTACGCCGTGGAATTCCCCCACGGCTACACCTACTCGGCACACCCGGTGGCGTGCGCCGCGGGCCTGGCGGCACTCGACCTGCTGCAAAAGGAAAACCTGGTACAGAGCGTGGCCGAAGTCGCGCCGCACTTTGAAAATGCCTTGCACGGTTTGAAAGGCAGCAAGAACGTGATCGACATTCGTAACTACGGTCTGGCCGGGGCGATCCAGATCGCTGGCCGTGACGGCGACGCCATCGTGCGTCCGTTCGAAGCCGGCATGGCCTTGTGGAAGGCCGGTTTCTACGTGCGCTTCGGTGGCGACACCCTGCAGTTCGGCCCAACGTTCAACAGCAAGCCGCAGGACCTGGATCGTCTGTTCGATGCGGTCGGCGAAGTGCTGAACAAGCTGGACTGATCCTTCTATATAGAAGACCAACACTATTTCCTGGCAGGAGCGAGGCGACTCGCTTCTGTACGTCCATGTTCTGGAGCCCCGCAATGAGCGCAATTCAACATTTGATCGACGGCCAACTGGTCAGCGATTCCGGTCGCACGGCCGCCGTATACAACCCGTCCACCGGCCAGGTTATCCATCAGGTGCCGTTGGCGGATCGCGAGACCATTCAGCAGGCCATCGATTCGGCCAAGGCGGCTTTTCCGGCCTGGCGCAATACACCACCGGCCAAGCGTGCCCAGGTGATGTTCCGCTTCAAGCAACTGCTGGAACAGAATGAGGCGCGTATCGCCCAACTGATCAGCGAAGAACACGGCAAGACCCTGGAAGATGCCGCCGGTGAATTGAAGCGTGGTATCGAGAACGTCGAGTACGCCTGCGCCGCGCCGGAAGTACTGAAGGGTGAATACAGCCGTAACGTCGGTCCGAACATCGACGCCTGGTCCGATTTCCAGCCGCTGGGCGTGGTGGCGGGGATCACGCCATTCAACTTCCCGGCGATGGTGCCCCTGTGGATGTATCCGCTGGCGATCGTTTGCGGTAACTGCTTTATCCTCAAGCCGTCCGAGCGTGATCCGAGCTCGACCTTGCTGATCGCCCAGCTGTTGCTGGAGGCCGGTTTGCCCAAGGGTGTGCTGAACGTGGTGCATGGTGACAAGACCGCGGTGGACGCGTTGATCGAGGCGCCTGAGGTCAAGGCCTTGAGCTTTGTCGGCTCGACTCCGATTGCCGAGTACATCTATGCCGAAGGCACCAAGCGCGGCAAACGTGTCCAGGCGCTGGGCGGAGCGAAGAATCATGCGGTATTGATGCCGGATGCCGATCTGGACAACGCGGTCAGTGCCTTGATGGGCGCGGCCTATGGTTCCTGCGGTGAGCGTTGCATGGCGATCTCCGTGGCTGTTTGCGTGGGCGACCAGGTGGCGGACGCGCTGGTGGCCAAGCTGGTGCCACAGATCAAGGCGCTGAAGATCGGTGCGGGTACTTCGTGTGGTCTGGATATGGGGCCATTGGTCACCGGTCAGCACCGCGACAAGGTCAGTGGCTATATTGCCGATGGCGTGGCGTCGGGCGCGCAGTTGGTGGTCGACGGTCGTGGCTTGAGCGTCAAGGATCATGAGGAGGGCTTCTTCCTCGGTGGTTGTCTGTTCGATCGCGTGACGCCTGAGATGCGCATCTATAAGGAAGAGATCTTCGGGCCGGTGCTGTGCATCGTCCGGGTCAACAGCCTGGAAGCGGCCATGCAACTGATCAACGATCACGAATACGGTAACGGCACCTGCATCTTTACCCGTGACGGTGAAGCGGCGCGTTTGTTCTGCGACGAGATCGAAGTGGGCATGGTCGGGGTCAATGTGCCGTTGCCGGTGCCCGTGGCTTACCACAGCTTTGGCGGTTGGAAGCGTTCGTTGTTTGGCGACCTGCATGCCTATGGTCCGGATGGCGTGCGTTTCTATACCCGGCGCAAGGCGATCACCCAGCGCTGGCCGCAACGTGCCAGCCATGAGGCGTCGCAGTTCGCGTTCCCGAGCCTGTAAGTGTCGATGGGTGAATGAGGTCCTTATAGGTGTCGCCTATGCGGGCCCCTTCGCGGGCAAGCTCCGCTCCCACAGTATCGAGTCACACCGCGAACTATCGGTCAGGCCTGGACACTGTGGGAGCGGAGCTTGCCCGCGAAGGCGTCAGTACAGGCACCGCAAAACCCGGGACGCGCACTGTTTTTGACCTTTGTGACAGAAAAGTGAAAATAAGCGTTGACGGGAAATTCTGTGGCTCTATAATTCGCCCCACTTCCGGCGCAGTCGAAACGGAAAAGCCTTTGAGATTCAATGAGTTACAAAGGTTTTGAGGGTTTTGACGCGCGGT
>NZ_JALJES010000021.1:0-111459 GCF_023242525.1 Pseudomonas sp. MWU12-2319
GTGATTTTTTCAAGCTTCGTTGATGTGATTGCTGTTGGTTTTGAATGTGTGGTTTTTCCTTATTTCTGCAACAGGATTCTATCCAGCCTGGCTACCTCGATTTGAAATTCAGAATCCCAGCTACTAAAGTCTTTGGGTAAGTCAGATACTCGATGATAAGAGCCTTTTTTCCTTTGCGGCATAGCGACAAAATTTTTGGTCACGATATTTTCAATGTTCTCTTTGAAAAGCTGTTCTATCTCTTGTATTAATTTCTTGTACGTTTGGACGAATGTTTTTTCTTCGGCGCCAAAATTTACGTATTTTTGGTAGATGATAGGTCCAGTATCTATGCCTTCGTCTATCAGGTGAATAGACACACCGCTTGGAGTAGAATCATAAAAAGACCAGAAGTTAGGGTGGGCTCCACGATTCCATGGCAAATATGAGATATGCAGGTTGACGATAGGTGCTGGAGAGCTTTCTATGACGTATTTTGGAAGGATGTGCCTGTATCCGTAACTGATTACCAGGTCGTAGCCAGATGTGGTTTTTATTTTTTCTTCTGTATGCCAAACTTCACAGTTAAGCTTAATGAGTTCGTCGAGTAGTGTTGTTTGTTTTTCGGAGTACCCTAGAAATAGTATTTTTTGTTTTCGCTTTGATGCGGACTTTACAAGCTTTGGGGCTGCGGCCTCTTGCATGGGCTCTTTTTTTGTCTGTTCGTTACTCATGCTGCTAGCCTCTAGGTTGGTATGTCTTAGCTCTATGCTGGCTTCGTGGAGTTGACCAAGTTTTTTTCTGGCACTTAAGCTTCGGTGTGAAAACCTAAGTAGGAGCTGTATGCGCTATAGAGCGAGCCATAGCGCAATGCGGATAAGTGTCAAGGCTTTATTAGAAGCCCTTGTCCTGTAGGTAAGCTCGCTATTGCTATGTTCATTTTTGCTGCCCATTGATCCATACCCTCTTTCTGAGGCTGGTATCCGTAGTAAGCATAGTCATCTAGTAAAATTACTGCTCCGGATACCAATCGGTCCCACAAGAACTCAATCGCAGCAACTTCAGGAATGGTGCAGTTCAGGTCGATGTGCAAATAAGAAATTTGGGTTGAGTCGATATGAGCGAGAGTGTCGGGAATGGACCCTTGTATGACCTTTGCATTTGGCCACTCTGAAAAGTTAGCCCTCACAGATTCAATGTTTGATGTATATGTTCCGTCTTCAACTAATTTTCGGTTCTTGTCCGCGACACCACCAATTTTTTCCTGCTCGGACAGATACCTGTCATCAATGCCGGAAAATGTATCAAGTAAATAAAAAGTTCTGCCTGTATTGTTCCAGTTCAGATCTTTCATAATCGCTGAGCTTAGAAAGCCATAGTTGACTCCGCACTCAACAAAGTCACCGTTGTGTTTTGCGGCTGTCCGCGCCGCCCACAGCCCTATGTGCACACGCCAAAACCATTTGTAGTCAGAACCGACGGCTTCTACTCCGCGTGCATACGCTGTGATATAGCTCTCGTCGCTCATGAAGTCGTGGTTATGCACCGAAGACAATCCATCCGAGGCATAACGTCCTTCTACCTTTGGGTAAAGGGAGTTAGGGTCTCGTTTGTAGTTGCGATTTTCTCCACGGCCCCAAGCCAAATAGTGTTGTGCTGGGTCAAGTCCTGACATTCTGACATCGGGATGTAATTTTAGATATTGTTCGGGAGAAAAGTCTTCAGGCAAACTCATGGTATGTCCCTGCTAATGGTTTAATGATTTAGTTTTGTGCGTGTAACGAACCTGGTTACCCAACCCTCGAAACGGCAGGTGTCGTGCCTAGCGCTTTAAGGCGCTTTTCAGCGAGTAGACTGAGGGCAATGTTCAAGACCAGGGGGATGTACCAGTGACGGTTTTCCTTCATGGTTTTCTTCACTTGGCAATTGCTGCCATCAACGGCGCCGGCGCCAAATACTTCGATGAGATAGCAGCGAATAGAAGCGAAGGCCGGTAACCAAACCAATGTGTTATTGATGCTCGCACCTGTTAGGTGGGAGGGGCGGCGAAGCCGCTTGGAGGTGTTGCCGATTTCTAGCTGATTCCAACCATCCCGTCCCTTCCTCCAGATCATGCGTCCATAGATCAGCTTCCCTAAATGGATAAGGGAGACCATCCGTTGTGTATCTACGCCTCTGCGCTCGCCTTTTTCTTCGCAGAACCATTGGTCACTGCCATTCATTTCCTGCATGAAAAATACCTTTGCATTTCCCTGTGAGCATAAATGGACGACAATCAACCTTTAATGATGAGTTTCAACCTTTAAGGCTCTTCATGTCAATGGGGTGATGAACAACCATCTAGGTTGACTAGGGGGTTGCATGCCAAAAACTGATCAGAAATACCTGGCTGGTGTGGTGGGTCGAGCGATTGCTAAGCAACGCATTCGCAGTGGCTTGACGCAGGAGGAAGTGGCCGAGCGCCTTGGCGTGGGAAACGAAGCCGTTTCCCGCATTGAGCGAGGTGTGGTCGTGCCCAACATTGAGCGGTTGCTGGAGTTCGCAGGGATCTTTGGTTGCGAGGTGGCGGAACTGTTGACTGAGGCGAGTTCGCGCCCGGACGACCAAGCCAACAGGATCAGTCGGTTATTGATGCAGCTGGGTCATGATGATCGGCAGCTGATCGTGGACCTCGTTGAGCGCTTGGTAGAACGCCTAAGGAAGGCATGATCTGATCGCCCTGATTGACTTTGGGGCGTTTAGGGGGGGGAACCCTGATCGAACCTGGCACCACAGCGTAAACAGAGATAGTCGTAGTGGCTGAACTGATATTTCTGCACGTCCTGGGCAAATGCCGTCATGGCGATGTGGTCGGATGTCGCACCGGAAAATCCCTTGCCGATCAGCTCGAGCATCCGCACGAGCAGACTTTCATTTCTGGTCTCCTGGTCGATTTCCAGCCCCTGGGTATATGCCTGGCGAACAGCGAGCAGAAAGCTATCAATGGTCCCAATCAGCATGACCGCAGCGTTGGCGGCATCCTTGGAAATTACAGCCTTTGAATCGCAGATCAGGCAGCATGTGTTCATGTTGGAACTCCTGTGACAGGGTTAAACCACTGAGATAATGTGTATGGATAACGGGGGCGTGGGGCTCCCCTCATAAGGGCTCAGTGCCGGACGTGTTGATAGCGTTAGCCAACGCAGCAGGGGGGGGCGAATAGCGCTGGGAATGTGGTCAATATTTCTGGGGTCGCCACGCGCTAAGGTACGCAGCCGACCTTCGGCGGTGAGCCGCATCGTCGGTGATACCTTAGGCTTGTGGGTAATCGATGACATCGCGCGGACCGAATTTCGCTTCAAGGCGGACCATCCGAGTGATTCCATCGGGGCACCCAGGGCGTCGCCAACAGCACCACCCAGCAGATAGCCTTTGATTCTTTCAAGTCTGCTCATGTCCTTCCCCTTCACGCTGCTGGTATCAGTTCCTGCAAAATCACCAGCTTTCCTCTCAGTTGCTCGACATGACCTTTCTCTGCCCGCAAGGCTGAGCGCAGCTCTTTATTTTCCATTTCCAAAATGCGTGCCCAGCGTGCTGCCTTCTGATTTTCCAGCAGCATCTGCCAGATATCGCGTAGCTTGAGGAGCTGTATCAACAGCACCAGCAGGATCAACCCAAGCCCTGCCAGTGAGCCTGTAGAAACGATGTCCGACGTGTTCATGCCTGCATCCTTGTTGATTTCGAGAAGCCTCGAAGACAGGGGTACAATATGTAGTGTTAAGCGACAGGTCTACAATGTAGACTTATACAGGTAAAGTATTCACGCACATGGAGGGGACATGAAACGCAAGCAATCCGTTGAGCATGTACGCTGGGATCTGGCACTTCGCTATCGTTTGATTGAGACGGTGGCCTGGTGGGAAGGCCGTCTGACCACGGGACATCTGATTCAGAGCTTCGGCATCAGCCGGCAACAGGCATCGAAGGACATCAATACGTACATCAATGAGCATGCGCCCAGAAACCTTACATATGACAAACAGATTAAAGGCTATGTACCGAGCAAGATGTTCAAGCCTCTGTTCATAGACGACAGCGCCAGTGCCTACCTACACCTGCTTTCTCAGAATAATGAGAGAGCTCCACACATCGAAGGGTTGGCGTTGGCCTATGCCCACACCAAGGTGCTGGAGGTCCCAGATCGGACGATTCGTCCGGAGATTCTTCGTCCTCTGCTTAAAGCCTGTCGGGAGAGCCTGCGTCTGGAAACTGAGTATGTATCGCTGGCAAACCCTGTACCTGAGATCCGTCTGATCGCGCCCCACACGCTGATCTACACAGGGATGCGTTGGCACGTACGCGCTTACTGCGAGAGGAATCGGGAGTTCCGCGACTTTGTGCTCAGCCGTTTGCGTGGCGAACCAGAGCTATTGGGCAAGGCTGAGAATGTGATTGTTGAAGATACCGCCTGGAATTCAGAGGTAGCGGTCATCATCGAACCTGATTTGCGCCTGACGGCTGCTCAGAAAGCGATAATCGAAACCGATTTCGGCATGGTGGACGGTCAATTAGTGATCCCAAGCCGCAGGGCGCTCGTGAAGTATGTATTGCAGCGATATCAGATTGATCCAAAAAAAATGGAAACTAAGCCAGCGGCACAGCAGATTGTGGTTAAGAACCTGGATGAGTTAGAACCCTGGTTGTATGGCTAATTTAAGCCGTGACCGCGTTTAGCGCCATCCTATCTATCAATACGAATCTCAACCATCACTACGGCTCAGAATTTTTAGGGAAGCCAATATAGGTAGATAAAGGCCCTTTTGTTTATGAGTATTTGAAACGTCTGAATGAGACGACTAAACGGGCTCTTGATGCGCATTCAAGGTTTTTTGCGTTCAGAGTGCACCTTCATCTTCAAATTAATGTGCAATTACCTGCCTGCGCTTATACGAATCCAGTAATTGACCGCTTCATTGAGTCCTTTAAAGATAAGATCAGGCGCAATCGTAGGATGGCACTTCTCAGAAATCCCCAAAGCCATGGCAGCAGTATCAGGTACGTATGGGCGCGTGAAATGGGGTAACACGGTTTACCCCATTACCACTTGGTAATTTTGTTAAGCGAAGATGCGTTTACTGTTCTTGGATGTCATACAGGTCATGCTTCTTAAGGCTGCTTGCCTTCACTACACCAGCTTTCCCGCTCAGTATCTTGTAAATCAGTATTGAATGTCTGTAACAGTCGTTTGCTGCTTGCTGAGTCGGTTTGCTATCGCAGTAGCTGGCTGCATGTGCGGTAATACTGGTTAATATAATTAGTAGAGTGGTGCTTTGATGCTTTTCATGGTTGAACCTTTCGATAGATGGCCGAGCGTTGTCGGCGCGAAGGTCCTCCAATGAATAGCTAAGTCGTGCCTTGGGGCACTTCCAGCGCTAGCCGGAAGCACCGAAAGTTCAGTTGGCTAAGGTCAGACGAGTAACGTAAGTGCGAAACTGCCAATCCACACGATGAAATACGCTAGGTTCTGATTCAGCATCTTGGCGCGTTGGTACAGGTAGACCGGTACGATAAATACCCAACCCTTGAAACGACGGGTGTCGTGCCCAGCTTTTTTCAGGCGTTTTTCATCGAACAGGCTCAGCGCGACATTCAATATTACGGTGAGGTACCAGTAATGGCCTTCGCTCAGCGCTCTCTGACCACCTCCCGTGGCGCCCGCAACGAAGGCTTCCAGCAAGTAGCCGAGCAGCGGGCCGAAAGCCAGTAGCCACACCAGCGTGTTGTTGACGCTCGCGCCTGTGAGCGGGGGTGGGGAAGCCGTTTGGAGGTGCTGTAGAAACTCCGTCCTTTCGAGTTGAATCCAGTTATCCAGCCCCTTTTTCCAAATGAGGCTGCCGTAGGTCAGCTTGCCTGAGCGGATGAGGGCGATTATTTGTTGTTCATTGGCGACCTGACGCTGGCCTTTCTCTTCGTAAAACCATTGCTCACTGCTTGTTGCTTCCGGCATGGAAAGTTCCTTGGTTTTGGTATGGGCATAAATAGATGATTAACAGCCTTTTAGGTTGATTTTTAGTCTGTTGAGTTATCCGTGTCAATGGGGTGATTAACAACTATTTAGGTTGAGATTGGAAGGTGCTGTGATAGATACTGATCAGAAGTCTTTGGCTGGCGGGGTAGGTCGTGCGATTGCTAAGCAGCGCATTCGCAGTGGCTTGACGCAGAAGGTGTGGGCCGAACGTTTGGGCATCGGCAACGAAGCCGTTTCCCGCATTGAGCGAGGTGTGGTCGTGCCCAATATTGAGAGGTTGGCGGAGTTCGCAAGCATTTGCGAAGGGGCGGATCTGCTGACTGAGGCCAGTCCATGCCCAGATGATCAGGCAGCCCGGATTGGTCGGTTGCTATCGCAGCTGGATGATGAGGACCGACAGATGGTCGTGGAGTTGGTTGAATGCCTGGCTGAGCGACTGAAGAAGGGTGAGTCGTTGTAAGGGGGACTTTCTGCGCCCGCCCCTTGATCGAACCTGGCACCACTGCGTAAACAGAGACAGTCGTAGTGGCTGAACTGATATTTCTGCACGTCCTGGGCAAACGCAGTTATAGCGTTGCATCCAGCTATTGCGCCGGCGAGCGGGTTTTTCACCTTCACGTTGAGCCGCACGTTCGATGTCGCGAGCGGCTAGAGGATCTACACCGTCGCTCAACTGGCTGCATTTGACGCTGTCTTCAAGTCTGGCTTTCTTGAGACTCACTTCAGGAAACGAGCCTAAACCCATCTCCCTACGACGGCCTGCCAGTTGAAAGCGAAGCAGCCAGGATTTACGCCCGGTAGGTTTGACGACCAAGCGAAGCCCATCACCATCTTCGTAGGTGCCGGGTTCGGTCAGGTTTTCGACTTGTTTCGGATTCAGCTTACCCGTTGATTTTCCTCTGTCGTCCCTTTTACCCCCCCCACTTCATCGTCGGATGAGGTCAAATGGTGTTGAACACCATCGGGCAGGGGCCTGCCTGAACCCCCCGGAATAGCTAGGCTATCGGCAGAATTCTCGGATGGGATAGGCTTATTTCGGACAATTAAAAAGCCGGCTTGTGGCCGGCTTCTCGGGGACGGGTTTGGCTTATTTTTGGTAAGCCTCGCTCGCCTTCAAAATGTACATCCAGAGCAAATCTGGTTGTGGGACACCACGCAGTTGTCTTGCGCCGTGTCGTGGGCAATGTGGCCTGCTGGAAGCAGGACGCTGCCCAAATGTGCCGCGCAGGATACCGGCATTTACGACAGATTCCCAGCGAAAACCACACGCCAGAGCTGTCGTTTTCAGACAAGAGATGTCTTGTCCCCTATTTTGAGGGCACCGGCGGCCGTCGCTTGTTCAATGTCGACCACCAGAACACCCAACCCAGTACCCGGATGTTCTGCTCGTCGATCTGTTCCGCCGTGAACACTTCGTCCGGGTACTCGGCGCTGTTATGGCTGCGCAGCCGCAAGGCCCCCGCCGGCAGGCGATAGACATACTTCACCCGCAGCATGCCGTCGTGCTCCAGCGCGTAGATTTCGCCGTCCACCACCTGGGTCAGGCTGCGGTCGATGGCAATGGTGGAGCCGTCCTGGATCTTTTCCGCCATGCTGTTGCCGGTCATGGGCGCGCAGATGGCCTGGTCCGGCTCGACACCCATGGCCTGCAGGATGCGATAGGGCAGGCGTACCTTGCGCCCAGGGATGATCGCAACCTGGGTCAGGCTTGATCCGGGGGCCGTTGGCGTCTCCTTGTACAGCGGCACTTGCACATCGTTGCGCTCGGTTGCTGCCAGCTCGTCACGGGCCGAGTAGGGCTCCTTGCCATGGAGAGGCTGCGCTTCTTCATCCTGCGCCTCATTGCTCGAGCTGCCGGGGTGCTTGGGTCCGTCGCCGTTGCGCAGCCAGCGGCTATTGACGCACAACAGCTCGGCTATCTCGTCCAGTCGCGCCATGGGAATGCCGCGCTTGAACCAGTTGTTGACGTGCTGCGGCGTCACTTGCCGGTTGGCAGCGAAGTCCGAAGCAGATAGGTGGCACTCCCGCAGGAGGGCCCTTAAGCGATCGCCTGATGTATTCATGAACACGGAGTTTACTGGCGTGCTACACCTGTTTAAATAAACGAGGTGTTCAAAAATCGCCCTGGTCAGCACACGAGCTGATTGGGTTTGTTCAGAATTCCTACACTCAAATAGCTGAACCTGAGTCGTTGTGTTTATTCATTAAAACTCTTGTTTGTTTATTGGTAAACAGGCACAAAAAAACCCCGGCAAGCCGGGGTTTTTCAGTTCGCGCCAGGGCGCGGCGGATCAGCCCTTGTAAGCGGCGACCGACTTCATGATTTCGGCGCGGGCGGCTTCGGCATCGCCCCAGCCTTCGATCTTCACCCACTTGCCTTTTTCGAGATCCTTGTAGTTCTCGAAGAAGTGCTTGATCTGCTCCAGCAGCAGTGGTGGCAGGTCGGTGTATTCCTTCACGTCGACGTACAGCTGGGACAGTTTGTCGTGTGGGACCGCGAGGACCTTGGCGTCGCCGCCGCCGTCGTCGGTCATGTGCAGGATGCCGACCGGACGGGCACGGATGACCGAGCCTGGGGTGACCGGGTACGGGGTCACGACCAGCACGTCGAGGGGGTCGCCGTCGTCAGCCAGGGTATTGGGGATGAAACCGTAGTTGGCCGGGTAGAACATCGGGGTGGCCATGAAACGGTCAACGAACAGGCAATCGCTGTCTTTGTCGATTTCGTATTTGATCGGCGCGTGGTTGGCCGGAATCTCGATCGCGACGTAGATGTCGTTCGGCAGGTCTTTGCCAGCCGGAATCTTGCTGTAGCTCATTGGGCGATGCCCCCGTTGGTTGATCAGAAAACTTGGCCGGTTTGACCAAAAAGTGGCGGGGATTATAGGCATATTCCGGGGCCGATGCCACGGGCGGCGGGACGTGTGGAATACCACCTTGGTCGGGGGCTGCTGGGTAGTGTGAGGTCCTGAAGTCCTGTGGTGTGCCGACGACCGCTATCGCCGGCAAGCCGGCTCCTAGAGGCGGGGAGTGGCGCTCGGGCCTTGTGCTTCGGGCTGGTAGCGTGGGTCGTGGGCTTGCAGATGCTGCAGCCGCGCCAGCGGGTCCTGGCGGTAGAACGCGCGCAATTGCTCGTACACCTGCGGGTAGGCCGTGGCCAGGATATCCGGGGCACTGAAGAAATATTCGCTGGTCACCGCGAAGAATTCCGCCGGGTTTTCCGCGGCATAAGGATCAATCGCGGTATCGGCGTCGGGGTTGCGGTCCAGTTGGCGATTGA
Source organism: Pseudomonas sp. MWU12-2319 (assembly GCF_023242525.1). Taxonomy (NCBI): domain Bacteria; kingdom Pseudomonadati; phylum Pseudomonadota; class Gammaproteobacteria; order Pseudomonadales; family Pseudomonadaceae; genus Pseudomonas; species Pseudomonas sp. MWU12-2319. The sequence goes on from NZ_JALJES010000021.1 coordinate 9,267, forward strand.
GGTCGTCGTAGGCGTGTTGCATGACCTTGGCCCATTCGCCTACGCGCATGTCGCCGTGCAACGGTGGCAGGCCGTTGGCGCTGCCGCTGAGCATATCGAGCTTGTGCGCCAGTTCGTGGATCACCAGGTTGTAGCCTTCCCAGCCGCCGCTGGCCTGTACGCCGGGCCACGCCAGGATGATCGGGCCCTGTTGCCAGGCTTCGCCGCTGTGCTCGGCATCCCATTCGTGCTCCACGCCGCTGGCGTCACGATGGCGCTGGGGGCTGAGGAAGTCGTCCGGGTAGAGGACGATTTCATGGAAGCCCTGGTACCAGTTCAAGTCCCCCAGGTGCAACAGGGGCAGTTGTGCCTGGGCCGCCAGCAGCAGGCGGCGTTCCTGGTTCAGCTCGACGCCCGGCAAGGCGCTCAGGTGCTTGTCGTCGAGGAACAGCACGCTGTGTTCTCGCAGCCAGCGATCCTCGGCATCGCTCAGGCCGTCGAGGAAGCTCAGGTGTTCGCGGACCCGTTGCCAGGTTTCATCGGCAACGGGGTGGCGGGCCAGGGTTCGCCGGCGACGCCAGGCACTCAGCGACCACACGGGATCAGTGGGTGCCGGCTTTGGACGCGGCGTTGCCGAAGCGGCTGCGGACCACGCCGATGATCATCGGCAGCAGCGACAGCAGGATGATGCCAACGACCAGCAGCGACAGGTTTTTCTTGATGAACGGTACGTTGCCGAAGAAATAACCCAGGGTGACCAGGCCGCCGACCCAGAAAATGGTGCCGAGGATGCTGAACATGAAGAAACGCGGGTAAGGCATTTTGCCAACGCCGGCGACGAACGGTGCGAAGGTCCGCAGGATCGGCAGGAAGCGCGCCAGGGTCACGGTCTTGCCGCCATGGCGATCATAGAAGTCGTGGGTCTTCTGCAGATAGTCGCGGCGGAAGATCTTCGAGTTCGGGTTGCTGAAGAGCTTCTCGCCCGCCGTTCGGCCGATGATGTAGTTGGTGCTGTCGCCGAGAATCGCCGCCAGCATCAGCAGGCCGGCCAGCAGTACCGGGTCCATGCCACCGCCCGCGGCCACCGCGCCGGCGATGAACAGCAGCGAATCGCCCGGCAGGAACGGCATCACCACCAGGCCGGTTTCGCAGAAGATCACCAGGAACAGGATGGCGTAGATCCAGAGCCCGTAGTTGTTCACCAGCATGTCGAGGTAGACATCGAGATGCAGGACTATGTCGATCGGGTTGAAATCCATGGGTGGCACCTGTGTGGACGGTCCGACTCGGCGGACCCGTGCAAGGAAAATAGATAGGCGTAGTTAACTACAAGGAATGTAGTTTTTTCGTACATTCCGTGGGAAAGCGGGATTATAAGAGTTGGGGAGATTTCTGCCTGCTGAGTTTGTAGCGGGGGATGTCGGGCGAAGATTATGCACGGGTCCGTGAGAGCGTCGGTCGACGCTCGACTGCCAGTGATGGCGATGTGGTATTCACTACCGCTATCGCTGGCAAGCCAGCTCCTACAGAGCGCGTGTGATGATCACTTTTCGTCGATCGGCAACACGTAGTTCTTGAATTCGCTGTCTTCGCGAAAACCAATGGATTCGTAGGTTTTCTGCGCCACCAGGTTGTTGCTGCTGGTGGACACGCGCAGACGAACGGCGTGGGTGTCACGGGCCATTTTCTTCGCCGTGCGCATCAGGTTGTCGGCCACCAGCTGGCGACGGGCGTCCTCGGCGACGTAGATATCGTTGAGGATCCACACGCGCTTGAGTGAGAGCGAAGAAAAGCTTGGGTACAGCTGGCAGAAACCGAGCACCTTTTTGTCGTCATCGTCGGCCAACGCCAGGTAAATCACCGACTCTTTGCGGCGCAGGCGTTTTTCCAGGAAGCTACGGGACGAATCAGGGAAGGGCAGTGCACCGTAGAATTCACGGTATTTGACGAACAGGGGCGTCAGCAGGTCCAGGTGTTCCAGGGTCGCTTGAGTAATCCGCATAGATCAGGCCTCAACTTCGTAGATATGACGGCAAACGGTTCACTCGGGCAGCCGCAGCGTCGATGCTGCCCAAAGCGCGGGAAAAGCGCAATCCGGATGACGGTCAGTCTTGGGGCGGGCCCAGTAGGAAGTTGCCGTTTGAATGGACATCCGAATCACTCTCCAGCGTTTGCACTTGAGCCTCGTCCTTGAGATTGACCCCCGATAATTGTCGGCGGCAGGCTTCTTTCATCAGGTACAGCAGTTTGTGCGCGGCCATGCCGTAACTCATGCCCTCCAGACGCACGTTGGAGATGCAGTTGCGGTAGGCGTCGGTCAGGCCGACTTTTGGATTATAGGTGAAATACAAACCCAGGCTGTCCGGCGAACTCAGACCGGGGCGTTCGCCGATCAGGATCACGGTCATTTTCGCACCGAGCAATTCGCCGATTTCGTCAGCCACCGCGACTCGTCCCTGTTCCACCAGGATCACTGGCGACGTCGACCAGCCTTCGGCCTGGATCTGCTCCTCCAGGCGGTTGAGGAAGGGCAGGGTATGCCGATGCACCGCCAGCGCCGAGAGACCGTCGGCCACGACAATGGCCAGGTCGATACCGCCGGGATGGGCCAGGGCATGCTCGCGTAGCTGTTGGGCCGACGCGCTGTTGAGCTTGCGACCCAGATCCGGGCGTTGCAGGTAGCTGTGGCGGTCGTCGGCAGCACTGTGCAGCAGCAGTGTTTCCCGCCCACGCTCGGCGAGTTGGGCGCTCAAGCCGGCGTGGTCGAACGGCAGGTGCACGGCGTCGCGGGCCTGGGCGTGGGCGAACTGGAAATCCAGTTGTGCGCGGGTGGGCAGGCTGGTGCCGGTACGTCCCAGGGCAATACGCGCCGGGGTCAGGCGACGCAGTTGCAGCCAGGGGTTGTCGTTGTCGATCTCGTTGGCCATGTCGTTCATCCAAGCTGCGCCAGTGCCTGGCGAAACGCCGGGGGCAGGCTGTTGCCAAAGTGCACCTTGCCGTCGGCCTGGGTAAAGATGCCCATCTTCGCCAGCCACTGTTCGAACTCCGGCGCGGGCTTGAGGCCCAGGGTCTGGCGGGCATACAAGGCGTCGTGGAACGAGGTGGTCTGGTAGTTGAGCATGATGTCGTCGGAGCCGGGAATACCCATGATGAAATTGATCCCGGCCACCCCCAGCAGGGTCAGCAGGGTGTCCATGTCGTCCTGGTCGGCTTCGGCGTGGTTGGTATAGCAGATGTCGCAGCCCATGGGCACGCCCAGCAGCTTGCCGCAGAAGTGGTCTTCGAGGCCGGCGCGGATGATCTGCTTGCCGTTGTAGAGGTATTCCGGGCCGATAAAACCGACCACGGTGTTGACCAGGAAGGGTTTGAAGTGTCGGGCCACGGCATAGGCGCGGGTTTCGCAGGTCTGCTGGTCGACGCCGAAGTGGGCGTTGGCCGACAGCGCGCTGCCCTGGCCGGTTTCGAAATACATCAGGTTTTGCCCGAGGGTGCCGCGATTCAGGCTCAGGCCGGCGTCGTAGCCTTCCTGCAGGACGCTCAGGCTGATGCCGAAACTGGCGTTGGCCGCTTCGGTGCCGGCAATCGACTGGAACACCAGGTCCAGGGGCACGCCACGGTTGATCGCCTCGATGGAGGTGGTGACGTGGGTCAGCACGCAGGCCTGGGTGGGGATTTCGTAGCGCTTGATGACCGCGTCGAGCATGTTCAGCAGGTCGCAGATCGAGCTCAGGCTGTCGGTGGCCGGGTTGATGCCGATCATCGCGTCGCCGTTGCCGTAGAGCAGGCCGTCGAGGACGCTGGCGGCAATGCCGGCCGGGTCGTCAGTGGGGTGGTTGGGTTGCAGGCGGGTCGACAAGCGACCGCGCAGGCCCAGGGTGCCGCGGAATTTCGTCACCACGCGGATCTTCTGGGCGACGAGTATCAGGTCCTGCACACGCATGATCTTCGACACGGCGGCGGCCATTTCCGGGGTCAGGCCCGGGGCCAGGGCGCGCAGGCTCTGTTCGTCGGCGGCGTCGCTGAGCAGCCAGTCGCGCAGGCCGCCGACGGTCAGGTGGCTGACGACGGCGAAGGCCTGTTTATCGTGGGTGTCGACGATCAGCCGGGTGACTTCATCGGATTCGTAGGGGATCAGCATTTCCTCGAGGAAATGCTTGAGGGGAATATTGGCCAGGGCCATCTGGGCCGCGACCCGTTCGCCGTCATTGAGGGCGGCGACCCCGGCCAGGAAATCACCGGAGCGGGCGGGGCTGGCCTTGGCCATGACATCCTTGAGGCTGTCGAAGCGGTAGGTCTGGGCGCCGACGGAATGGGCGAATGTGGCCATGGGGCGGTGTCCTCCTGAACTTTAACGATAACCCTTCCTTGTAGGAGCCGGCTTGCTGGCGATGGCGGCCGACCAGGCGATGCATGTCTTGCTGGCCTCATCGCCAGCAAGCCGGCTCCTACAGTTCAGCGGTGTTCATATGTACAGCGCCGGGGCGCAGGGCGCCCCGTGCTGGTGCAATCAGTTACCTGTGAGCATAGCGTCCGCCGGTGCGTCCGAGCGCTGGCTGGCGGTCAGCTGGAAGTAGATGAAGCCCACCGCCATGAAACCGAGGAAAATCAGGCCGATCAGGGTGTTGAACCAGGCCATCGCGATCAGGCACACCACCGCCAGGACCAGCGCGATACCCGGGATGATCGGGTAGCCCGGCGCGCGGAAGCTGCGCTCCAGGTTCGGCTCGGTTTTACGCAGCTTGAACAGGCTCAGCATACTGATGATGTACATCACAATGGCACCGAATACTGACATGGTGATCATCGCGGCCGTCAGACTCATGCCTTGCAGGTTGACCAGCCCGTCGCTGTAGATCGCCGCGATGCCGATCACACCGCCGGCCAGGATGGCCCGGTGCGGGGTCTGGAAGCGCGACAGCTTGGCCAGCGAGCGTGGCAGGTAACCGGCCCGGGCCAGGGCGAAGAACTGCCGTGAGTAACCGAGGATGATCCCGTGGAAGCTGGCCACCAGGCCGAACAGGCCGATCCACACCAGCATATGCATCCAGCTGGAGTTATTGCCGACCACGGCTTTCATTGCCTGGGGCAACGGGTCGTTGATGTTCGACAGCTGGCGCCAGTCGCCGACGCCGCCGGCCATCACCATCACGCCGAGGGCCAGGAACACCAGGGTCAGAATGCCGCCGACATAGGCCTTGGGAATGGTGCGCTTGGGGTCCTTGGCCTCTTCGGCGGCCATGGCCGCGCCTTCGATGGCGAGGAAGAACCAGATCGCAAAGGGGATCGCGGCGAAGATGCCGGGGATCGAGTCGATGCTGAAGTTGGTTGAGCCGGACCAGCCGTTGAGCACGAAATTGCTGAAGCTGAAGCCCGGCGCGACCACGCCCATGAACACCAGCAACTCGGCCACCGCGAGCACCGTCACCACCAGTTCGAAGGTGGCGGCGATGCTGACGCCGAGGATATTCAGGCCCATGAACACCACATAGGCGCCGACGGCGGCGAGACGTGGGTCGAGGTCCGGGTACTGAACGTTGAGGTAGGCGCCGATGGCCATGGCGATGGCCGGCGGGGCGAAGACGAACTCGATCAGGGTGGCGATCCCCGCGATCAGGCCACCGCGTTCGCCAAAGGCCCGGCGGCTATAGGCAAAAGGCCCGCCGGCATGGGGAATCGCGGTGGTCAGTTCGGTGAAGCTGAAGATGAAGCAGGTGTACATGGTCGCCACCAGCAGGGTGGTGACGAGGAAGCCCATGGTGCCGGCGGTCCCCCAGCCATAGCTCCAGCCGAAGTATTCGCCGGAGATCACCAGGCCCACGGCGATGCCCCAGAGGTGCAGGGTGCCGAGGGTGGGTTTGAGTTCGGTTTGGGTTGTCATAAGTCCTCGCTTGTCATTTTTATTGTTTGGGTGTTGGACTTGCGGGTATCGATTTTCGGTACAGCGTGCACGCAAAGCCCGTGCCAGAGCGGCCAGGCGTTATTTTCAGGGTGTCAGTGACGGCCTCTTCGCGGCGGTTCGGCGCCCCGACAAGCCCTGCTCCTACAATGTAGTGTCGTACCCGAGAGGGCGTACAACACGAAACCTGTAGGAGCCTGGCTTGCCCGCGAAGGCGGCCTCAGGGTTTAGAAGAACCCAAGTGGATTGATGTCATAGCTCACCAGCAGGTTCTTGGTCTGCTGGTAATGATCGAGCATCATTTTGTGGGTTTCGCGACCCACGCCGGACTTCTTGTAGCCGCCGAACGCCGCATGCGCCGGGTACAGGTGGTAGCAGTTGGTCCAGACGCGACCGGCCTTGATCGCCCGGCCCACGCGGTAGGCGCGGTTGATATCACGGGTCCACAGGCCCGCACCGAGACCGAACTCGGTGTCGTTGGCAATCGCCAGGGCCTCGGCTTCGTCCTTGAAGGTGGTGATGCTCACCACCGGGCCAAAGATTTCTTCCTGGAACACGCGCATCTTGTTGGTGCCCTTGAGCAGGGTCGGTTGGATGTAATAGCCGGTGGCCAGATCCCCTTCGAGCTTCTGCACCTGGCCGCCGGTCAGCAACTGCGCGCCTTCCTGCTTGGCGATTTCCAGGTAGGAGAGGATCTTGTCGAACTGCTGCTCGGAAGCCTGGGCGCCGACCATGGTGTCGGTGTCCAGCGGGTCGCCACGTTTGATCTGCTCGACTTTCTTCATCACCACTTGCATGAACTCGTCGTAGATCGACTCTTCAATCAGGGCGCGGGATGGGCAGGTACAGACTTCGCCCTGGTTGAAGAAGGCCAGGACCAGGCCTTCGGCGGCCTTTTCGATAAAGCTCGGCTCGGCTTTCATGATGTCGGCGAAGAAGATGTTCGGCGACTTGCCGCCCAGCTCCACGGTGGACGGGATGATGTTCTCGGCCGCGCATTTCATGATGTGCGAGCCGACCGGAGTCGAGCCGGTAAAGGCGATCTTGGCGATGCGCTTGCTGGTGGCCAGGGCTTCGCCGGCTTCTTTGCCGAACCCTTGCACCACGTTCAGCACGCCAGGTGGCAGCAGGTCGCCGATCAGTTCCATCAGCACGGTGATGCCCAGCGGGGTCTGCTCGGCCGGCTTGAGTACCACGCAGTTGCCGGCGGCCAGGGCCGGAGCGAGTTTCCAGGCGGCCATCAGGATCGGGAAGTTCCACGGGATGATCTGCCCGACCACACCCAGGGGTTCGTGGATGTGATAGGCCACGGTGTTGCCGTCGATTTCCGCGGCGCTGCCTTCCTGGGCCCGCAGGCAACCGGCGAAATAACGGAAATGGTCAGCGGCCAGAGGGATGTCGGCGTTGAGGGTTTCGCGCACGGCCTTGCCGTTGTCCCAGCTTTCGGTGATGGCCAGCAGTTCGAGGTTCTGTTCGATACGGTCGGCGATTTTCAGCAGGGCCAGCGAGCGCGCCTGGACCGAGGTGGCGCCCCAGGCATCGGCGGCGGCATGGGCGGCGTCGAGGGCCTTGTCGATATCCTTGGCGTTGGAACGGGGGAATTCGGCAATGGCCTTGCCATTGACCGGGGAGGTGTTGGTGAAATACTGGCCGTCGACAGGCGCGACGAATTCGCCATTGATGTAGTTGCCGTACTTGGACTTGAACGTAACGATGGCGCCGGCAGTACCAGGGTGGGCGTAACGCATGGTGTGTGTCTCCTTGGCTATTGTGCTTATAAGGGAGTACGCGCTTGAGCGCTTCATAAGCGTAGAGCAAAGGTCGGGCCAGTGCGTCGAGGTCCGGGTTCCAGAGCGCTTGCCGGGTGTCTCCGGTGACAGATGGCGGGGGTGTTGCAACAGGGATGACACAGCCAGGGTGACAGTTTGTACCGTGATTGGCACAGCCTGTGACTCGGCGGTCGCGGGGTGATTGCATTGCTCGCGGTGCTGGAGGATGCTGGGCATCCAGACGAACGTGCATCAACGGCTGAACACCCCTGTAGGAGCGAGCTTGCTCGCGATGGACGTCAACGATGACGCGGGCGCCCTGACACCCTCAGTGGTTGGACCATCATTGCGAGCAAGCTCGCTCCTACAGGGGTGGGGAGAATAATAAGAAATGCAGAACAACCATCTGAGTCGCCATGCCCAGCAGGTGCTGACCGTGACCCAGGGCAAGGCCCACCCGGGCGGTCCCGGCAGTGATCCGTCCATCGCCCGCTCCTGGCTGCGCTGCCTGGAGGACTATCACCTCGACCCCTCGCTGAGCATCGCACCCACTGTGCTTGAACACGGTCGACTGCTGGAAAGCCGCGAGCACCTGCGTCAGGTCCTGCAGATTGCCGGTAATGAAATGACCAGTCTGCACCAGCAACTCTCCGGTGCCGGCCACGCGGTGCTGCTCACCGACGCCCGCGGGGTGATCCTCAATTGCGTCACTGCCCCCGCCGAACGCAAGATATTCGAGCGCGCCGGCCTCTGGCTCGGCGCCGACTGGAGCGAGGCCTGCGAAGGCACCAACGGCATCGGCACCTGCCTGGTGGAGCGCCAGTCCCTGACCATTCATCAGGACGAACATTTCCGTGGCCGCCACACCGGCCTGACCTGTTCCGCCAGCCCGGTCTTCGATCCTCATGGCGAATTGATGGCGGTGCTTGACGTGTCCTCGGCCCGTCCGGAGGTGTCGCGCCAGAGCCAGTTCCACACCATGGCGCTGGTCAATCTTTCGGCGAAGATGATCGAGAGCTGCTATTTCCTCCGGCATTACGACAACCATTGGCTGCTGCGTTTTCATTTGCAGGCCGAGTCGGTGGGGCTGTTCAGTGAAGGATTGTTGGCGTTCGACGGCGAAGGTCGGATCAGTGCCGTCAACCAGAGTGCCCTGAACCTGCTGGGGCAGGGGCGCAGCGGTTTGTTGGGCCAGCCGGTGGAGGCGTTCTTCGATTGCTCGCTGGATGAACTGCTTGGTCGTGCCAGTGCCCAGGCCAGTGCCAGTTGGCCACTGCGTACCCGTGACGGCCGTGCCCTGTTCGCGGTGTTGCGCGGTCAGCCACGCAGCGTGCCCAAGGTGCTGGCGCCGACGCCGGCACCACTGGAGCGGCCGAAGCCGTCCAACATCTGCCTGGGCGATCCGGCCTTGCAGACGGATTTTCGTCGGGCGCTACGGGTCTTCGAGCGCGATGTGCCCTTGCTGATCAATGGCGAAACCGGTTCGGGCAAGGAGGCCTTCGCCAAGGCGGTGCACCAGGCCAGCCAGCGTGCCGAGAAAGCCTTTGTCGCCCTCAACTGCGCGGCGATTCCCGAGAGTCTGATCGAAAGTGAACTGTTCGGTTATCGCGGCGGCAGTTTTACCGGCGCGCGCAAGGAGGGCATGCGCGGCAAGCTGCAGCAGGCCGATGGTGGCACGCTGTTTCTCGATGAGATTGGCGATATGCCATTGGCCTTGCAGACCCGCTTGCTGCGGGTGCTGGAGGATCGCCAGGTGGTGCCCATCGGCGGCGAGCCGGAGGCGGTCAATGTGCGGATTATCAGCGCCACGCACCGTAACCTGATGGAGCGGGTCGGCGATGGCAGTTTCCGCGAGGATTTGTACTACCGGCTCAATGGGCTGGAAGTCGGCTTGCCGGCGTTACGTGAGCGCAGCGACAAGTCGCAATTGCTGGATTTCCTGCTGGCGGAGGAGGCCGGTGAGCAGGCCGTACTGATCGACGCTGCCGCGCGTCAGGCGCTGCTGGCGTTCGAATGGCCGGGCAATGTGCGGCAGATGCGTACGGTGTTGCGCACGCTGGCGGCGTTGTGCGAGGACGGCCGGATCGGTCTTGAGGACCTGCCGGTGCTGATCCGACAGGCGCGACCGAGCTTGGGCGCGATGGCGATTGACACGCCGTCCGGACATCTCCTCGAAGACGCCGAGCGCCTGGCTTTGCAGAGCGCTCTGGAACAGCAGCGCTGGCACATGACCCACACGGCCGAGCAACTGGGGGTCAGTCGCAACACCCTGTATCGCAAGTTGCGCAAGCATGGGATTGTGCGTTAGGACCGCGCCTCAGCGAAACAGAAAGTCAGGAAGATCGTCCCCGAAGAAATCATCGTCCTGCTCCCTGGCCATCTGGTAGGCCCTCTGTTCCTTGAGCCAGGCTTTCAAGGTTTTGGGGTCCTTGATTGCTTCGCACAGACTTTCCAGGGACTGAGTGTCGAGAAGGAGTCGATTGAACTGTATCTGATACTTGCGGTGCATGTTCTTGGGGGTGACATTGTCATACGGTTCGATACTGAACTGTTCCTTGAACGCCCATTCCATTGCACGGACTTCCAACTCCAGCTCGTTCAGTTGTTCCGTCAGTACCTGATTGTAATGCTTGAGTCGGGCACTGGGCAGTGCGTTGATATTAGCGGCGTCGATCTGCTCGATTTCCAGTTGCAATTGCAGCAACTCCAACAGATTGCGCTCGGCGTAGGCCAGGTTGACGCGCTGCATCAGCGCGGTCTTGCGTTCGCGTTCGGTCGGGTCGATTTCGCGGTCTGGGTGAAGGGCGCTGGCCAGTTTGCGATAGACTTCACGTACCGATTGGCTGGCTTCGTCAGCGGTCTTTTCCTCGCGTAGCTGTTGCGCGCTTTTCTTGCCTGGTTTTTGCTGTTGAGCGGCCTGCTCGGCCTGCCAATGCTCCTGGACTTTTTGGGCGACCGCCTCTTCGTCGCGCAAATCGACATCGTCGCCCAGTTCTATACCGAAAATTTCATGCAGCCCTTGTTTGAGAAACTCATCCTCCTCGCGGGACATCTCATCGAAGTCGCCATGGCTGTGCTTGTTGTACAGCGCCTTCAGGGCTTCGTCGTTCTCTCCATCCATCGAGGATGAAGCCAATTCGCGGATTTCGGTGCTCAGGGTCTGGCGATCGGTTTTCGACAGTTTTACCCGGGTACTGGCCTCGTCCAGAATATGCAGCAGCTCGATGTTACCTTGATGGAACTCATCGAGCAGTGGTTTGAAATCATTGTTCCAGCGCTCCAGATAGAGGGGCATGGCTGTTTCCCAAGCCTGAAGCACCTCGCGCTGGTTTTCGATTTTCTTGATCAGGGTGTTGAATTTTCGCTGTCCGGCGGACAATTTTTTCCGGGGGCCGGAACCGGGCATGATGTTGAGTGCGGAGGAAGTGTTTTTCATCATTTGAGTCCAAGCGTCAGGTCAAAACGAGACATTATTATCAATAGATTGTCACGGCAGACATATTACGAAGTTTGTGGGATGGATCTGATTTTTTCCGTGATCACTCGGGGCCCCGAGGGGATGATGTGTGCCGGTCGGCCAGCCAAAACACCACGTGCGAATTTCCGTACCCTGGGCTAACCTGCGGCCAGGTTTTACGAGGTCGACTATGCACATTCATATTCTGGGTATCTGCGGTACGTTCATGGGTTCGATGGCCGTGTTGGCCAAGGAACTGGGCCATCACGTCACCGGTTCCGATGCCAACGTCTATCCGCCGATGAGCACCCAGCTCCAGGCCCAGGGCATTGAACTGACCCAGGGCTACGATCCGGCACAACTCGATCCGGCCCCGGACCTGGTGGTGATCGGCAATGCCATGTCCCGTGGCAATCCGGCGGTCGAATACGTCTTGAACAAGGGCCTGCCCTATGTGTCCGGCCCGCAGTGGCTGGCGGACCATGTGCTGCAAGGCCGCTGGGTCCTGGCCGTGGCCGGCACCCACGGCAAGACCACCACCAGCAGCATGCTCGCCTGGGTGCTGGAACACGCCGGCATGAGCCCGGGTTTCCTGATCGGCGGCGTGCCGCAGAATTTCTCGGTGTCGGCCCGCCTGGGCAGCACGCCATTCTTCGTGATCGAAGCCGACGAGTACGACAGCGCCTTTTTCGACAAGCGCTCCAAGTTCGTCCATTACCGCCCGCGCACTGCGATCCTGAACAACCTGGAGTTCGATCACGCGGATATTTTCCCGGATCTGGCGGCGATCGAGCGGCAGTTCCACCATCTGGTGCGGACCATTCCGAGCGAAGGCCTGGTGATTCACCCGACCACCGAGCCGGCCTTGCAGCGCGTCATCGATATGGGCTGCTGGACCCCGGTGCAGACCACCGGCGCTGGCGGCCAGTGGCAGGTCAGGCTACTCAGCGAAGACGGTTCGCGCTTTGAGGTGATGTTCGAAGGCGTGACCCAAGGCACGGTCGAGTGGGACCTCACCGGCCAGCACAACGTTGCCAATGCCCTGGCCACCCTGGCGGCGGCGCGGCATGTCGGTGTGGTGCCGGCCATGGGCATTGCCGCCCTCAGCGCGTTCAAGAGCGTAAAGCGGCGGATGGAAAAGGTTGCCGAAGTCCACGGCGTGACGATCTATGACGATTTCGCTCATCACCCGACGGCGATCGCCACGACCCTGGATGGCCTGCGCAAGAAAATCGGCGACGCGCCCTTGATCTCCATTATCGAGCCGCGCTCCAACTCGATGAAGCTCGGTGCCCACCGTGATGGTTTGCCGGACAGCGTGGTCCAGGCCGATCAGGTGATCTGGTATGCGCCGGCCAATCTCGGTTGGGACCTGGGTGCCACCGCGGCGCTGTGCTCGGTGCCGTCCATCGTCAGCGATTCCCTGGAAGGCATTATCGAACGGGTGAAAAGCCAGGCCAAACCCGGCACCCACGTGGTGATCATGAGCAACGGCGGCTTCGGCGGCCTGCACGGCAAACTGGCCGAGGCGCTGCAATGAACAACGGACCGGAACGCATCACTTTGGCGATGACCGGCGCTTCCGGCGCGCCCTATGGCCTGCGCCTGCTCGACTGCCTGGTGCGCGAGGACCGCGAGGTGCATTTTCTGATCTCCAAGGCCGCGCAGTTGGTCATGGCCACGGAGACCGATGTGGCGCTGCCGGCCAAGCCGCAGATGATGCAGGCTTTCCTCACGGAATATACCGGCGCGGCGGCCGGACAGATCCGGGTGTATGGCAAGGAAGACTGGATGTCGCCGGTGGCCTCGGGCTCCGGCGCGCCGGCGGCGATGGTGGTGGTGCCCTGTTCCACCGGGACTTTGTCGGCGATTGCCACGGGGGCCTGCAACAACCTGATCGAGCGGGCGGCGGATGTCACTCTCAAGGAGCGCCGTCAGTTGATCCTGGTGCCGCGCGAGGCGCCGTATTCGAGCATTCATCTGGAGCATATGCTCAAGCTGTCGAATATGGGCGTGACCATCCTGCCGGCGTCGCCGGGCTTTTATCATCAGCCGCAGACCATCGATGACCTGGTGGATTTTGTCGTGGCGCGGATTCTCAACCTGTTGAATATCCCCCAGGACATGCTGCCGCGTTGGGGCGAACACCATTTGAGCAGTGATGAGTAGGCTGCTGCTGTACCTGCTGCTGGCGCTGCAACTGGCCGGCTGTGCGACCGCGCGGACCCTGGACGCCGGCAAGGCCGGAGCACCCATAGTGTATTCGGGGATGCGCCTGGATCTGTATGCGTTGCAGGGTGGTTGTTGCGCTTTTGACCGCTTTGGGGCTGAGGCGCCGAGCTATCCCGGGGTGGACCTGCCGGCCAGTGCGTTGCTGGATACGCTGTTGTTGCCGCTGTCGGTGTTGACGGTATTGGGCGTGGGGTATCAGGCGACGGGCGGGTTGTAGCTCCGAGTGACAACCTAACCTGTGGGAGCGGTGCTTGCCCGCGAAGCTTTTAGTGGCCTCACCGCCGTCTTCGCGGGCAAGCACCGCTCCCACAGGGTATACATTCCATTGCTCTTCACGCAGGGTGGTGCTATTTGCCCAGCCGACGCAATTCGTCCGACTCGACAATCCGCACCCCATCCTGCTCTTCCAGCGCCAGGCGCCACAGCGCTCGCGCCAACTGGCAGGCCTCGATACCACGATATTTCCCCGGAATCAGTTTCGACAGCGGTGCCGCCAACTGTTCCGCCAGGCGCGGCTCGGCCCGCTCGCCCAGCAGCAATGAAGGCCGGGCGATGGTCAACTGCGGCCAGTTCTGCGCCCGCAGTGATTGCTCCATCTCGCCCTTGACCCGGCTGTAGAACACCTTGGATTTTGGATCGGCATCGATGGCACTGACCACGATCAGGTGCCGCGCGCCCATTTCCCGCGCGCGCTTGCCAAAGGCCACGACCATGTCATGGTCCACGGCGCGAAACGCCTCCTCGGAACCCGCCAGCTTGATGGTGGTGCCCAGGCAGCAGATGGCCAGATCCACACGGCCACTCAACTGCGGCAGGAAAATCGCTGGATCGCCCACCGGATTTTCCAGGTGCGGATGTTCGGCCAACGGTCGGCGCGAGGGTGCCAGTACACGGGTAACCGTCGGCTCGTTGAGCAGGCGGTCAAGCAGATGTTCACCGGTCAGGCCGGTGGCTCCAGCGAGCAGGATATGCTGAGGCGTCAAGTACATAAAAGACCTCCCTTGATACAGTTCAGCTTAGTTGCTCTTGGCAGTCTTGCTGTCTAGCGAAGCGCTTTGCAACGCTTTTCGTGCCTGTTGTTTACGCAACGCCTGCCAATGTGCCAGCACGCCCTTGGGGGCCCAGATCTGCGGTTCCGACGCCTCGAAATTATCCGCCTGTTCGCGCTCGGCGACATGGGCCTTGGCCAGGGCGAAGGCTTGCTGCAGGTCGTCGGTCTGGTTCAGCGCCTGGGCGAACAGGGCGTCACCGAAATAGGTGAAATCCGCTTCCTCGGAACAGCCGAAGGAAACCCGGTCCTCGCGGGACGCGGTCATGATCAAGGTTCTTTCATCCTTGAGCGCCGGGATGAAGCCGCCGGAGTAACAAGCGGAAATCACGATGACCTTGTCGCGGTTTTTCAGCGGTGCCAGCGCCGAGGCCAGTTCATCGGCCGGCAGGTCGGCCAGTTCCAGGCGTGGCTGATCCAGCACGAACTCGTGTTCATGGGTGCCATGACTGGTCAGGTAGATGAAGATCAGGTCTTCCGGCCCGCTGCGCTCGGCCAGGGTCTGGGCGGCGCGGCGCAGGTTCTCGCGGGTGGCCATCGGCCGATCGCCCAGGTGGTCGCGATGGTTCACCAGGCTGATCTGGCCATAGGCGCCGAAGCGGGTGGCGAGCATCTGGTTGACGTAATCGGCCTCGCGCATGAATACGCTTTGCTTGCCGTCGCCGGCCAGTACCAGGCTGTAGAGTTCGATCGCCGGGGTAGAGGCCGGCACGGCGGCCAGGGCTTTGTCCAGCAGCGGGCCCTGGGCCAGCAGGCCAAGCTCCAGCAGGTCGGGCAGCAGCTTGCCGTCGGCATCGCGGACCCGCTGGCCGTTGGTCCAGGTGCCGCTTTGCACACTGCCGTCGGCCAGGGTCAGGCTGCCACGACCGTTATAGGTGTCGCTGGCGAATTCGCCGATATAGACGCTGCCGTCGCCCAGGGTCAAATGCCCCTGGCCGTTGAAGCGCCACTCGCTGAACTCGCCGCGATAGTGGCTGCCGTCGACGCCGATCAGTTGGCCCTTGCCGCTGAGTACGCCGTCCTTGAATTCACCGATCCAGACATCGCCATCGGCATTTTCGTAGCGGCCCTTGCCATTGAGCTGGTTGCGCTTGAAACCGCCGGCATACTGGTCGCCGTCGGCGCTGTTGAAGGTGCCAACCCCTTCCAGTTGACCGTTGACGAAGTGGCCGGTGAACAGGTTGCCGTTGGCATCGCTGCGCTGCCCCTCGCCATTGGGCTTGCCGTGGGCGAACTCGCCCTGGTATTGGCTGCCGTCTTCCAGTTCCAGATGGCCGAGGCCCGAGTACTGGTCGTCCTTGAATTCGCCGCGGTAGGTCATGCCGGCTTCTTTGAGCGTGCCTTCGCCATCGCGCCGGCCCTGCTTGAAGCCACCGGTGTAGACGCTGTCGTGCACGGTCAAGGTGCCCTGGCCGTGGAACAGGCCCTGCTGGAACTGACCCTTGTAGACCTCGCCATTGCTGCCGTGCCACTCGCCGTCGCCTTGCCACTGGCCATGGTCGAACTGGCCGGCGTACCAGCTGCCGCTGGGGTAGTCGATGCGACCCTGGCCTTGCAGCAGCCCATTGATCACTTCGCCGCGATAGCGACCGCCGTCCGGCAGACGAGCGTCCGGCGGCAATAGCGATTCGCCATCACCGCAGGCGGTGAGCAGCAGGGTCAAAGCAAGGGGTACGAGTGGGCGCATAACGGGATCCGGATAATTAGGGGACCGAGTATGCCGTAGCAATATGGCGTGTCCAGTGTCCTGCACGAAACAGAGTGCACTCTGTTTCGTGAGTACGGGGTATCAGACGAAGCAGAGTGACAGGGGTTCAGCGATATAGGCGGGTTTTTCCTGGCCTTCGATTTCCAGTGTAGCGGTAGCCTTGAGCAGCCATTGGCCGGGTTTCTTCTCGGTGACTTCGGTCAGTTCGACCTTGAGACGCACCCGCGAGTCGACCTTCACCGGCTGGATGAAGCGCACGCTGTCCAGGCCGTAGTTGACCGCCATCTTCAGGCCTTCGGGCATGATGAAGATGTCTTCCATCAGTTTCGGAATCAGCGACAGCGACAGGAAACCGTGGGCGATGGTACTGCCGAACGGGGTTTGCGCGGCCTTGACCGGGTCGACATGGATGAACTGATAGTCGCCGGTAGCTTCGGCGAACAGGTTGATCCGCGCCTGGTCGATGGTGAGCCATTCGGAATGTCCGAGTTCCTTGCCGACATAATCGTTGAGCTGCGCTACAGGTACATAGGGCATTGACACACTCCTTGGTCTATCGAGTTATCGGGCCTCGGGTTGCAGCCCTTGGCATCCACTGTAGATCATCATGGGACATGTGCCCGGTCAAGGCACCCTACCTTTGGTGAATGGCGCTATATGGGCGTGCTTATAATGCTGGCATCTTCAGGGGAGAGTTCGGATGTTGTTACGCGGCCTGACCTGGCTGGTGCTGTTTCAGTTGCTCGGCACCGCCCTCAATCATTTGTGTGTGCCGGTGTTGCCGGGGCCGATTATCGGCCTGTTGCTCCTGCTGGGGTTTCTGATGGTGCGTGGCGAAGTCAGTGCGCCGTTGAGTGAGGCGGCCTCCAGTTTGTTACGTTATCTGCCGCTGTTGCTGGTACCGCCGGCGGTGGGCGTGATGGTCTATGCCAGGCAGATCGCCGCGGACTTCTGGGCGATTGCCGGTGCGCTGGTGTTGTCGGTGTTGATCTCCATGGCATTTGTCGGGGTGTTGATGAACGCCCTGATCAAGCGCCACGCCCGGCGCGGAGAGTAACCATGAACTTCGACTGGCAGGGGGCCTGGGCGTCGGTGATCCATCATCCGCTGTTCGGCATCGGTATTACCCTTGGCGCCTATCAACTGGTGCTGGCGGGTTTCGAGAAGACCCGCTGGGTGTTCCTGCAACCGGTCCTGGCCTCGATGGTGCTGGTGGTCGCCATCCTGTTGCTCTGTGGCCTGGAGTATGCCGAGTACCGCAAGAGCACCGAGATTCTCGGTATTCTGCTGGGGCCGGCCACGGTGGCGCTGGCCGTGCCGCTGTACCTGAATCTGCGGCGGATCCGGCAGTTGTTCTGGCCGATTTTTACTACGCTGGTGATTGGCGGGATACTGGCGACAGGCCTGGGGGTGTTGCTGGGCTGGCTGTTCGGGGCCGATCACATGATCCTGATGACCCTGCTGCCCAAGTCGGTGACTTCACCCATCGCCATGCTGGTGGCCGAGCAGATCGGCGGTGTGGCGGCGCTGGCGGCGGTGTTCGTGTTGATCACCGGGGTCATCGGCGCCATTGCCGGGCCCTGGTTGCTGACGCGGTTGGGTGTGCATGCAGCGGAAGCCCGGGGCATGGCCCTGGGCATGACCGCCCATGCGGTGGGGACCTCGGTCGCCTTGCAGGAAAGTGAAGAATGCGGCGCCTTCGCGGCGCTGGCGATGAGCCTGATGGGCGTGGCCACGGCAGTCTTGCTGCCGTTGGCGGTAACTTTGGTGGTTTAAGGAAATCGTTATGAGCCTGGCGTTGTTTCCCCTGAACACCGTGCTGTTTCCCGGTTGTATCCTCGATTTGCAGATTTTCGAGGCGCGGTACCTGGACATGATCAGTCGCTGCATGAAACAGGGCAGCGGTTTTGGCGTGGTCTGCATTCTCGAGGGGCAGGAGGTCGGCGATGCGCCGGAGGGCTTTGCCCTGGTCGGTTGTGAAGCGTTGATCCGCGATTTCCAGCAGCAGGACAACGGCTTGCTGGGCATTCGGGTCGAAGGCGGCCGGCGTTTCCGCGTGCTGAGCAGTGAGCTGCAACGCGATCAACTGACGGTCGCCGAGGTCGAGTGGCTGGATGAGGTTCCCGAGCAGCCGTTGCAGGACGAGGACGAAGACCTGGTGGCCCTGCTCAAGGCGCTGGCCGAACACCCGATGGTCGCGGCCCTGAACATGGGGGCCGAAGCGACCGGGCAGCAATCGTTGGCCAATCAGTTGGCCTATCTGCTGCCGTTTTCCGAACTGGACAAGATCGACCTGTTGGAACTGGATGATCCTCAACAGCGCCTGGATGCGATTCAGGTGTTATTGGACGAATTGCAAGGCGAGTTGTTTGCTTGAGTGGGCCCATGTAATGACATGGAATAACCGTTATATAAAAATAATCTGAAAACCTGTCAGAAATGACAGTAGCGCCGACAGGCGCAATGGATCCAGGATTGAACGGCAGAAATATGGAAAGCTCGCAGGACGAATGTTGTCCACGGACGAGCTTTTCGTCATTCAGTGACTGGGAATATTTGAAATGTCAGAGCATACGGAACACAAGGAACCCTCGTCGCACTCCGGGCCCAGAAAAGGTACGGTCAAGTGGTTCAATGATGCAAAAGGGTTCGGGTTTATCACGCCGGACGATGGGGCAGCAGATGTTTTTGTGCATTTCAGAGCCATCCAGGGCAGTGGTTTTAAAAGTCTCGCTGAAGGGCAGAAAGTGAGCTTTAAAACTACCCAGGGGCAAAAGGGTCTGCAAGCGGACGAAGTTCAAATACTTTGAGGTTCTGCTGCGTGGAAACAGCTGTCCAAGTATCCCTTGGATGACCGAACCTTATTCAGTTCGGCGCCACGGCGTGCGTCTTCCTTTTTGGGATAAGCAATCATGGATAAGCACGGCGAAGAACGTTACGACTCCGCCCGGGGCGGAGTAGGCGTGATCACAGCGCATGTGGACGGACGAGAGCTTTTCTTTCACGTGAAATCCGTTGCCGACGGTGGGCCGAAGTTGAAGGCCGGCGACACCGTGACCTATGAAGTCGTGCAGGGCGAAGACGGCCGGTTTTATGCCATCAATCTTGAAGTCGTGGAAAGTGATCCCCCCGAAACGCCTCAATAGGCATATCGGCCGATTGCATGCTGCAAATGCCACATTGCATAAAAGCCATAGATCGCCACCGCGGCCGGCAGGATCAGCCACCAGGCCCTGGGGGGCATGGCCGGTAGCGGCATGAAACGCTCGCTGAGACTCAGGCTGGCGGCGAGCACCGTGATGGCGAGCAGGGCGCCGGCCAGGACGTCGGTGGGCCAGTGTGCGCCCAGGTATACCCGTGATGACGCTACCGCTAGTGCTGGCAGGCAGCCGAGCAATAGCCAGGTCATGCGCATCCTTGGCGGTTGTTCGCGCCCGGCCAGTATCGCCAGCATCAGGAAAAACGCGAACGAGCCCGAACTGTGGCCGCTGGGCATGCTGAAACTGGTGATCGGCTCGGACAGCACTTCCGGGCGGATCCGCGCGAAGAAGTATTTGGCGGCGGTGTTGCCCAGCGCCGTCACCGCCAGGGTGGCGCCGAAAAACAGCCCGTGACGCCATTGGCGGGCGAGAAACAGCAGGGTGGTCAGAGTCCCGGCGACGATGAACTGGATACGGAAATCGCCGAGGCGGGTGGCGATCACCGCTGCCACGTCCAGTGCCTGGTCGCGATGTTCCTGGACCAGCGCCATCAGGCCCTGGTCGAAGGCCTTGAGGTACGGGTAGCCGATAAACAGGCTGACCAGCAACGCCAGGCTCAAGCCTGAAATCAGCAGGGTGGTCCGGGGATGACGCTTCACGCTGCAATGGATGCACAACCCGATCAGGGCGACGAGCCCGAGGGCGACCACGGCGGCCTGTGACCAGAACCCTTCAGGCAAGGGTAGGCGGATAGCCGCGCCGGTGGCCCAGCCAGGCAGCAGGTAGACCACCGACCAGCCGGCGCCGGCGATCAGGCTGACGCCGATAAAGCGCGGGAACGGCATGTCGCACATGCCCGCGATCATTGGCAGCATCGGGCGCAGGGGGCCGATAAACCGTCCGACCAGCAGGCTGGCGATGCCGTAGCGCTGGAAGTAGCTTTCGGCGCCGCCGATCCACTGCGGGTGACTGCGCAGGCCGGGCAGGCGCCGGATGTTCTGGTGGAAACGGCGGCCCAGGGTGTAGGAGATCACATCGCCCAGCAAACCACCGATGAACCCCAGCAGCAGGGTTTCGCCCAGGGGCAGGGCGCCGCTGCCGGCCAGCACGGCGATGGCGAACAGCGTGACCGTGCCTGGCACGATGCTCCCGACGATGGCCAGGCATTCGAGGCAGGCGACGATGACAATCGCCAGGCCCAGCCATTGTGGGTTGGCGGTCAGCCAGCCGGTGATGCTATCGAGCCATGGGCCCATGAAGGATTTCCTTTTTCAGGCCAAACAAAAACATTGAGTCATGCACTCCCCATGTGGGAGCTGGCTTGCCAGCGATGAGGCCCGCAAGACTTGCACCGACTGTCCGGCCGCCATCGCCGGCAATCCAGCTCCTACAGGTCATGTGCCTGCAGGAGGCGCGTTCTCAGGTATGCAGCAAGTAATCGCGACCTTCGACCTGCCCCCGCCGCAGCGGGTTGCGCGTGCAATACGGCGCATGGCTGGCATCGACGAAGCGGTACATCAGTTGTTCGTCACGCCCGTCCGGAATGCCCAGGCGGGTGGTCTGGATGATCTGTGTCACCTGGGTGCCGACATCCTCGACCACCAGTCCCTGCGGGTCGAAGCGCTTGGCATCCCACATCGGCACCTTGAGCCCGAGGGCCTTGCACAGCAGGGTCTGCCCCGCGCACAGCTTCTGTGTCGGGCGCGCGGAGCCATTGGTCGCCGGATTGTTCAGCAGCATCTGCGCCAGGCTGGCTGGCCCGGAGAGCTCGTCGACCCACGGATAAGCGGATTTGATCAGCACCGCGTTGCCAGGCCCGTGGGCGCTGAAGTTCAGCGAATCGCCGCCACGGGAGTAATACATATAGATATGTCCGCCATCCAGAAACAAAGCCTTACGCTTTTCTGTATAGCCGAGGGAGGCATGGCTGCCTTTTTCCTCGAGGTAATAGGCTTCGGTCTCGATGATCCGCGCTGCCAGCCAGAGATCGCCGACCTTGTGGCGGACGACTTTGCCCAGCAATTCACGGGCGAGCAGCTGCGCATCACGGTCGAAAAAAGCGTCGGGCAGGGCGTTCGGCAAGGACGCAGGGGTAAGGCTGGACATCGTGGGCGCGAGACTGTGGATGGCTGATCGAGGGGCAAGCATAACGTTTTATGCCTTAATCGCGTCTGAACAGCGACTATTTGTCCTCCATTTCGACCATCCGCCCGGCACCGCTGTCCGTGAGGCGGCGCGACAGCTATAATCGGCCGCTTTCCTCTTTGCCAAGTCCCCCTTAAGAGCCATGACTGAGTCCGTTCTCGACTATATGACCCGTCTGGGTCGCGCTGCCCGCGAGGCTTCCCGCGTGATCGGCCGTGCCAGCACCGCGCAGAAGAACCGCGCCCTGCTGGCCGCCGCCGCCGCGCTGGACGCTGCCCGCGCCGAGCTGAGTGCCGCCAACGAACTCGATCTGGCCGCCGCCCGTGCCAATGGCCTGGAGCCGGCGCTGGTTGAACGTCTGGCCCTGACCCCTGAGCGCATCGACGGCATGATCGTCGGCCTGCGCCAGGTGGCGAGCCTGCCGGACCCGGTGGGGGCGATCCGCGACATGAGCTACCGGCCTTCGGGGATCCAGGTCGGCAAGATGCGCGTGCCCCTGGGCGTGATAGGCATCATCTACGAGTCGCGGCCGAACGTGACCATCGATGCCGCCAGCCTGTGCCTCAAGTCGGGTAACGCGACCATCCTGCGCGGCGGCTCCGAGGCCATTCATTCCAACCGCGCCATTGCCGCCTGTATCCAGCGCGGCCTGGACGAAGCCGGTCTGCCGGCGGCCGTGGTGCAGGTGGTGGAAGTCACCGACCGCGCCGCCGTCGGGGCGCTGATCAGCATGCCCGAGTACGTCGACGTGATCGTGCCGCGCGGTGGCAAGGGCCTGATCGAGCGGGTCAGCCGCGAGGCGCGGGTGCCGGTGATCAAGCACCTGGACGGCATCTGCCATGTTTATGTCAGCGCCCACGCCGACCTGGCGAAGGCCCGTGACATCGCTTTCAACGCCAAGACCTACCGTTATGGCATCTGCGGCGCCATGGAAACCTTGCTGGTGGATAAGGCGGTCGCCGCCGAATTCCTCCCGGCCATGGCCGAGCGCCTGCGCGCCAAGGGCGTCGAGCTGCGCGGTTGCGAGCGGACCCGGGCGGTGATCGAGGCCATTGCCGCCAGCGAAGAAGACTGGAGCACCGAATACCTGGCGCCGATCCTGTCGATTCGGGTGGTCGACGGGCTGGACGCGGCCATCGAGCACATCAACCACTACGGCTCGCACCATACCGACGCCATCGTCACCGAGAACCTGGCGCAGTCCCGGGCCTTCATGGCCGAAGTCGACTCCAGTTCGGTGATGCTCAATGCCCCGACCTGCTTCGCCGACGGCTTCGAATACGGATTGGGTGCCGAGATCGGCATTTCTACTGATAAGCTGCACGCCCGCGGCCCGGTAGGGCTGGAAGGCCTGACCTGCGAGAAGTACATCGTGGTCGGCGACGGGCAGTTGCGCGGTCAGGCCGCGGTCTGAGCGAGTGAGTAAACGTCCGCCAGCCGTCGTCAGCCCGCGCCAGGTTCCGCCCCGGCGCATTGGCGTGCTCGGCGGAACCTTCGACCCGGTGCACATCGGCCATTTGCGCAGTGCCCTGGAAGTCGCGGAGCTGATGGACCTCGATGAGTTGCGCCTGACCCCCAGTGCCCGGCCGCCCCATCGGGATACACCGCAGGTCTCGGCCATTGATCGATTGGCCATGGTCGATTGCGCGGTGGCCGGCGTCAGCCCGCTGGTGGTGGACGACCGCGAGCTGCAACGGGACAAGCCGTCCTACACGATCGACACCCTGGAACTGATGCGCGCCGAGCTGGCCGCTGAGGACCAGTTATTCTTGTTGTTGGGCTGGGACGCATTTTGCGGCCTGCCCACGTGGCACCGCTGGGAAGAATTGCTCCAGCATTGCCATATCCTGGTGCTGCAACGCCCGGATGCCGACAGCGAACCGCCGGATGCCTTGCGCAACCTGCTGGCCGCGCGGTCGGTCAGCGACCCGAAGGCCCTGCCGGGGCCTGGCGGGCATATTACATTCGTCTGGCAGACACCCCTCGCGGTGTCGGCCACCCAGATCCGTCAACTGCTGGCCAGCGGTAAGTCGGTACGTTACCTGGTGCCTGACGCGGTCCTGGCCTATATCGATGCGCACGGGCTGTACCGTGCGTCGAACTGAAACGGCGCGCTTGAAAGCACGAATAGTCGTGTATTGAAGCGCCCGAACATATGAGCAAAACGAGTTTTTTATGACCAACAACGACGTAAACAAAGTAAAGCGCAAAGGCACGTTCAAGAGTGCTCCGCTGCCGGAGAAAGTCCTCAGCGGTGAGCCCCTCAAGGGTGAAGAGCTGGTCAAGATTGCCGTAGCCGCCCTGGAAGACGTCAAGGGCCAGGACATCCTGGTGATCGACGTTCGTGAAAAGCAGAGCATCACCGACTTCATGATCATCGCCACCGGTACCTCCAACCGCCAGATCGGCGCGATGCTGGACAAGGTCCGCGAAGCGGTCAAGGCCCTGGGCATCAAGCCGCTGGGTGAAGAAGGCAAGGGCGACAGCGACTGGGTACTGTTGGATATGGACGACGTGATCGTCCACATGATGACCGCCAGCGCTCGCCAGTTCTATGACCTGGAGCGTTTGTGGCAGGGTGCCGAGCAGAGCCGTTCGGCCAGCGCCGCGCACCACAGCCCGGAAAACACCCATGAGCATTTCATCAAGCTCAACAAAGACCAGGAATAAGGTGGCGTTGTGCGCCTGCGCCTGATTGCTGTCGGTTCACGCATGCCCAAGTGGGTGGAAGAGGGTTGGCACGAGTATGCCAAGCGTCTGCCATCCGAACTGGCGCTGGAACTGGTGGAAATTCCGCTCAATACCCGGGGCAAGAACGCCGACGTGACGCGTTTTATCCGTCAGGAAGGCGAAGCGATGCTGGCCAAGGTCGGTCCGAACGAGCGGATCGTCACGCTGGAGGTCCATGGCAAGCCGTGGAGCACCGAGCAGTTGGCGGTCGAGCTGGATCGCTGGCGGCTGGATTCGCGCACGGTCAACTTCATGGTCGGCGGTCCCGAGGGGCTGGCGCCGGAGGTCTGTGCGCGGGCCGATCAGCGCTGGTCGCTGTCGCCGCTGACCTTGCCGCACCCCTTGGTGCGGATCCTGATCGGTGAACAGCTGTATCGCGCCTGGACCGTGCTGTCCGGGCATCCTTACCATAAATAAGCCTGCCGAATGACCCAGCCGATTCGCCTCAAGGACCACGAGAAAGACGCCCGTCTGGTGCGTAACCGTGTCGTGGTCGGCGCAATTGTGGTGGTGGCGCTGATCGGCGTGCTGATCGCCCGGTTGTATTTCCTCCAGGTGATCCAGTATGACTATCACTCGACCAAGTCGGAAAACAACCGCGTCCATGTCCAGTCGATTCCGCCCAGCCGTGGCCTGATCTACGACCGTAATGGCCTTGTAGTGGCGGATAACCGGCCCAGCTTCAGCCTGAGCGTGACCCGTGAGCGTTCGGGGGACTGGCGCCAGGTGCTGGATGTGCTGGTGGAGGTCCTGCAGCTCACCCCGGAAGATCGCGTCCTTTTCGAAAAACGCGTGCGCCAGGGCCGGCGGCCGTTCGAGCCGGTGCCGATCCTGTTCGAGTTGACCGAAGAGCAGATCGCCCGGGTGGCCGTGAACCAGTTCCGCCTGCCGGGCGTCGAGGTGGTCGCGCAATTGGTTCGCCATTATCCCCAGGGCGCGCACTTCGCGCATTCGGTGGGCTATATGGGGCGGATCAACGAAGCGGAGCTCAAGGCCCTGGACCCGGTGAACTACAGCGGCACCCACCATATCGGCAAGACCGGCATCGAGCGTTTCTACGAGGCCGAGCTGCATGGCCAGGTGGGTTACGAGGAAGTCGAGACCAACGCCCGCGGGCGTATCCTGCGGGTGCTCAAGCGCACCGACCCGGTGCCGGGCAAGGACATTGTCCTGAGTCTGGACATCAAGCTGCAGGAGGCCGCCGAAGAGGCCCTCGGCGGCCGTCGTGGCGCCGTGGTGGCCTTGAACCCGGCCACCGGCGAGGTGCTGGCGATGGTCAGTCAGCCGAGTTTCGACCCGAACCTGTTCGTCACCGGGATCGGCTTCAAGGCCTACGCCGAGTTGCGCGATTCCATCGACCGGCCGCTGTTCAACCGGGTGCTGCGCGGCCTTTATCCGCCCGGTTCGACCATCAAGCCGGCGGTGGCGATTGCCGGGCTCGACAGCGGCGTGGTCAACGCTACGACGCGGGTTTTCGACCCCGGTTACTACGAACTGCCCAACTACGATCACAAATACCGCAACTGGAACCGCACCGGCGATGGCTGGGTGGACCTGGACACGGCGATCATGCGTTCCAACGACACCTACTTCTATGACCTGGCCCACAAGCTGGGCATCGACCGGCTGTCCACCTACATGAACAAGTTCGGCCTGGGCCAGAAGGTCTCCCTGGACATGTTTGAGGAATCGCCGGGGCTGATGCCTTCGCGCGAATGGAAGCGCACCACCCGGCGTCAGGCCTGGTTCCCCGGCGAAACCCTGATCCTCGGGATCGGCCAGGGCTATATGCAGGCCACACCCCTGCAACTGGCCCAGGCCACGGCGTTGGTGGCGAACAAGGGCGTGTGGAACCGTCCGCACCTGGCCAAGACCATCGAAGGCCAGAAACCGCTGGATAAAGACCCGATGCCGGATATCGTCCTGCGTAACCAGGCGGATTGGGACAAGGTCAGCCATGGTATGCAGCAAGTGATGCACGGTGCCCGTGGCACCGCGCGCAAGGCGGCCGTCGGTTCGCAGTACCTGATCGCCGGCAAGAGCGGGACCGCCCAGGTCGTGGCGATCAAGCAGGGCGAGAAGTACGACCGCTCGAAAGTCCAGGAACGTCATCGCGACCACGCCCTGTTCGTCGGCTTCGCCCCGGCCAACAACCCGAAAATTGCCGTGGCGGTGATGGTCGAGAACGGTGAATCCGGTTCCGGCGTCGCCGCGCCGGTGGTTCGCCAGGTCATGGACGCCTGGTTGCTCGGCCCGGATGGCAAGCTCAAACCCGAATATGCCGACTCAACCCCCTTGCAGGTGATGCCTTGATCGCCAATTTCGACCGCATCCTCTCCAGTGAAGATGTGATGCGCCGCCGGGCCACCTTGTTGCAACGCATGCACATTGATGGCCCCTTGCTGGTCCTGCTGCTGACCCTGGCGGCCGGCAGCCTGTTCGTCCTCTATTCGGCCAGCGGCAAGAGCTGGGACCTGCTGATCAAGCAGGCCACCTCCTTCGGCATCGGCCTGGTCTCGATGTTCGTCATCGCCCAGCTCGAACCGCGCTTCATGGCGCGCTGGGTGCCACTGACCTACGTGCTGGGGGTGATGCTGCTGGTGGTGGTGGATGTCATGGGGCACAACGCCATGGGCGCCACGCGCTGGATCAATATTCCCGGGGTGATCCGCTTCCAGCCGTCGGAATTCATGAAGATCCTGATGCCGGCTACCATCGCCTGGTACCTGTCCAAGCGCACCCTGCCGCCGCAGCTCAAGCACGTGGCCATCAGCCTGATGCTGATCGGCGTGCCGTTTATCCTGATCGTCCGCCAGCCCGACCTCGGCACCTCGCTGCTGGTCCTGGCCGGCGGTGCGTTCGTGCTGTTCATGGGCGGCCTGCGCTGGCGCTGGATCATCAGCGTACTGGCGGCGGCGATCCCGGTGGCGGTGGGCATGTGGTTCTTTATCATGCACGACTACCAGAAACAGCGGATCCTGACCTTCCTCGACCCGGAAAGCGATCCGCTGGGCACCGGCTGGAACATCATTCAGTCCAAGGCCGCCATCGGTTCCGGTGGTGTATTCGGCAAGGGCTGGCTGCTGGGCACCCAGTCGCACCTGGACTTCCTGCCGGAAAGCCATACCGATTTCATTATCGCGGTGATGGGCGAAGAGTTCGGCCTGGTGGGTATTTGCGCCTTGCTGCTGCTCTACCTGCTGCTGATCGGGCGCGGGCTGGTGATTACCGCCCAGGCCCAGACGCTGTTCGGCAAACTGCTGGCCGGCAGCCTGACCATGACGTTTTTTGTGTATGTTTTCGTCAACATCGGTATGGTCAGCGGTCTGCTGCCGGTGGTGGGGGTGCCGTTGCCATTCATTAGCTATGGCGGAACTTCGCTGGTGACACTGCTGTCAGCGTTTGGGGTTTTGATGTCGATCCATACCCACCGCAAGTGGATCGCACAGGTTTGAGCAAGGTGAACAATTCAATGCAAGTATTGCGCGGTTGGGCGGCTCGGTGTGCGCCCTGGATAGGCCTGGTCGGCTGTCTGGGGGCAGGAACGGGCGCGCTGGCCGGTGACTACGAAGGTTCGCCGCAAGTGGCCCAGTTCGTCGCGGAAATGACCCGCGACTACGGCTTTGCCGGTGAGCAACTGATGGAGGTGTTCCGTCAGGTCGAGCGCAAGCAGAGCATTCTCGACGCGATTTCCCGCCCGGCGGAACGGGTCAAGCCGTGGAAGGAATACCGGCCGATCTTTATCACCGAGGCCCGGGTGGCCCGTGGCGTCGATTTCTGGCGCCAGCATGAAGCGGCCCTGGCCCGTGCCGAGCAGGAATACGGCGTGCCGGCCCAGGTGATTGTCTCGATCATCGGCGTGGAAACTTTTTTTGGCCGTAACACCGGCAATTACCGGGTGATCGACGCCTTGTCGACCCTGGGCTTCGACTATCCGCCGCGGGCCGATTTTTTCCGCAAGGAGTTGCGTGAATTCCTCCTGCTGGCCCGTGAAGAGCAGCTCGACCCGCTGAGCCTCAAGGGTTCCTACGCCGGAGCCATGGGCCTGCCGCAGTTCATGCCGAGCAGTTTTCGCGCCTATGCGGTGGATTTCGACGGCACCGGCCATATCAATATCTGGACCAACGCCGACGACGCCATCGGCAGCGTGGCCAGCTATTTCAAGCGCCACGGCTGGGTCGCCGGGGAACCGGTGGTCAGCCGCGCGGATGTGCGCGGCGACCAGGTCGACCAGGGCCTGAGCCCGGGTCTCGAGCCGGTCAAGACCGTTGGGGAGTTGCGGGCGCTGGGCTGGTCGAGTCATGATGCGTTGCGCGATGATATGCCAGTGACGGCGTTTCGCCTGGACGGCGACAATGGCCCGGAATATTGGATGGGCCTGAAGAATTTTTATGCGATCACGCGCTATAACCGCAGCGTAATGTACGCCATGGCCGTGCATCAGCTGTCTGACCTGTTGGTCCAAGCACGGGGCGTCAAGTAATGCAGGCTTTGCCGATTCCAAAACCACTGAAGCTGTTGGCTTACACCGCGTTGGCGGTGCTGGTGGTCAGTTGTTCGACCAGCCGCTCGCCCTATCAGTCGTCGTCCTCCTCCAATACCATCCGCGCCAAGCCGGGCCTGGACATCAACCGTGCCCATAAAGACGGCGCGCCGTGGTGGGACGTCGATGTGTCGCGGATCCCGGATGCCACGCCGACCTTGCACACCGGGCCGTACAAGGCCAACCCCTACACGGTGCTGGGCAAGACCTATTTCCCGCTGACCGACTCCAAGCGCTACGTGGCCCAGGGCACGGCGTCCTGGTACGGCACCAAGTTCCATGGCCAGAACACCGCCAATGGCGAGGTCTATGACCTGTACGGCATGAGTGCCGCGCACAAGACCCTGCCGTTGCCCAGCTATGTGCGGGTGACCAACCTGGACAACAACCGCAGCGTGATCCTGCGGGTCAACGACCGTGGGCCGTTCTATTCGGATCGGATCATCGACCTGTCCTACGCCGCCGCGAAAAAGCTCGGTTATGCCGAGATCGGCACGGCGCGGGTCAAGGTCGAGGGAATCGACCCGCAGGAATGGTGGGCCCAGAAGGGGCGGCCGGCGCCGCTGATGCTCAACGAACCGCAAGTGGCGCAGTCCCAGGTTCCAGCCCTGACCGCGTCCACCGGGACGATCGAGCAGTGGACGCCGCCACCGCAGCAACACGCCACCGACGTTGTGCCCGTACAGGCTGACGCAAAAAAAAACGGTTCTGCACCAGCCTCTGGCCAGTATCTCCAGGTGGGCGCCTTCGCCAACCCGGACGCTGCCGAACTGTTGAGGTCGAAGCTAAGCTCGATGGTGAAAGCGCCGGTCTTCGTCAGCTCGATCGTGCGCAACCAGCAGACCCTGCATCGGGTACGGATGGGGCCGATCGGCACGCCGGGTGAGGTCCAGCAAGTGCAGAACAGCGTACGTCTGGCCAATCTCGGTTCGCCAAGTCTGGTGACGTCGGAGTAACACAGGCACAATTGTGGATTAGGCTGCTTTTCAGGGGCCGGGTCCTGGGTTGTTGGTTCGTTTGATAATAAAAGCCTGGAAAGGGTGGTGGAGCGAGCAACCTGACACGGGGCAGTTGGAAAACTGCCGGATTTATTTTTGCCCGCGAGGGCAAGTTTCCATTAGCGATTTCGAGAGACGGATGAACATCACCACCTTTGCCAAACGTTTGTGCCTGCTTGTACCCCTGATCGTTGCGCCTGCCGCCTGGGCCGCCGATGAAATGGCCCTGCCGGCCTCGCCGCAACTGGCCGCCAAAGCCTACGTACTCATGGATGCCGCCAGCGGCAACGTGCTGGTCGAGAACAACGGCGACCAGCGCCTGCCCCCGGCCAGCCTGACCAAACTGATGAGTGCCTACATCGCGACCAAGGAAATCCGTCGCGGGCAGATCGGCGAGAACGATATGGTGACCGTCAGCGAAAACGCCTGGCGCACCGGCGGCTCGCGGATGTTCATCAAGGTCGGTTCCCAGGTGACCGTCAGCGACCTGCTGCACGGCATCATCATCCAGTCCGGCAACGATGCCAC
The DNA here is from genome assembly GCF_023242525.1 of Pseudomonas sp. MWU12-2319. Classification (NCBI taxonomy): domain Bacteria; kingdom Pseudomonadati; phylum Pseudomonadota; class Gammaproteobacteria; order Pseudomonadales; family Pseudomonadaceae; genus Pseudomonas; species Pseudomonas sp. MWU12-2319. Next base: position 39,500 of record NZ_JALJES010000021.1, read on the forward strand.
CGTGGCGCTGTCCGAGCACATCGCCGGCAGCGAAGACGCGTTCGCCGACATGATGAACAAGACGGCTGGCGAACTGGGCATGACCAACAGCCACTTCATGAACCCGACCGGCCTGCCGAACCCGGATCACTACTCCTCGCCCCACGACATGGCGATCCTGGCTCGGGCGATCATTCGTCTCGACCCGGTGCACTACGCGATCTACTCGCAGAAAGAGTTCTTCTGGAACGGCATCAAGCAGCCTAACCGCAACCTGCTGCTGTGGCGTGACAAAACGGTCGACGGCCTGAAAACCGGCCACACTGAAGAGGCCGGCTACTGCATGGTGGCCTCGGCGGTACGTGACGGCCAGCGCCTGATCGCCGTGGTGTTCGGCACCAACAGCGAATCGGCACGTGCTTCTGAAACCCAGAAGCTGCTGACCTACGGTTTCCGTTTCTTCGAAACCCAGACCTTCTACCAGAAGGGCGCCGAACTGGCCCAGGCACCTGTCTGGAAAGGCACCACCCACCAGGTCAAGGCCGGCCTGGCCGAAGACCTGACCATGACCATGCCTAAAGGCCAGCTGAAGAAGCTCGCCGCCAGCATGACCATGAACCCGAAACTGGTCGCACCGATTGCCAAGGGTGACGTGATCGGTAAAGTCGAAGTCAAACTGGACGACAAAGTGGTACACAGCGCCGATCTGATCGCGCTGGACGCGGTCGAGGAAGGTGGTATCTTCCGTCGCCTGTGGGACAGCATCCGTATGTTCTTCTACGGCATGTTCAACTGAGGTCGACCGCTAACAGAAAGTGTCGATTTGCGTACCTCGCGCCTGACCCGGGCGTGAGGTATGTCCGTTGCCTGGGCTTACGAGGCCGTTATTGTCATGACAGACACTGAAGTAAAAGCACCGAAAATCGAATTCCCCGTTACCGACTACCCGGTCAAGGTCATCAGCGACACGGGTGTGGGCAACAAGGACAAGATCCTCGAGATCGTCAAGAAACACGCCACGATCAACGATAATCGGGTGGACGAGCGCCAGAGCACCAACGGCAAGTACACCACGATCCAGCTGCATATCGTGGCCACCGGCCAGGACCAGCTGTACGACATCAACAGCGAGCTGCGAGCTACCGGCTTCGTGCACATGGTGCTGTGATGGGCGGTGTGCTGGGCTTTCGCGAGCTCGGCCAGACCCCTTACGAGCCGGTCTGGCATGCCATGCAGCGCTTTACCGATGGGCGCAAGAACGCGGACGCACCGGACGAAATCTGGCTGGTGCAGCATCCGTCGGTGTTCACCCAGGGCCAGGCCGGCAAGGCCGAGCATGTGCTGCTGCCGGGAGATATTCCGGTGGTCAAGGTCGATCGCGGCGGCCAGGTGACTTATCATGGCCCCGGCCAACTGGTGGCCTATCTGTTGCTGGATGTTCGCCGCCTGGGTTTTGGCGTGCGCGAACTGGTCAGCCGGATGGAGCGTTGCCTGATCGATCTGTTGGCCGGCTATGGCGTGAACGCCGAGGCCAAGGCCGACGCCCCCGGCGTGTATGTCGACGGGGCGAAGATCGCCTCCCTGGGCCTGCGGATTCGCAACGGCTGTTCGTTCCATGGCCTGGCGCTGAATGTCGACATGGACCTTGGGCCGTTTCGACGGATTAACCCCTGCGGTTATGCGGGGCTGGCGATGACCCAGCTGCGCGACCACACAGGACCGATTGAATTTGCCGAGGTAAGTGCCCGGCTGCGCGCGCAGCTCGTCAAACACCTCGACTATGCTGAGCAGACGACCCTCACGGGCGGAATCGATTGATATGACTACTGCGCAAGACGCTGTGCAAACCCTGATCCCGGCGCTGGACGTTTCCGAGCGCCCGGCCCGTGCGAAAGTCGAAACCGGCGTCAAGCTGCGTGGCGCCGAGAAAGTCGCACGTATCCCGGTGAAGATCATTCCGACCACCGAACTGCCGAAGAAACCCGACTGGATTCGCGTGCGCATCCCGGTTTCGCCGGAAGTCGACCGTATCAAGCAACTGCTGCGCAAGCACAAGCTGCACAGCGTCTGCGAAGAGGCTTCCTGCCCGAACCTGGGCGAGTGCTTCAGCGGCGGTACCGCGACCTTCATGATCATGGGTGATATCTGCACCCGTCGTTGCCCGTTCTGCGACGTCGGCCACGGCCGGCCGAAGCCCCTGGACGTCAACGAGCCGCAAAGCCTGGCCATCGCCATTGCCGACCTGCGCCTGAAGTACGTGGTGATCACTTCCGTGGACCGCGACGACCTGCGTGACGGCGGCGCCCAGCACTTCGCCGACTGCATCCGCGAGATCCGCAAGCTGTCGCCGAACGTGCAGCTCGAAACCCTGGTCCCCGACTACCGTGGGCGCATGGACATCGCGCTGGAAATCACCGCCGCCGAGCCGCCGGATGTGTTCAACCACAACCTGGAAACCGTGCCACGCCTGTACAAGGCCGCGCGTCCGGGTTCCGACTACCAGTGGTCGCTGACCCTGCTGCAACGCTTCAAGCAGATGATGCCGCACATTCCGACCAAGTCCGGCTTGATGCTGGGCCTGGGCGAAACCGACGAGGAAGTCATCGAAGTCATGCAGCGCATGCGCGAGCACGATATCGACATGCTGACCCTCGGCCAGTACCTGCAGCCGTCCCGCAGTCACTTGCCGGTGCAGCGTTTCGTGCACCCGGACGTCTTCGCCTGGTTCGCCGAGGAAGGCTACAAGATGGGCTTCAAGAACGTGGCTTCCGGGCCGTTGGTGCGTTCGTCCTACCATGCCGACGAGCAGGCCAAGCTGGTCAAGGCTGAACTGCTGGGAGCGTAACCCTTGAACCGTCGTCGACCCGTGCAGGCTTCCTATCAGGTCCAGAGCGCGGTGCCGGCGCTACGGCAGGGCGGGGTGATCGGTTTGATCGCCCCTGCCGGTCCTGCTGCCCTTGACGTGCTCAGGGCGCAGGCGTGGGTTCAGGCCCGCGGTTATGAGCTGCGGATCTTTCCGGGTGTCTCGCAACGGGACGGTTACCTGGCCGGCAGTGATGAAGTCCGCCTGCGCGACTTGCACGACGCCTTTGCCGATCCTGAAATCGATGTGATTCTCTGCCTGCGCGGGGGTTATGGTTGTCCGCGTCTGTTGGACGACATTGATTTCGAATTACTTAAAAAACATCCAAAAGCCTTGGTCGGTTACAGCGATATCACTGCGCTGCACCTGGCGATTGCCCGTTATGCGGGGTTTATGACCTTTCATGGACCGTTGTTCAATGCGGATCTGCTCGGGGACAAGCTGCCACCGACCGAGTCCTCGTTGTTCAACCTGCTGACCGGGCAGGTGCGCGCGGGTAGCGTGTTCGAGCATCCCGCGGCGTTTCCACTGACCACCGTGGTTCCGGGTGCCGCTTCGGGGCGCTTGCAAGGCGGCAACCTGTCGTTGATCTGCTCCACGCTGGGCACGCCCTATGAAATCGACACCAATGGCTTGATCCTGCTGATCGAGGACGTCAATGAGCCGCTGTACCGGGTTGACCGGTTACTCACACACCTGCGCCTGGCGGGCAAGCTGGAAGGCCTGAGGGGCGTGTTGGTGGGGGATTTCGCCGGGGTCGACCCGGATGCGCTGGCGCGCTTGCTCAAGCAGGAACTGGGACCCTTGGGCATTCCGGTGCTGGCGGGTTGGCGCAGCGGGCATTGCGACCCGAACCTGACGTTGCCGCTGGGGGCGCAGGTGAGGTTGGATGCCGATGCGCGGCAGTTGGTGTTGGAGCAGGATGTAGTGCGCGCCGAATAACCTGGTTTTATCCACAATCTCACGGCTGATCGCATTCCTTGTAGGAGCCGGCAAGCCAGCTCCTACAGAGGAGAGGGCAGTGCGCTTCTACCGGCTACGCAAGCTCTCCAGCAGCTTGTGATTCGGATAGCCGTCCGCCGGCCAGCCCAACACTTGCTGGGCCCCACGAATCGCCTTGCGGGTATTCGCCCCGATAATCCCATCGGGATTGCCGGCGTCATAACCCTTGGTGCTGAGCAGGGTCTGCAACTCGATCCGCTCGGAACGGCTCAACGGCAGGTCATCCTTCGGCCAGTCGCCACGAATCAGACCCGCACCACCGAAGCGTTGGGACAACAAGCCCACCGCCAGCCCATAGGACGACGAATTGTTGTACTTGAGGATGGCGCGGAAGTTATCCAGCACCAGGAACGCCGGGCCGCGATAACCGGCCGGCAGCAGCAGGGCGGCGGACAGTGAGGCCGAGCCATTTGGCAATACGGCGCCGGCTGGCAAGCGAATGCCCATTTGCAGCCACTCGTTCACCGTCTTGCGGATCGTGCCGTCGGCCTGGGCGTAGTCGAAGGCCTGTGGCAGCACCACTTCCAGTCCCCACGGCTGCCCACGCTGCCAGCCGGAGCTTTGCAGGTAGTTGGCGGTGGAGGCCAGCGCATCGGCCGAGTCGTTCCAGATATCGCGGCGACCGTCACCGTCGAAGTCCACCGCGTAGCTGTTGTAGGTGGTGGGGATGAACTGGGTCTGGCCCATGGCTCCGGCCCAGGAACCGAGCATCTGCTCAGGCTGGATATCGCCATGCTGGATAATCTGCAGCGCCGCCAGCAACTGGGCCTGGGCGAATCCCGGGCGGCGGCCTTCATAGGCCAGGGTCGCCAGCGAACGGATCACCGACTTGTCACCCTGGAACTGGCCGAAATTGCTTTCCATGCCCCATACCGCCACCAGGGCCTCACGGTCGACACCATAACGTTGTTCAATGCTCGCCAGCAGTGCGCTGTTCTGTACCAGCAGGGCCTGGCCCTTGCGCACACGCACGGGGGACAGGGCGCCGTCGAGGTATTCCCAGACCGGACGGGTGAATTCCGGCTGGCTGCGGTCGGCCTTGATCACGCTCATGTCCGGGGTGACACCGGCAAAGGCGGTATCGAAGATGGCGGGCGTGATGCCGGCTCTCAGGGCTTCGATACGGAAGGCGGACATCCATTCATCGAAGCTTTGCGCAGGCTGGATAGTCAGGTCGTCATTGACCTGTGGTTGGGTAGTGACCGGGGCTGCGGGGAGGGTTTGCAGCGGCTCGGCATCGGCGGCGGTCGGCTTTTCCGCGCAGGCAACTAACAGGATGAAGCTGGTGGCGGCGAACAGTCGACGTAGGGGACGACGAAGGGTAAGGCAAAAGGGCATGCGCGGGTCCGGATAATGCGAATCAGGTGCTGACCTTACCATGCTTGAGGGGGTGGAGTCGTGATGGCGCTCTATGCTTTCAGGCCGCCAGAAAGTAAGAAGCCTCCCAGCTTTTAGACTGGAAGGCTTCGCGGCGGTAGCTGCCTTTGCCCTTCGCCGGTTGTTCCTGACGGCTGCGGAACAGTGGCTGGGCGATGATGGATTTGGCTTTATTGGGACGCTGCCGGGACGGCTTGCTCATGGACTTGCACTCTTGAGGTGTGTTGAAGAGTGCGAATCATCGGGCAGATGTGGCTGTCTGTCCAGTGGGGGCATTTGGCTATGCTGGCGGTTATTCCGCTGGCAATGCCAGGCGTTGTCCACACATCAACAGGCTCAGCCGACTCAGGCTGCTCCATGGGGAGCCCGCCGCCTGGCCCTTGATCTGCGCGTCGATGCGTTGCGCGTCCAGCAACAGCTGGCTCCAGCGTTGTGCCGAGTGCCGTTGCAGGGCCTTGCTCATCAGCGGCTTGCGTTTGTCCCAGACCGGGGGACGGGCCTGGCTGAAGGCCTTGTCCAGCGGTGTGCCCTGGCTGTATTGCAGCGACAGGTTGGCCAGCAGCCGCAGTTCCCGGGCCAGGGCCCAGAGAATCACCGGCGGCTCGACCCCTTCGCCGCGCAACCCTTCGAGCATCCGCAGGGCATGGGCGGCTTCGCCGTTAAGCACCGCATCCACCAGGCCAAACACATCGAAACGAGCACTGTCGGCCACGGCCGCCTGCACCGTTTCCACGGTGATCTGTCCACCCTCGGCCATCAGCTTGAGCTTTTCGATTTCCTGGGCAGCGGCCAGCAGGTTGCCTTCGACCCGTGCGGCAATCAGTTCCACCGCGTCCTGCTGGGCCGAAAGGCCGGCCTGGGACAGGCGCTGGCGAATCCACTGCGGCAGCTGCGCGGCGTCCACCGGCCAGATCTGGATGAACTGGGTGTCCTGGCCTTCGACCAGGGCCTTGCCCCACTTGGTCTTCTGGGCGCTGCCATCGAGCTTGGGCAGGCTGATCAGCAGCAGGGTGTCTTCGGCCGGACGCGAGCAGTATTCGATCAGTGCCGCGGCGCCCTTGTCCCCGGGCTTGCCCGAAGGCAGGCGCAGTTCCAGCAGGCGTTTTTCGGCGAACAGCGACATGCTGGCACCGGCTTGCAGCAGCGTGCCCCAGTCGAAGTTGGCGTCGGCGCTGAACACCTGGCGTTCGTCGAAACCCTGTTGGCGAGCGGCACCACGAATGGCGTCGGCGGCTTCCTGGCACAGCAGCGGATCGTCGCCGCTGATGACGTAGACCGGCGCAAGGCTGCCTTGCAGGTGTTTGGCGAGTTGGGCGGGGGCGAGTTTCATAGGCGGGCAACGGCGGGGCGCCCAGGGCGCCCCGACAGGCTTATTGCTTAGGCAGTTGCAGCGGCGATTGCTGCGGCTGCGACGCTTCGTACTTGCGCGCGGCTTCCAGGGCGTCGGCATCGGCCTTGGCCTTGTTGTCGGCGGTCTGTTGCAGGGCGTCCAGTTGCTCCGGTGTCAGCAGTTGCAGGCGCAGGACCATCTGTTGAATCAGGTCACGACGCATTTCCTTGCGCAGCTGACCCGCCTCGGCGTCGCCGGCAGTGATGTTGTTGCCGTCGTGCACGTAGTACTTCTGTATTTGCAGCTTGCCGGTCAGCAGTTGCAGGTCGTGGTCGCCACGGATTTCATAGTACAGCGCGGTATTGAGCTCGTACTCGGCGTTGCGGCCGGAGCCCGAGTAGGTCGCGTCACGCTGGGTTTCCTGCTCGTCGGTCAGGACCAGCTTGTAAGGCGCGCCGCTGTAGACCTTGACGCCGCTGTGCTCGAGGACCTGGGTCAACTGCTTGACCGTGTCGCCATAGGCGTTACGGGCACTGACCGACAGTTCCTTGATGGTCAGTTGGTTGGTGCCGGTGCCGCGCAGCTGGAAGCCGCAGGCGCTCAGCAACACGGCGAGGCCCATTACCAGCAAATTGCGTTTGATCATCTTGTTGCTCCCCTTGAAACCCTGTGGGTCGACGGTGCGACCGCGGAAGTCTTGCAAGGCGCCCGCAACAGCAGGCGCCCGATCCTGTTCAGCTGGCGACAATATTGACCAGTTTGCCAGGCACGACGATCACTTTACGAATCGTCAGGCCATCGGTGAAGCGCAGTACGTTTTCGTTGATCCGCGCCGCCGCTTCGATTTCTTCACGGCTGGCGCTGGCCGGCATGTCGATCTGGCCACGCAGCTTGCCGTTGACCTGGATCACCAGTTGCAGGCTGTCCTGGACCAGCGCGCTGTCATCCAGCACCGGCCAGCTGGCGTCGATGATGGCGCCATCGTGCCCCAGGCGGTTCCACAGCTCGTGGCTGATGTGCGGGGTGATCGGGGCCAGCAACAGGGCCACGGTTTCCAGACCTTCCTGGACCAGGGCTCGATCCTGCGCGGTGCCTTGCGGGGCTTTTTCCAGCACGTTCATCAGCGTCATCACCTGGGCGATGGCGGTGTTGAATTTGTGGTGCTGGCCGACATCCTGGCTGGCTTGCTTGATCGCCAGGTGGATCGAGCGACGAATGACTTTCTGCTCATCGCTCAGTGTCGCCAGTTCCAGCTTGCCCGGCAGGCCCTGGGTCACATGGGCCTGGGCCAGGCGCCAGACGCGCTTGAGGAAGCGGTGCGAGCCTTCCACGCCTGAGTCGGACCATTCCAGGCTCATGTCGGGCGGCGAGGCGAACATCATGAACAGGCGGCAGGTGTCGGCGCCGTACTGTTCGATCATCGATTGTGGGTCGACGCCGTTGTTCTTCGACTTGGCCATCTTCTCGGTGCCGCCGATTTCCACCGGCAGGCCATCGCTGATCAGCTTGGCGCCAATGATCTTGGCCTTGCTGTCGCGCTCGAGTTCGACGTCCGCCGGGTTGAACCAGGTGTAGCCGCCGTTGGCTTCGCGACGGTAGTAGGTCTCGGCGACCACCATGCCCTGGGTCAACAGGTTCTTGAACGGCTCGTTGGAACTGACCAGGCCTTCGTCGCGCATCAACTTGTGGAAGAAGCGTGCGTAGAGCAGGTGCAGGATCGCGTGTTCGATACCGCCGATGTACTGATCCACCGGCAGCCAGTGGTCGGCGGCTTTCGGATCGACCAGGCCACCCTCGTAGTGCGGCGAGGCGTAGCGGGCGTAGTACCAGGACGACTCGACGAAAGTGTCCATGGTGTCGGTTTCACGCTTGGCCGGTGCGCCGCATTTCGGGCAGCTGCACTCGTAGAACTCGGGCATGCGCGCCAGTGGCGAACCGGCGCCGTCCGGCACCACGTCTTCCGGCAGTACGACCGGCAGTTGGTCTTCCGGGACCGGCACGTCACCGCAGGTGTCGCAGTGGATGATCGGGATCGGGCAGCCCCAGTAGCGCTGGCGGCTGATACCCCAGTCGCGCAGGCGGAACTGGGTGCGCGAGGCACCGAGGTTTTTCTTGATCAGCGCGACTTCCATGGCGTCGAAGGCGCCGGCGAAGTCCAGGCCGTCGAACTCGCCGGAGTTGATCAGGCTGCCGTGCTCGCCATAGGCGTCTTGCCACGGTGCCGGGTTGGTATCGCCCGAACTGGTGCGCACCACCGACTTGATCGGCAGGTTGTATTTGTGGGCGAACTCGAAATCACGCTCGTCGTGGGCCGGTACGGCCATGACCGCACCGTCGCCGTAGTGCATCAGCACGTAGTTGGCGACCCACACCGGCAGTTGCTCGCCGGTCAGCGGGTGCTCGACGAACAGGCCGGTCGGCAGGCCTTTCTTTTCCTGGGTGGCGACGTCGGCTTCGGCGACGCTGCCGCCCTTGCATTCGGCGATGAACGCCTGCAGCTCGGGGTTGTTGCGCGCGGCCAGGCTCGCCAGCGGATGCTCGGCGGCCACGGCGACGTAGGTCGCGCCCATCAGGGTGTCCGGACGGGTGGTGAAGACTTTCAGGCTGCCGGCTTCGCCGATGGAGTCGACGTGGTACGGGAACTGGACTTCCATGCCACGGGACTTGCCGATCCAGTTGCGCTGCATGGTCTTGACCTGTTCAGGCCAGCCCGGCAGTTCGTCGAGGCCTTCCAGCAGCTCATCGGCGTAGGCGGTGATCTTGAAGTAGTACATCGGGATTTCGCGCTTTTCGATCAGCGCGCCGGAACGCCAGCCGCGGCCGTCGATCACTTGCTCGTTGGCCAGTACGGTCTGGTCCACCGGGTCCCAGTTGACGGTACCGTTCTTGCGGTAGATCACGCCTTTTTCGAACAAGCGGGTGAACAGCCATTGTTCCCAACGGTAGTAATCCGGCTTGCAGGTGGTCACTTCGCGGGACCAGTCCACCGCCAGGCCCAGGCTGCGCAGCTGGGTCTTCATGTAGGCGATGTTTTCGTAGGTCCACTTGGCCGGTGCGACATTGTTCTTCATCGCGGCGTTTTCCGCCGGCATGCCGAAGGCGTCCCAACCCATGGGTTGCAGGACGTTCTTGCCTTGCATGCGCTGATAACGCGCGATCACGTCACCAATGGTGTAGTTGCGCACGTGCCCCATGTGTAGCTTGCCGCTGGGGTAAGGGAACATCGACAGGCAGTAGTACGTCTCCTTGCCTGGCTGTTCACTGACTTCAAAGGACTTTTGCGCATCCCAGAACGATTGGGCGGCGTTTTCGATTTCACGGGGCTGATAGTGTTCGTGCATGGCTACTTGTACTGGAAAGGGTGGCCTAATCCTCTTCAACGCATCCGTCAGGCGGTGCTGGAAGTGGAGTTACAGGAAGCGCCGTAGCATACATGACGCCGCTCTATCGAGGGAAACCCTGATTGCACCGCCCAAGCCGTTGGTCGCGGCGGTCGGCTGGTTTGCCGGACACCGCTAAGCTTGGAAGAGGGGGAGTGATTCTTATCTTCAATGAGGTGAGCGGATGGTGGAGTCGCAGCGATATGTCATGAAACCCGAGTTGTACGAACGTTTGATCGTCCGTCTGGGGCATGCCCTGGACGCAGCCAGTACGGCGGCGCGCTTGCGTGATGAGCGGCCCGCCGAGTTGGAGTTGCGTGGCTTGAGCCATGCCGAGTTTGAATTGATCAGGGCCTATCTGGATCTCAGTGGGCAGGATGTGCCTGTGCCGTTTTCCGTTTTGGAGTACAAGGTGCCACCCCGTTCGGCCGAGATCATCTGGTTGAAAGACAAAATGCCCAATCCCGGTTCGGCGAAGTTCAAGTCCGCGGGGGTCAAGTAAGGTTCGCCCGGCGGCGTGCTGTTGTCTGTCGCTAACCTGGCTTCGGTTTGAAGTCATTGTTCCAGAGGTTGTTGATTGACCCCGATGCACTTAGGCTTCGGGCATCTTCTGGAGGTGCCCGATGCCTGTTCGTTACATCCTTAAACAATTGTTCATGCCTCCCGGCCTTCTGTTGCTGTTGCTGTTGTGCGCCTGGTGGTTTCGACGCACTCGGCCGCGCCTGGCGGGTGTGTGTTTTGCACTTGGCCTGGGCGGGTTCTGGTTGATGAGCCTGCCGGTGGTGGTGGAGTGGGGCGCGCGGGCACTGGAGACGGTGCCGCCGCTTGAGCGCAGTGAGTGGGCGGGGCTGGCGCAGCGGGCCGATGCCATTGTGGTGTTGGGGTCGGGGCGTGAGCGCGGTGATCCGGCGTGGGGCGACGATCAGCCGACCGGCATCGGTCTGGAGCGCCAGCGTTATGCAGCGCGGTTGGCGAAGGCTTCGGGGTTGCCGGTGCTGACCAGTGGTGGTCTGCACTACGGTACGCCGCCGAGTGAGGCGGCGTTGATGGCGGCGTCGATGCAGAGTGATTTCGACGTGGCGGTGCGTTGGCAAGAAGGGCGCAGCACCACGACCTGGGAAAATGCCCAGTTCAGTTATGAGCTGCTGGCACCGCTGGGGATCAAGCGCGTGGTGGTGGTGACCCATGCCGCGCATATGTCGCGGGCGATGTGGAGCTTTGAAAAGGCCGGCTTTACCGTGGTGCCGGCGCCGGTGGGCTTTTTCGGGCAGGACAATGCGAGGCCGGCAGGAGGCTGGATGCCGGAGTTCAAGGCGATCTGGCGCAGTGGGCAGTTGATCAATGAAGCGGTGGGGCAGGTGGGATACAGACTGTTCTACCGTTAGATCGCAGTATTGAAGAAAACACCGAACCTGTAGGAGCAGGGCTTGCCCGCGAAGCTTTCAGCGGTCTTGAGGCCGCCTTCGCGGGCAAGCCCTGCTCCTACAAGGTTATGCGGTGTTTGGTCGGGTTCAGACCGTCTTGGCAATGCGGCTGGCCAGCAAGGCCCAGCCGAACAGCAAGCCACACAGGATGATCAGCGGCCACGAACGCCACTGCAGGTAAGGCGTCAGCTCGTGCATCGGCACCACTTCGCCGTACAGGATGCCCTGTTCGAACTGCGGGATGCGCGTGGTGATCTCGCCAAATGGGTTGATCAAGCCGGTGACACCGTTGTTGGTCGCCCGGATCATCCAGCGTCCGGCTTCCAGCGCACGCATCTGGGCCATTTGCAGATGCTGCAAGGGGCCGATCGAGGTGCCGAACCAGGTGTCGTTGCTGATGGTCAGCAGCAGGTCGCTGCGCGCCGACAGGCTGGCGGCGAACTCCGGGTAGACCACTTCGTAGCAGATGAACGGGGCGATCTGGTAACCCTTGGCCTGCAACAGCGGCTGGTCAGCCGGGCCACGGGCGAAGTCGGACATTGGCAGGTTGAAGAAGTCGATCAACCCACGCAGCAGCTCTTGCAGCGGCACATATTCACCAAACGGCACCAGCTTCTGCTTCAGATAGGTGCCATCACCTTCGCCGGTCACGGTGATGCCGTTGTAGTAGCGCTTCTCGTTGTCCACCACCTGGCGGATCGGTACGCCGGTGATCAGCGCCGAATGCCGATCCGCGGCGAAGCGGCCCATCATCGCCAGATAACCCTCGGCCGACTCCTTCAGTATCGGCACGGCGGTTTCCGGCCAGACCAGCAGGTCCACGCGCTTGGAGCGAAAGCTCAGGTCGCGGTATAGCGCCAACTGGGCATCGACCTGTGCAGGATCCCACTTCATGCTCTGCTCGATATTGCCCTGCACCGCCGCCACCGTCAGCGGTTCGCCCGCCGGGCTGGTCCAGGCGTGATGCTTGAGCGCGATCCCCGCCACCCAGGGACCGAGCAGCAGCACCACACCCACGGCGATAAAGCCCATGCGTCCGGCCTGGAGCAGTCGGCGGGCGTTGTATAGCAGCGCCGCGGTCAGGGCCAGGGCAAAGGAGATCAACCAGATGCCACCCAGCGGCGCGAGCCCCGCCAGTGGGCCGTCGAGCTGGCTGTAGCCGGAATAAAGCCAGGGGAAGCCGGTCAGGAACCAGCCGCGAAAGGCTTCCTGGCCCACCCACAAGGCGGCGAAGGCCAGGGCATCGGCCAGCGGCGCTTCGTTGCGGCGTATCCAGCGTGCCCAGAGCCAGGCGGGCAGGGCAAAGAACCAGGCGATGGCCGCTGTGAACGCGAGCATCAGGAAACCCGCCAGCAACACCGAAGCATCGCCGTAGGTATGGATACTCACGTAGATCCAGCTGGTACCGGCGCCGAACAGGCCGAACCCGAAGCACCAGCCGCGCCCCAGTGCCTGGCGCGGCGACAGCTCGCGCAGGCCGGCGTAGAAGACGCCCACCGCCAGCAACGCCAAGGGCCAGATATCGTACGGCGCCAGGGCCAGGGTGGTCAGTGCGCCGGCCACCACGGCCAGCAGATTACCGGGCCAGCCGGGGCGGGTTAAGCGCAGCATGTGAATCCTTAGCGGCTAATGGGGGTCAGGCGGATCAGGTGGATGCGACGGCTGTCGGCATTCAGGATGCGGAAACGATACGCGCCGATTTCGGTGATTTCATTACGCTTGGGCAGGTGCCCGAACGCACTCATCACCAGGCCGCCAACGGTGTCGAACTCATCATCGGAGAATTCGCTGTCGAAGAACTCGTTGAAGTTCTCGATCGGCGTCAGCGCCTTGATCAGGAAGTCGCCACTGGGCAGGGGCTTGATGTAGCTGTCTTCCTCGACATCGTGCTCGTCCTCGATATCGCCGACGATCTGTTCCAGCACGTCCTCGATGGTCACCAGGCCCGCCACGCCGCCGTACTCGTCGATGACGATGGCCATGTGATTATGGTTGGCGCGGAACTCGCGCAACAGCACGTTCAGGCGCTTGGACTCGGGGACGAAGGTCGCCGGGCGCAGCAGGTCCCTGATGTTGAAGGCGTCGCCGTTTTCCTGCAGCACCAGCGGCAACAGGTCCTTGGCCAGCAACACACCCATGACATCGTCATGGCTTTCGCCGATCACCGGGTAGCGTGAGTGCGCGGCGTTGATGACCGACGGGAGGAATTCGCGGGGTGTCTGGGTCGCCTTGATGCTGATCATCTGCGAGCGCGGGACCATGATGTCCCGGACCTGCAGGTCTGCGACCTGGATGGCGCCTTCGACGATGGCCAGCGCTTCGCTGTCCAGCAATTTGTTCTGGTGGGCTTCGCGCAGGAGTTCCAGCAGCTCCTGGCGGTTTTTCGGCTCATGGGCAAAAGCCTGGGTCAGTTTACCCAGCCAGGACTTCTGCCCGTTGCTCGATCGATCTTCGCTCATAGCGATTTACTCGTATCCCTTGGTGGTGGAGTGATCAGTGTTCATCGTCGATATAGGGGTCGGGATGACCCAATTCGGCAAGCAACGTTCGTTCCAGTGCTTCCATTTCCTCGGCTTCCTCGTCATCTATGTGGTCGTAGCCCAATAGATGCAGACAGCCGTGAATGACCAGATGGGCCCAATGGGCCTCCAGTGCCTTGCCTTGTTCGCCGGCTTCACGCGCGACCACCGGAATGCAGATCACCAGGTCGCCCAGCAGCGGGATATCCAGCAATTCGTCCGGCACGTCGGCGGGGAAGGACAGCACGTTGGTCGCGTAGTCCTTGTGCCGCCAGGTGTGGTTGAGCTCGCGGCCTTCGGCTTCATCCACCAGGCGGATGGTCAGCTCGGAGTCGGCCGTGCGCTGGCGCAGGGCCAGTTCGCACCAGCGGCGAAACTCGGCGTCGGTCGGAGCGGGGGCGTCAGAGGCCCGTTGCAGATCAAGCTCAAGCATCGCGGCGGGCACCCTGGGTGTCTGCTTCGGCACTGTTTTCAAAGCGCTCGTAGGCTTCGACAATCCGCTGCACCAACGGGTGGCGGACCACGTCCTTGGGCATGAAATGGGTGAAGCTGATGCCCGGTACGTCCTTGAGGACCTTGATCACGTGGGCCAGCCCGGATTTCGTGCCCTTGGGCAGGTCGACCTGGGTGATGTCGCCGGTGATCACCGCCGTGGAGCCGAAGCCGATACGGGTCAGGAACATTTTCATCTGTTCGACGGTAGTGTTCTGGCTTTCGTCGAGGATGATAAAGCTGTTGTTCAGGGTCCGGCCGCGCATGTAGGCCAGCGGCGCGACCTCGATAACCTGGCGTTCGATCAGCTTGGCCACGTATTCGAAGCCGAGCATTTCATACAGGGCGTCGTAGAGCGGGCGCAGGTACGGGTCGATCTTCTGGGCCAGGTCGCCGGGCAGGAAGCCGAGTTTTTCACCGGCTTCGACCGCCGGGCGCACCAGCAGGATGCGGCGTATCTGCTCGCGCTCCAGGGCATCCACGGCGCAGGCCACGGCCAGGTAGGTCTTGCCGGTACCGGCCGGGCCTATGCCGAAGTTGATGTCGTTGCCGAGGATTTCCTTCACGTAGAGCTGCTGATTCAGGCCGCGGGGGCGAATCATGCCTTTCTTGGTGCGCAGGGCCACGCTGGCTTCGGCCACCGGGTTGTTGCGCAGGTCTTCGTCGCCCGATTCCTGCAGGAACAGGTGGACCATGTCCGGCGACAGCTCGGTACCCTTGGTTTCCCGGTACAGGCGGCGCAGCAGGTTTTCCGCGGAGGAGGTGAGCTTGGGTTCGCCGATCAGTTCGAACTGATTGCCGCGATTGCGGATCTCGATGGCCAGGCGTTGTTCGATCAAGCGCAAATGCTCGTCGAACTGCCCGCACAGATTGGCGAAGCGGCGAGCCTCGAAAGGCTCGAGGATGAAACGATGAGGTTCGATGGGTGCGTTCAAGGTCGTTTTTAGCCGCCCGACGGCAATTGAGATGAAATCAAGGATAACGCTAGCAGCCCGGGGGTGAAAGCTCTCATTACAGCATCGAGCCGCGCAGTGAATGGGGTTGTGCCGCGTCGATGTGCACGTCGATAAACTGCCCGATCTGCTGGGGATTGTCGCAGCGGAAGTTGACGATACGGTTATTCTCGGTGCGGCCCTGCAATTCTCCGGGGTCTTTCTTCGAATAATCGGTCACCAGGATGCGCTGGATCGTACCGACCATTTGTCGGCTGATCTCGAATCCCTGCTGGTTCAGGCGATGTTGCAGGGCGTTGAGGCGCTCTTTCTTCACCGCTTCCGAGGTTTCGTCCGGCAAATCCGCCGCAGGCGTACCGGGGCGCTGGCTGTAGACGAACGAATAGGAGAAGTCGAAACCGACGTCTTCGATCAGTTTCATGGTCTGCTGGAAGTCTTTCTCGGTTTCGCCGGGGAAGCCGACGATAAAGTCCGAGCTGATGCAGATGCCCGGCACGGCGGCGCGCAATTTGCGCAGCTTGGACTTGTATTCCAGCGCCGTGTGGTTGCGTTTCATCGCCGAAAGAATCCGGTCCGAGCCCGACTGCACCGGCAGGTGCAGGTGCTTGACCAACTGCGGAACCTCGGCGTGGGCCTGGATCAGGCTGTCGGAGAACTCCAGCGGGTGCGAGGTGGTGTAGCGGATCCGCTCGATACCGTCGACGGCGGCGACCACGCGGATCAGCTCCGCCAGGTCCGCCAGGCGGCCGTCATGGGTGGTGCCGCGATAGCCGTTGACGTTCTGTCCCAGCAGGGTCACTTCGCGCACGCCGTGTTCTGCCAGGTGGATGATCTCGGCGATCACGTCGTCGAACGGCCGGCTGACTTCTTCGCCACGGGTGTAGGGCACCACGCAGAAGGTGCAGTACTTGCTGCAGCCTTCCATCACCGAGACATAGGCGCTCGGGCCGTCGATGCGCGGTTCGGGCAGGTGGTCGAACTTTTCGATTTCCGGGAACGACACATCCACCTGCGGCAGCCTGGTCAGGCGCGCGGCGTCGATCATTTCCGGCAGACGGTGCAGGGTCTGGGGGCCGAAGACCACATCGACATAGGGCGCGCGGTCGCGAATGGCGGCGCCTTCCTGGCTGGCGACGCAGCCACCGACGGCGATCACCATCTCCGGGTTCGCCAGTTTCAGTTCGCGCCAGCGGCCCAGCTGGGAGTAGACCCGGTCCTGGGCACGCTCGCGGATCGAGCAGGTGTTGAGCAGGATGACGTCCGCGTCTTCGGCGCGGGCGGTGACTTCCAGGGCCTGGTGTTCGCCCAGCAGATCGACCATGCGCGAGCTGTCGTACTCGTTCATCTGGCAACCGTGGGTTTCGATGTAAAGCTTCTTGGCCATGGAGTTTCATCAGGTGGTTCAAAGAACCGCGCATTATAGTGGTCATCGCGCTTGCTTCCTAGCGCTGTGCGTTCGGCGGCTATGCTATAGTTCGCGCCCTCTTTTTTATCCCCCGATGTGTTGCCCGCCCACCATGACCAAACGTGAAGCCCCCATCTACAAGGTGATTTTCCTCAACCAGGGCCAGGTGTTCGAAATGTACGCCAAGCAGATCTATCAGAGCGATCTGTGGGGCTTCCTGGAAGTCGAAGAATTTGTCTTTGGCGAGCGCACGCAACTGGTGGTCGATCCCGGCGAGGAAAAGCTCAAGGCCCAGTTCGAAGGCGTGGTGCGCAGTTTCGTGCCGATGCATTCGATCGTGCGCATCGACGAGGTCGAGCGCCTGGGTACGCCGAAGATCAGCGAGGCGAGGGGGATGAGCAACGTGATGCCATTCCCGATGCCGATGCCCGACAAATAAGGCTCAGGGCAGCGGCGAGAACGGTGTACGGCCGTCAGCCGTCTGCAATTCCAGCAGGTACTTGCGGAAAATCTGCCCCAGCACCTGGGTCGCCATCTCCAACTGGTCACGGGGCATCTGCGCCGCGACCTCATCCGCCGTGTCCAGCGCATCCTCTGCGCCGTTGACCGCCGCCATCTTCAGCACGATATAGGCCTGGACGTTGTTGGCCGGCACACCCTCACCCTTGTAGAACATGATGCCGAGCTGGTATTGCGCCTGGGCGTGACCTTGCAGGGACGCCTGTTCGAAATGACTCAGGGCCTTGTTGAGGTCGTGTTGCGGGTTTTTCTCGTCGTGATAGAACGCGCCCAACTCGTATTGTGCCTGGGCATCGCCGCCCTTTGCCGCTTCTTCGCAGGCGGCCAGGGCCTCGGCGAGGTCCTGTGGCTGGGAGTTGAGGGTGCAACGGCCCATCGCCGGGATCAACAACGAGTTACCGCCTGCATAGGCCAGCAGCGGCTGAAGGAGCAACAGGCAGCCCAAGGCAAGGGCGCGGCCGGTGCGGTTCATGGGAATCGACGTACCTCTGAAGGGCGGGCGGACCCGGCCAGGGGATGACTATGGCGCGCATTATGAAATAAGCGGGGGCCACCTTACAAAGTCTTTACTCGTTTTTCTGCTGCACGGGCGCTATATGGCCTTGTTTTGCAAGTATCTGCACAGAGGACGGTAGGAAACAGGGGAAGTTTAAGCGGGAAAACCGACGTCGGCTGAAACCGACGTCGGGGACATCGGTTACTTCAGTGCGGCAAAAGCCTTTTCAGCCGCATCCAACGTCAGCTTCAACTCTGTTTCGCCATGGGCGATGGAGGTGAAGCCGGCTTCGAAGGCACTGGGCGCCAGGTACACGCCGCCGTCGAGCATCAGGTGGAAGAAACGCTTGAAGCGCTCGGCGTCACTGGACATCACGTCGTCGAAGGTGACGATGTCGTCGGCACCGCTGAAGTACAGGCCGAACATGCCGCCGGCCTGGGTGGTCACGAACGGGATGCCGGCCGCGTCGGCGCGTTCCTGCAGGCCTTGGAGCAGGCGGCTGGTGTAGTCGCTCAGTTCGGCGTGGAAGCCCGGGCGGCTGATCAGGCGCAGGGTGGTCAGGCCGGCGGCCATGGCCAGCGGGTTACCCGACAAGGTCCCGGCCTGGTAGACCGGGCCCAGCGGGGCGATGCAGGACATGATCTCGCGCTTGCCGCCGAAGCAGCCCACCGGCATGCCGCCGCCGATGATCTTGCCGAAGGTGCTCAGGTCCGGCTTGACGCCGTAATGGGCCTGGGCGCCGCCGAGGGCAACGCGGAAACCGGTCATCACTTCGTCGAAAATCAGCACCACGCCGTGCTGGTCGCACAGGGTCCGCAGGCCTTCGAGGAAACCTGGCGCCGGCGGCACGCAGTTCATATTGCCGGCCACGGGCTCGACGATGATGCAGGCGACTTGCTGGCCGACTTCGCCGAGCATCTTCTCGACGGCATTGATGTCGTTGAATGGCAGGGTCAGGGTGTGTTTGGCGAAGTCCGCCGGGACACCGGCCGAGCTCGGCACGCCCTGGGTCAGGGCGCCGGAGCCGGCCTTGACCAGCAGGCTGTCGGAGTGGCCGTGGTAGCAGCCTTCGAACTTGATGATGCTGTCACGGCCGGTGAAACCACGGGCCAGGCGGATGGCGCTCATGGTCGCCTCGGTGCCGGAGCTGACCATGCGGACCATTTCCATCGACGGCACGATCGCGCAGACCAGGTCGGCCATCTCGGTTTCCATGGCGGTCGGCGCGCCGTAGGACAAGCCGTGTTCCAGCTGCTTGCGCACGGCATCGAGCACATCCGGGTGGCTGTGGCCGAGGATCATCGGGCCCCAGGAACCGACGTAGTCGACATAACGCTTGTCGTCTTCGTCGGTGACATAAGCGCCTTCGGCGTGCTTGAAGAACAGCGGGGTGCCGCCAACGCTCTTGAACGCGCGAACCGGCGAGTTGACGCCGCCGGGGATGTGTTTCTGGGCACTGGCAAACAGGGTTTCGGAACGAGACATGGGCAGGCTCTCAGGAGTCATGAAGTGAAGAGGGCATTGAAGGCTTGGGCGCGGCGGGTCACTTCCCGGGTGCTGTCGGCACCGAACAGGCCATGGATCACCGCCAGCAGGTCGGCGCCGTGGGCCACCAGCGGGGCGGCGTTGTCCAGGGTGATGCCGCCGATCACCGCGATCGGCAGTTGCAGTCGCGGGCGGGCGCGCTCCAGCAGCGCGACGTCGGCGGCCGGTGCACCGGGCTTGGTCGTGGAATTGAAGAAGCGCCCGAAAGCGACATAGCTGGCGCCTTCCCGGGCCGCCTGTTCGGCGAGCTCAAGCTGCGCGTGGCAGGTGGAGCCGATAATGGCCCGGCTACCGAGCAGCGCGCGGGCCGGCGTCAGCGGGCCGTCGGTCTGCCCCAGGTGCACGCCGACCCCCAGCCGCGCCGCCAGTTCGGCGTCGTCGTTGATGATCAGGCGGGTCTTGTAGCGTTCGCAGAGCACCCGCAGGGCCTCGGCCTCCCGCAGGCGGCGGGCCTCATCGGTGCTTTTGTCGCGGTATTGCAGCAAGGTCACGCCGCCCTCCAGCGCCGCCTCGACATAAGACAGGAACTTGCCGGCCAGCAACTGGCTATCGGTGATGGCATACAGGCCGCGTAGTTTCATCGGGTCAGCCTCGGGGTGTTGGGTAGCGCTGAAAGTTACGAGCAGAAATCCAGGGGCAGGCGTCGGGGCACGAACTGGCCTTTGCCCAGTTGCTCGGCATCACGCAAGGTCCGCCAGGTGTAGTTCAGCGCGGTCTGTACGGCGCTGACCAGGCCTTCGCCCAGGGCCAGGCGTCCGGCCAGGGTGCTCGCCAGGGTGCAGCCGGAGCCGTGGTAGCTGCCGGGCAGGCGTTGGCACTTGAAGGTCTGGCGGGTGCCGTCGCGGCTATACAGGCGGTTGTGGATTTCGTCTTCATCGCCATGTCCGCCGGTGATCAGCAGGTGTTGGCAGAACGGCAGGAGTTTTTCCGCGCATTCGTCGGCGCTGCCCTCGGGCAATTCGGCGAGGATGCGGGCTTCCGGGAGGTTGGGGGTGGCAATGGTCGCCAAGGGCAGCAGGCGTTCGCGCATGGCATAGCCGACTTCGTCCTTGCCCAGGCGGCCGCCGCCGCCGGCGCGCAGCACCGGGTCGCAGACCAGCGGCAGGTGCGGGTGCGCCAGGAGCAGTTCGACCACGGTGTCGACCATTTCCAGGGAGCCGAGCATGCCCAGCTTGACGGCCGCCACGGTCGAGTCGTTGAGTACGGCATTGGCCTGGGCCAACACCCACTCACGATCGAGCACGCGGAAGTCACTGACATTGACCGTGTCTTGCACGGTCAGCGCGGTGACCGCGGGAGCGGCATGGCAACCCTGGGCGAGCAGGGCTTCTATATCTGCCTGGAGGCCGGCACCGCCACTGGGATCGTGGCCGGAGAGACAGAGGACAACGGGGCGGGAGCTGTAGGTATTCATGGAGCGCGAGCTTACCACCAAACGCTTTTTTCGGGATCGTCCGCCCGGCGTTGAATTTGTCCCCTGAAGGTTTTTTCAGGGCGGCCGATAACCCTTCGTCATACAGCCAGGTTTTGTGCTGGGACGCCCGTTCTAGAGCCTTTGGATAAAATGTTTCAATGGTGTGTTTTAGCCATTAGTGGCTATGCTAGAGTGGATCCAAACGAATAACAGGTCATGAAGTTTCACGTCGTCTCAAAGGGAAGGGGGGCTCCTGACGCGACTTGATTGGCCATGCTGGGGCTGTATGCGCTATTTGCTGCTGATTTTGTTGAGCTGGCTGCCGCTGTCGGCGAGCGCGGTCGAGTTTGATGAGTCCACCCAGAGCCTGCCTCTGGGCCGGGTCATGCAGGTGTTCGAAGACGCGAGCGGCCAGGCCGATATCGCGCAGATCGCCTCGCCCGCCATGGCCCTACAGTTTCATGCGCACAACAAGGCCTCGCTGAATGCCGGCTATACGCTCTCGGCGTTCTGGCTCAAGGTCGACCTGACCTATCTCCCCAAGGATCCCAGCGCCCGGCGCATCTGGT
Organism: Pseudomonas sp. MWU12-2319; assembly: GCF_023242525.1. Classification (NCBI taxonomy): domain Bacteria; kingdom Pseudomonadati; phylum Pseudomonadota; class Gammaproteobacteria; order Pseudomonadales; family Pseudomonadaceae; genus Pseudomonas; species Pseudomonas sp. MWU12-2319. The sequence goes on from NZ_JALJES010000021.1 coordinate 60,767, forward strand.
TGCTGGAGTTGGCCTATCCGCCGATGAAACACATCGAACTCTATGTGCCTGACGCCAAGGGCAGCTATCGCCTGGCCCAGCGCACCGGTAATGAACTACCGTTCGCCAGCCGGCCGATCAAGCAGAACAACTACCTGTTCGAGCTGGCGTTCGCTCCCAACGAAAGCAAGACCGTCTACCTGCGGCTGCAAACCGAAGGCTCGATGCAGGCGCCACTGACCCTCTGGTCGATGCAGGCCTACCTCGAAGACGAACCGGTGCGTTTGTATGTCCTGGGGCTGATCTATGGTGTGCTGCTGGGGATGCTGGTCTACAACCTGTTCATCTACCTCAGCGTGCGCGACACCAGCTACCTCTACTACATTTTCTACATCGCCTCGTTCGGCTTCTACCAACTGTCGGTCAATGGCGCCGCGGCGCAGTATTTCTGGCCGAACAACCCCTGGTGGGCCAACGCATCGACGCCTTTCTTTATCGGCCTGGCGGGTTTCTTCGGTTGTCAGTTCACCCGCAGCTTCCTGCACACGGGCGCCCACAGTCGCTGGCTGGACCGGCTGTTGCTGCTGTTGATGGCCTATAGCGCGGTGGTCACGGCGATGTCGCTGTTGACCGGTTATGCCCTGGCCCTGCGCCTGGCGACCGTCCTCGCCCTGGCGTTCACCGTGACTATTTTCGTTGCCGGGATCAGTGCCTGGTATTGCGGCTTGCGGGTGGCGCGCTACTTCATTATCGCTTGGTCGGCGTTCCTGCTCGGCGGCCTGGTCAATACCTTGATGGTGCTGGGCTACCTGCCGAACGTGTTCCTGACCATGTACGCCAGCCAGATCGGCTCGGCCCTGGAGGTCGGGCTGTTGTCCCTGGCCCTGGCCGACCGGATCAATACCATGCGCGAGCAGCAGGCGCAGACCTTGCTCGAGTCCGGGCAGAAGCTGGAAGTGCTGAACCGTGAACTGGCCAACAGTAACCGGCTCAAGGATGAATTCCTCGCCACCGTCACCCATGAACTACGCACGCCGATGAATGGTGTGATCGGCTCCCTGGAACTGATGCAGACCCTGGAACTGGACTCGGAACTGGCGCAATACCAGCAGACGGCGGCCGGTTCCGCACGGGACATGATGCGCATGGTCAATGGCATCCTGACCCTGACCGAGTTGCAGGCCGGCCGGCTCAAGGTCACGACGCAGTCGTTCGGCCTGCGGCGCCTGCTGGATGGTTTGCAGGAGCAGTTTGCCGGTCGCGTCCAGGGCAAGGGGCTGCATTTCGCCATTGAGGTGGATGACAACGTGCCGGACAGTCTCCATGGCGACGCGCAGAAAATCCTGCAATGCCTGGAATGCCTGGTGGACAACGCCATCAAGTTCACCCGTGAAGGCGGGTTGGTGTTGCGGGTGCGCGGCCGGCAGGTCGCGGAGCAGCAATGGGCCCTGTCGTTTGCGGTCATCGACAGCGGTATCGGTTTTATCGACCTGGATGAAGCCACGCTCTATCAACGGTTCTTCCAGCTGGATGGCTCGATGACCCGTGAATATGGCGGCCTGGGGATTGGCCTGGCGATCTGTCGGCAATTGATCGATCTGCTCGGCGGTCATCTCACCCATCAGTCGGAGCCGGGGATGGGCAGCCGTTTCCAGCTTGATGTCGAGGTCGAGGCGCTGATCCCGCGGGCGTTGCGGCCCTCGGCGCTGTCGGTGGCGCGTTATCCCTACGACTGTACCCTGTTGCTGGTGGATGACAACACCGTCAGCCAGTTGGTGGTGCGGGGCATGTTGCTCAAACTGGGGTATCGGGTGTTCACCGCGGTCGACGCCCGGGCCGCGCTCGATGTCCTGCATGGGCAGGCCGTGGATGGGCTGTTGCTCGATTGCCCGGCGCAGCCGGCGGACGAGGTATTGCTCTGTCGACAGTTGCGGGCGATGCCCGGTGGTGCCGACCTGCTGATCCTGGCCCTGGTCAGCTCGACCGAGGCCAGCGAACGCGAGCGGTGCCTGGCGGCGGGCGTCACGGACACCTTGTCCAAGCCGGTGCGTTTCGAGGAGTTGAAGAACCTGCTGGCCCGTTGTCTATTGACGCCTGTACAGGGTGAAAGCGCCGGTACTTAGGCGCTTATGTCACTTTTTTCGCGACGGTACGCGTGATTCACTGGGTTCCCTGGCCTTTCTCTGCGAAGCCATTTCTCAAAGGAGCCCGACATGAACCTCCATCAATACGCCGAAACCCACGAGGTCACCAACCAGCCGCCGTCGCTGGACGGGACCAATCTCTATCGCATCGACCTGCCGCTGCAAGAGTGGGCGCGGCGTTTCGGCGCCGGTTGGGCCGAATCGCGGATCGACGTTTATGGCGCCCTGGCCGGCGGGCCGCTGATGGAGGCGGGGTTTCTCGCCAACCAGAACAAACCGGTGTTCGTCAGCCATGACCGTTACGGCCATCGCCAGGACCTGGTGGAGTTCCATCCGGCTTATCACGAGCTGATGCGCACCGCCGTCGAACACGGCCTGCCGTCGTTGCCCTGGACCGATCCGCAGGACGGCGCCCATGTCGCCCGCGCCGCCATGACCTACCTGCACAGCCAGGCCGAGGCCGGCACCGGTTGCCCGTTGACCATGACCTTCGCCTGCGTGCCCGCCTTGCGTCTGCAAGCTGATATCGCCGGGCAATGGCTGCCGAGCATTCTCAGTACCCAATACGACCCACGCAATATCGGCATCGCCCACAAGACCGGGGCAACCATCGGCATGGCAATGACCGAGAAGCAGGGGGGGACCGACGTGCGCGCCAACACCACCCGGGCCTATCCCGTCGGCGCTGGTGGCCCGGGACAACCTTATGAACTGGTGGGGCACAAATGGTTCTGTTCGGCGCCGATGTGCGACGCCTTCCTGACCCTGGCCCAGACCGACAAGGGCCTGACCTGTTTCCTGCTGCCGCGCCATCGCCCGGATGACAGCCGTAACCAGTTCTATATCCAGCGCTTGAAAAACAAGCTGGGCAACTGCTCCAACGCGTCGAGCGAAGTGGAATTCCGTGGCGCCCTGGCCTGGATGATCGGCGAGGAAGGACGCGGCGTACCGACCATTATCGAGATGGTGGCGATGACCCGTTTCGATTGCATGGTCGGCTCCAGTGCCTTGATGCGCCAGGCGCTGACCCAGGCCAGCCATCATTGTGCCCATCGGTTGGTCGGTGGTCGCGTGCTCAGCGAGCAGCCGCTGATGCAGAACGTGCTCGCCGACCTGGCGCTGGAGAGCGAGGCGGCGCTGGCCTTGAGCCTGCGCATGGGCCGGGCGCTGGATCATCTGGGGGATGAGCATGAGGCGAAGTTCGCGCGGCTGGTGACGGCGGTGGGCAAATACTGGATCTGCAAGCGTGCCCCGGCGATGATCAACGAGGCCGCCGAATGCATGGGCGGCGCCGGGTATGTGGAAGACAGCATCCTGCCGCGGCTGTACCGCGAAGCACCGGTCAACTCGACCTGGGAAGGTTCGGGGAACGTGCAGTGCCTGGATGTGTTGCGTTCGCTCTCCAAGGAGCCGGGTGTCCTCGAAGTGCTGTTCGGCGAATTGGGCGACGGCCATGGCGACAAGCGCCTGGCCCGGCATATCGAACACTTGAAGCTGGCGTTTACCGACACCCACGATATCCAGTACCGCGCCCGGCAACTGACCGAAGACATCGCCCTGGCGTTGCAGGCCAAATTGTTGCTGGAGGCGGGCAATGCCGAGGTCAGCGATGGTTTTATCGCCAGTCGGCTGGAGGGCAGGGGACGGGTCTACGGCACCTTGCCCCGTGGAGTGAATGTCGAGGCTATTGTCGCTCGTTCGACGCCGCAGGGTTTTTGACGGGCGATTGCAGCGACCTGTCGCAGGGGGAAGGTGATTTTGAAGTTTCAAATGTGAAGAGGGAAACTTACAGTTTTCCTCTTCACAATGATCGGTTTCTATCAGCCTAAAAGGCGGGCGATGATGCCGGTACCGTCGGTTGAGCCCGAGATCAGTATCTTGTTGTCAGGTTGTACTTGAACGACAGGGGACGGTTGTGAACTGATGATCTGGAGTTCCTGGGTTCCGAAGTCCGCGTCCGGGGCGCCATCTTTTATATACCTGAGTAACGCAGACCGGGTGCTGCCAGGTGGTTGGCACAGCACGACGATTTTTTCGTCAGCTTGTACAGTGGCGCACAAGGCCTGCCATCCGTAGTCCAGTTCGCCGTTGACGAATATTTCCAGGGCTTTCCCCCCATTAAACGTACCGTCTTCCTTACCATCTGAGTTAACACGTGACAGAAGAGGCAGTGCTCCTATCAGAGCTCCGTTCTCTCCTTTGAAAATATACCCGGCGGCTAATGTCTTTCCGTCAGGCTGCTGTGACAAGTGAATAAGCTCCACATGAACGCCCCCAGTGCTATCAATCAAAACAAACCCTTGGTTGAAACTGCCATAGCTCAAATCCAGCTCGCCCTTGTCGGTATAGCGAGCGATGAGTCCGCCTCTTTGGTAGATGCCGCCGACCAGGATCTTGTCTCCCTGGAGGGTCAGTGATTGAAAAGTGGCACCCTCCATTCCGTACACCAGGCCATTGTTGCCGAAGGTCACGTCAGGCTGGCCGTTTGCACTGAGGCCAAAAATCACACCGCCCCGCCCGGCTCCAATATCAGCGGTTTCCGCGGCCACGAAAACCTTTCCATCCGGCTGAACCGCTATCCCCGTTCTGCGGCGACCTGAGTCCAGTTGGATATTGAAAGAGGTCATTCCGCTAGTGCCGAATATCAGGTCCAGGCGGCCATCAGGCAGTAATCGGGCGAATAGCGCAGCGCCGAAAGGATTGAGGCCACTTCCTATGCCTGCGAATACAATGATTTTTCCATTTGATTGCACAACGAAATTCAATAGCGTGGCGTTATGGTTCTCCGGGAGGCAAGTATGGACAACACCTTGGTTGCCAAAGGTGTCGTCCAGAACGCCGTCCGTCGTGTGCCTCACGATGACCAGCATGTCCGATGACAGGATCGATCCAACCGACAGTATTTTTCCATCCGGCAATAATCTGGATGTGCCGTAGAAGGACTCGGACGGTAGCTGGATACGCACGATGCCTTGGGTTCCGAAACTGGGGTCGAAGCTGGCGGGCGCTTTGTTGTCTTTGGTTGATGGGTTCATTGAAGTAGACCTTGAGGGTTGAGAGGGGCCTCTACAACGCAATCAACGGTTAACTCCACACATCTCGGTACTGCGATTGGCAACAGGCACACGGGCTAGAAAACACCCAAAATACCTCTTTGTATACTGTCAGAAGTGACAGCTATCATTCGATTTATATCGATAGTTTTCTCTGATGATCAACGGCTTGGGGATATGGGTTTTGAACGCCTGCATCGGCGTACGGAGAGCTGATCGATCCCTCTCGGGTCAGCCCGAAAGGGGAGGAAGTAGTGCCTTTGGAGGGCGGAACAGGCAAGATGAAGGTCTGCAACATCAGAAGACAGGATGCTCTCCGTGACCGAAGCTTTTATTGTCGTGCAATCCCCCGAAGAAGCCGTGGACCGTCTGGCCGAACTCCACGAGCGTGCCACCAGCGCCCTGAGCCAGGCCCTCAAGCGTTACCTCAAGGACCGCGTCGAACCCGACGCCGAACAGCGTGCCGTATTCCGCTACCCCGAATTGCGCCTGACCTACACCTACCAGGGTGAAGTCCCCGCCACCACCCGGGCCTACGCCAAGGTCCAGTTGCCGGGCACCTACAGTGTTACCGTCACCCACCCGGCGGCGTTCCGCAAATACCTGCTGGAACAACTGGTGCCGCTGATGCGCGACTTCACCGTCACGGTGGAAGTGGGCGTCAGCGAACAGAATATTCCTTACCCCTATGTGGTCGAGCAGGGCGATGAACTGGCCGGCTCCGGCGTCACCGCCTCGGCCCTGGCGCGGGTGTTCCCGAGCACCGACCTGTCGGCCGCCACCGATGACATCGCCGATGGCCTGCACGACTGGGAAAATACCTCGCCCTTGCCCCTGGCCCTGTTCGACGCCGCTCGGGTGGACTTCTCCCTGCGCCGCCTGGTGCATTACACCGGCAGCGACTGGCGCCATGTGCAGCCGTGGATCCTGCTGACCAACTACCACCGCTATGTCGACCAGTTCATCCTCCATGGCCTGCAACAGCTGCGTGATGATCCGCGTTTCGTGCGCATGGTGTTGCCGGGCAACGTGATCATCGACCAGAGCATGGAGTACGGCGAGGCCCAGGCCGTGGCCGCCGGTGTGGTCTGGCACCGCTACCAGATGCCGGCCTACCACCTGCAGGCCGCCGATGGCCATGGCGTGACCCTGGTGAATATCGGCGTCGGCCCCTCCAACGCGAAGAACATCACCGACCACCTGGCGGTGCTGCGTCCGCACTGCTGGCTGATGATCGGTCACTGCGGCGGCCTGCGCCAATCCCAGACCATCGGCGACTATGTGCTGGCCCACGCTTATATGCGCCGCGATGGGATTCTCGACCGGGTAGTGCCGCCGAATATCCCGATCCCGGCCCTGGCTGAAGTGCAGATGGCTTTGCAACAGGCGGCGGCGAACGTCACCGGCGAACGTGGCGACGATTTGAAGAAGCGTCTGCGCACCGGCACCGTACTGACCTACGACGACCGTAACTGGGAGCTGCGCTGGGCCCAGGAGCGGCCGTTGATCAACCTGTCCCGCGCCGTGGCCGTGGACATGGAAAGCGGCACCATCGCCGCCCAGGGTTATCGTCTGCGGGTACCGTATGGCACCTTGCTTTGTGTGTCGGACAAGCCGCTGCACAGTGAGATCAAGCTGCCAGGTTCGGCGAACGCCTTCTATGAGCGGGCGGTCAGCCAGCATTTGAAGATCGGTATTGCGGCGGTGGACCTGCTGCGCACCGAGCTGCATTCGCTGCACTCGCGCAAGCTGCGCAGCTTTGATGAGCCGCCGTTTCGTTAAGGTCGCTGATTTTCAGCGGTCTTGAGGGCCTATTCGCGGGCAAGCCCTGCTCCTACAGTTCCGGGTCGTACACAAAACCTGTGATCGCCATAGAACTGTAGGAGCAGGGCTTGCCCGCGAAGCTTTTGGCGGCCTTGAGAATGTCATCATCAACGGGTCAATGGACGCACGTCTGGAAATAATGACTGGCACGCCCTAGCATGGCGGCTCCTGATCCTCAGATGTCCTCTTTGCCATGTCTCGTCCACCCCGTCCCGTCGTGCGCCATTCGGCCGCGAAAACGCCTGTCGCGCCGCGTCGGGTTGCCAAGGCCCCGCCGGCCGAACCCAAGCTGATCCTGTTCAACAAACCCTTCGATGTGCTGACGCAGTTCAGCGATGGTGAAGGGCGCGCGACCCTCAAGGATTTTATCGACGTGGCGGGCGTCTATCCCGCCGGCCGGCTCGACCGCGACAGCGAGGGCCTGCTGTTGCTGACCAACGACGGTCAGCTCCAGGCACGCATTGCCGACCCCAGGCACAAACTGGCGAAAACCTATTGGGTACAGGTCGAGGGTGTGCCTAGCGCCGAGCAGATCGAGCAGTTGCACAAGGGTGTGGAATTGAACGACGGCATGACCTTGCCGGCCCAGGCGCGGCAGATCGACGAGCCCGCGCTCTGGCCGCGCAACCCGCCGGTGCGGTTTCGTCAGAGCATTCCCACGGCTTGGTTGGAGTTGATCATTCGCGAGGGACGTAACCGTCAGGTCCGGCGCATGACGGCGGCGGTGGGCTTGCCGACCTTGCGCCTGGTGCGGGTGCGTATCGGCGACTGGACCCTGGACGGCCTGGATCAAGGCCAGTGGCGAGAAGTGCCGGCGCGTCTGTAGCTTGTGGCGGCGTTAAAGCGAGCCTGACTCGATCAGCCCGATCACCACGCTCTTGATCACAAACGCGACGATGCCCAGGCCCAGTACGAAAAACAGGATAAAGGTGCCGAAGCGCCCGGCCTTGGATTTCTTCGCCAGGTCCCAGACGATAAAGCCCATGAAAATGACCAGGATGCTGACCAGGCCGGTCATCATCCACTCTTCGAAAACGGCAGGATCCATCAGACCTCTCCAGCACGAGCGGGGTGGAAAACCGTCCGATTATACGCCATGGGCGAGAACTGATCTGATCTCGGGCAATAAAGCAGTACGGCCATCAACTGCGCAAATGGGTCAACGGCAGTTCCGTGCTGTTGAGCACCTGGTTCAGCACAAAGCTGGAGCGTACGCTGGTCACCCCCTCGATACGCGTCAGGTGCCCCAGCAGCAGTTTCTGGTAGTGGTCCATGTCCGGCACCACCACTTTCAGCTGATAGTCGGCGTCCATCCCCGTCACCAGGCTGCACTCCAGCACCTGGGGCAGGGTGCGGATCGCCGCCTCGAAGTTTTCGAAGCGCTCCGGCGTATGCCGGTCCATGCCGATCAGCACATAGGCGGTCAGGCTCAGGCCGAGCATCTTGCGATCAAGCAAGGCCACCTGGCGGGAAATATAACCGTCGTCCTCCAATTGCTTGACCCGCCGCGAACAGGGCGAGGGCGACAGGCCGATACGCTCGGCCAGTTCCTGGTTGGAGATGCGGGCATCACGCTGCAATTCCGCCAGAATGCTCAGGTCGTATCGGTCGAGTTTGCTCATCGTCAGGGCCTTTCCAAGAACTATTGCGGTAAATTATCTATCTTAAGTTAAAAATTGCGCAAGAGATGTTTATTTGAGCAATGTTCGCAATCCTCTGCCGGCACCCCGAGCCTATGCTTATTACCAGAATCACTGCCCGGACAAGTGTCCTGTCTCGCAAGCCTGTTCACATTCGAGACAGACACCCCAGTCCACTGCGGCCCGCCGAATCAGGCCAGCCGCGGCCGACAATCCCACAGGGTTGCGCCGGCCACCGGGCTACACGCTGTCCAGAAGACGGTGTGAGGTGAGCCGGCGTCAAAAGCGCCGAGCACGGACGAAGTTCTCAAGGGGAGGCCGACGGGTCTCCCTTTTTTAATGGGCGAAAAATAAGTTGTGCGACTGGTAGAGTGTCACAGAACCGGAATCCGCTTTCCCAGTCTTATGGTTAAGCCCTGAACCGCAGTGAGGAATGGAATGAAATCGCGCATCTGGCGTCTGGCAGGTGTTGGCTTGCTCTGTATGAGTGTTGGTGCGCAAGCACTGGCTGAAAACCAGGGTGATGAAAATCAGAAACATGAGGGCGAACATCGCCCTGAAGGGCGCCCGGGAGGTAACGAGGCGCATCCGCAAAACAATCAACCGCGTCCCCAGGCCCCGACCCCACGGCCAGCCGCGCCGGAAGTCCGTCCCCCGGCACCCGCTCCGCGTCCACCGGCTCCTGCTCCTGCGCCCCAGGTTCGCCCGGAGAACAATCAGCATTTCGAGCGGCACGACCAGAACCCAGGCGGCCAATGGCAAGGCCGGCCGCCGCAGAACGAGCCCAATCAGGCGCCGCGTCCGGCACCGCAGAACAACCTGCCGATCCAGCCTCATCCCGACAGCGTACGCCAGACCCAGGAACCGTTGCGTGGCAACTATTCCGACATTCCCCGGCGCAACGGCAACAACCCGAACTGGCAGGGTGGCAACAATAACAACCGTCCCGGCGGTAATTTCGAGCATCACGATGATCGTCGCTGGCCGGGTCGTCCCGACGGTCATGGCAATGGTTGGGGCCCGGGCCCGCAATATCGCCCCGGCTATGTGGTCGATCGCTTTCCGGATCGCAACTGGCGGGTGCCTTACCGTGGCCAGGACTATTTCTTCTCCGGTGGCTACTGGTATCGCCCGCAGGGCGCACGTTACATAGTCGTCGCTCCGCCACGTGGGATTCGCACCACCTACCTGCCTGACTATGCGCGGGAAGTCTGGATCGGTGGCTCGCTGTTTTTCCTCGCGGCCGGTGCCTATTACCTCTACCAGGAAGATACCCAGGACTACGTGGTGGTCGATCCACCGGCCGCCGCGCCACAGGTTGCGCCCGAGCCGCAAGGCAACGGCTACGATGTGGTGGCTTATCCGGCCAACGGCCAGAGCCCGCAGCAGGTCCAGCAGGATGGCGAGGATTGCTATCGCTGGGCGGTGCAGCAAAGCGGCTTCGACCCGGCCAACGTGACCTACGCGCCGGCACCGGCGGTGGTCCAGGCTTACCGCCAGGCCCAGGGTAACTGCCTGAGCAGTCGCGGCTATCAGGTCAACTACTGACGGATCAGTGGCGCGGCGTTACCACTTCCCGCGGGTCGGCGTGCACCAGCACCTCGGCCTGCGGGTAGGCGGCCTGGATGGCATCGGCGGCCTGGTCACTCAGGTCGTGGGCCACCGATAGCGTCAATTCTCCCGGCAACTCCAGGTGCAACTGCACAAACCAGCGGTTGCCGGAGATCCGTGTCCGCAGATCGTGGGCGCCCAGCACCCCGGGCACACTGCACGCCAGTTCCAGCATGTGCTGGCTGATATCCGGCGACAGCTCCTCATCCATCAGCACGGCGAAGCTTTCCCGGCCGATCTGGATCGCGCTCCAGAGGATATAGACCGAGATCCCCAGGCCGAACCAGGCGTCCACCTGCGGCCAGCCGAAGCCGGCGAGCACCAGCGCCAGCAGGATACTGGCGTTGAGCAGCATGTCCGAGCGGTAGTGCAGGGAGTCAGCGCGCACGGCGGTGGAGCCGGTCTCGCGGACCACCTTGTGCTGCAACAGCAGCAACCCGGCGGTCAGGAGCAGCGACAACACGATCACCCCGATGCCGATCCACGGGGCACCGATCGGTTCCGGGTTTTTCAGGCGCTCGAAGGCCTGGATCGCAATCAGCACCGCACTTACCGCAATGAACAGCGCCTGGGCCATGCCCGACAGGGATTCGGCCTTGCCGTGCCCGTAGCGGTGATCGTTATCCGCCGGGCGCAGCGCGTAGTGCACCGCCAGCAGATTGAGAAACGAGGTGACGCCGTCGAGCAGCGAGTCGGTCAGCCCGGCGAGCATGCTCACCGAACCGCTCAGCCACCAGGCGGCGGCCTTGGTCAGGATCAGGAGGCTCGCCACCCCGACCGAGGCCCGGGTAGCCAGACGTAACAGGCGGGCGTGTTCCGGGCTGCTGGTCATGAAGGCTGCGATCCTTTTTCAGTGTCCCCGGGCTCAGGCCGCAGGACGCAGGTTGTACATCGCCAGTTGTTGCAGATTGCCTTTTTGCTGGATCAGGCGCGGGTCGTTCAGCGGTAGGGTCTGGTGCAGTTCGGTCTTGAGAATCGCCTGCAGCTTGAGGTTGTCGACGTGGCCATCGGCAGTGATGGCTTCCTGGAGTTTTTCCGGGGCGATCTGTGCGGTCTTGCCGTGGGGCAGATAAATGGCGCCCGTGGCGAAGTCGATGCCGAACGCGATCAGGCCGGGGATAACGAAGAACAGGATGCCGATGGCGTCGAGACCGGCGATCAGCGGGTCGATCCGGCCTTCGATCTGGCCACGCCGGTCCGGGTAGAAAATCGAGCCGCAAGCGCTCAGTTGGGTCAGCAGGGTAGCAACCAGAACGGTGCCGATAACACGGGAAACAATACGCATGGATATCTCCTGAAGGAAACGTGAAGCCGCTGGGGGCGCGTCTGGATCAGTTGTTAAGACCGCGATTAAGACCGGGCAGTTCGCCGTTATACCCGGCTCTTTGTCCGGGAGCCACCCTGAATGCGTTGCTGATTGATGAAGTCTTGCCGGCTTTGTACCCGGCGCCGGGCCAGGCGCGTGATGAGCTGACAACCGCTTGCAAAGCCTTTGGCTTTGGAGGCCCGCGGGGTTCACCGTATAATTCACGGTCAGCCTGGGAGCCACCATGAATTCGTTGCCGATTGATGAAGTATTGCCGGCTTTGCGCCAGGCGTTGAACGAACGCCATGAGGCAGTGCTGGAAGCGCCGCCCGGTGCCGGTAAGACCACCCGGGTGCCGCTGGCGTTGCTGAACGAGCCGTGGCTGGCCGGGCAAACCATCCTGATGCTTGAGCCGCGGCGTCTCGCGGCCCGCGCGGCGGCCGAGCGACTGGCCAGTGAGCTGGGGGAAAAGGTTGGTGAAACCGTCGGCTATCGCATTCGCCTGGAAAGCCGGGTCGGCCCCAAGACGCGTATCGAAGTGGTCACCGAAGGTATTCTTGCCCGTCGCTTGAATGACGATCCGGCCCTTGAGGGGGTCGGGCTGGTGATCTTCGACGAATTCCACGAACGCAGCCTGGATGCCGACCTGGCCCTGGCCCTGAGCCTCAACGGGCGGCAGATGTTTCGTGACGAGCAGCCGCTGAAGATCCTGCTGATGTCCGCCACGCTTGAAGGCGAACGCCTGGCCGGTTTGCTGGACGACGCGCCGGTGGTACGCAGCGAAGGGCGGATGTTCCCGGTGACCTTGCGCTGGGGCCGGGCCTTTCAACCCGGAGAATTTATCGAGCCGCGAGTGGTGCAAGCCGTGCACGAGGCGCTGGACGCCGAGCACGGCAGCCTGCTGGTGTTTTTGCCGGGTCAGGCGGAGATCCGCCGGGTGCACCAGCAACTGGAGGAAAGCCTGGGCGGGCGGGCCGATGTGCTGCTGTGCCCGCTGCATGGCGAGTTGGACCTCGCGGCCCAGCGCGCCGCCATCGAGCCGGCACCCGCCGGCAAGCGCAAGGTGGTGCTGGCGACCAACATTGCGGAAACCAGCTTGACCATCAATGGCGTGCGGGTAGTGATCGATGCCGGGCTGGCGCGGGTGCCGCGTTTCGATCCCGGCAGCGGCATGACCCGCCTCGACACCCAGCGCATTTCCCGGGCCAGCGCCACCCAACGGGCGGGTCGCGCCGGGCGCCTGGAACCGGGGGTGTGTTATCGGTTGTGGTCCGAGGCCCAGCATGAGCAGTTGGCGGCCTATGGCAGCGCGGAAATCCTTCAGGCGGACCTGGCCGGGTTGGCCTTGCAGCTGGCGCGCTGGGGCGTGGCGCCCGGCGAGCTGGTCTGGATGGACGCGCCGCCTGCTGCCGCTTATGCCCAGGCCCAGGATCTGTTGCAGCGGCTTGGGGCGTTGGCCGGTAAGGCCGGCGCCGAGTACGCATTGACGAATCACGGCCAGGCCATGGCCGAGTTGCCGGCCCATCCGCGTATCGCCCATTTGCTGTTGCGCGGGCAGGCGCTGGGGCTGGCGGCCATGGCCTGCGATGTCGCGGCACTCCTGGGCGAGCGGGATATCCAGCGTGGTGGCGGGGCTGACCTGCACACGCGATTGGCCTTGCTGGCGGGTGAAGAGCGGGTAACCCGTGGTGCTCAGGGGGGCGTGCAGCGTGCGCGGCAACTGGCGCGGCAGTATCGCGGCTACTTGCGCGGTTCGGCGAACGAACCGGTGGCTGATCCGGATCATCCGCGCTGGCTCGGGGCGCTGTTGGCCCTGGCCTATCCGGATCGGGTGGCGCAACAGCGCCGCGACGGTGGCGCGGAATACCGGCTGGCCAACGGCCGGGCGGCCTTGTTCAGCGAAACCGACAGCCTGATGAAACAGCCCTGGTTGGTGGTGGCCGATCTGGGCAGTCGCCAGGGCCAGCGTGAAGAACGTATCTACCTGGCGGCGGAGTTCGATCCGGGCCTGTTCGACAGCGTGCTGGCCGAGCAGGTGAGCACGGTCGACCAACTGGACTGGGATGAGCGCGAAGGTGTGCTGCGTGCCGAGCGCCAGCGCAAGGTCGGTGAGTTGATCCTCAGTCGCGAGCCCCTGACCGGGCTGGACGAGGCAGCGCGTAGCCAGGCGCTGGTCAACCTGGTGCGGCGCAAGGGCCTGGAACTGTTGCCCTGGACCCCGGAGCTGCGCCAATGGCAGGCGCGGGTGGCCTTGTTACGCCAGCTGGACCTGGACGGGAAGGGCGAGAGCGAATGGCCGGATGTCGGCGACAAGACCTTGCTGGCGACCCTGGAACAGTGGCTCAAGCCCTATCTGGGGCGGGTTTCTCGGCTCAGTCATTTCGCCAATCTGGAACTGGCCGGGATTCTTCACAGCCTGTTGCCCTGGCCGTTGCCACAACGCCTGGAGGAACTGGCACCGCATCATCTGAGTGTGCCTTCGGGTTCGTCGATCCGTTTGGATTACAGTGAGCAGCCACCGATTCTGGCGGTGCGTCTGCAGGAGTTGTTCGGCCTGGCCGAGACTCCGCGGATTGCCGGTGGCCGCCAAGTGGTGAAACTGCACCTGCTGTCGCCGGCTCGGCGGCCGGTGCAGGTTACCCAGGATTTGGCAAACTTCTGGCGCAGCACCTACGCCGAAGTGAAGAAGGACCTCAAGGGACGTTATCCGAAGCATTACTGGCCGGATGATCCCTTGGTGGCCGAGGCTACTGCTCGTATAAAACCCAGGGGGACTTGAGGGCGCGACGGGTCGAGCGGGTCAGATCACCAGGATATGGTCAGGAATGTCTCAACCTTGCGGTTGGTTGGCAGGGTAGGACTGTAAGGGGGCGCCCATCTGTTTGATGCGTCCTTCCAGGCCGCCATTTTCCTGGTAGCTCGAATAGAAGGTGAAAAGGCCAAACAGCGCTAGCGCCACGGCGACAGAAGCAATACCACTGAGTGTATGGTTTCCAAGGGATCGCCAGAACCCAGGCTTTAAGCTTTCGATCTTGGCAACGATAACGCCATTGGCGATAGTCTCTTTCATCTCCGCACCGAGTTGATCAAGGGACTCGTCAATGAAGTTTTTTGCCAACTGCTCGGCTTTATCTCGATACATCCTGACTTGCTGTGGGGTACAGGCAACCTGTTTGAATGCCTCATGGTTATCGCTGTCGTGACTACGAATCCATTCGATTTTGTGGCGTTTGTACAGTGCGTACGCGAGCAGGCCCAGGAAATCCTCATCGGCTTCAACCATCTTGTTGAAGACGTTGAACGTTATTGAGCTAGCGCAGGGGGATTGATCTGAAGCGTGAGGGAGGTCAGCAGGAGATGACACCTGAGGTGTCATCTCGACTGATGGGCGCGCGGACAAAGAACAGCAGTCCCGCAGTCAACGAGACAGGCGTTCGTACGCCCGCTTCATCATGTCATTGAGGGTTTCTTTGGACAGCTTCGAGGAGCGGGCAATGACATCCTTCCTGGCCGGCGACGAGAGTCGCTTGTTACTTTCCTTGACGAGTGCGATCGAGACGTTGGGCATGACAATCTCCAGTTTCTCCGTGGTCGCTCGGGTTTTCAGAGGTGCCCGAACGATCATTTCCTTTTGATCATCTTTGATAGTGCCCCCAGAAAAGTCAAGAAAATGGGCGGCGGTGGGGGTTGCATCAAGAATACAAACTGTGTCTGGCTTGGCCGCGTTGATGGGGCGGTCACTGCGCCGCCGGCAACAGAAACCGCGCCAGCACCGGCAAGTGATCGGAAATCGTCAAGGTATCGTCCTGCCGCACCTGGGCCTCGATCCGCTTGAGCTTGGCACTGTAGAAAAAGTAGTCCAGGGTCCGATCCGGCCCACTGACGTCGGGATCGTTCGGGTAAAACGTCAGCCACCGCTCACGGTCGATGCCGCTGGCTTCGTTGTTGCTCGGGATCATCGGGTACTTGTCCCATAACAGATGCAGTTCACTGTCCGCCGAGTAACCGCCGCGCAACCGTGGCGGCAGGCGCAGATACTGCCCCAGCGGCAGCAGGTTGAAATCACCGCCGATCAGCCACGGCGTGCCCTGGCTCTCGAACTTGTCGAGCAATTGCAGGGTTGCCGCTGCTTGCCTGAGTTGGGTGTCGTTCTGGGCAAAGGCCCCCAGTTGCGTATTGACCACCGCCAGCTGTCCGCCGTCGCTCAGCGGCAGGTAGTTCACCAGCAGCGCCGGCCGGGGCTCGAACTGGCGCTTGAGCAGATTGCCCGGTGCCAGGGGCAGTTGCTGGCGTTCGGCGTGTTCGACCTGATAGCGACTCAAGGTCGCCAGCTTGCGCCCGACACTGCCGAAAATATGCAGGTTCGGGACAAAGTCGGCTTTCCAGTCGAACGCCTGGGAACTGCAGGGATACAGGTCCGCGAGCCGTTCCTGAAGCAACTTCAACTGATCCTGGTAGTCGCTGGCCTTGGCATTCTCGTCGACTTCCTGCAACAGCACGATGTCCGGCTGTTCGTCGCGGATCACCCGGGTCACCTCGTCCAGGCTGAAAGCCATGTCTTCCGGGGTCGGGCGATCGTCCGGGCCGCTGCCGTCGGGCAGGTCGTACCAGAACACATAAC
Organism: Pseudomonas sp. MWU12-2319; assembly: GCF_023242525.1. Taxonomy (NCBI): domain Bacteria; kingdom Pseudomonadati; phylum Pseudomonadota; class Gammaproteobacteria; order Pseudomonadales; family Pseudomonadaceae; genus Pseudomonas; species Pseudomonas sp. MWU12-2319. The sequence continues at coordinate 76,945 of NZ_JALJES010000021.1, forward strand.
GTTTACCCGCCAGGTACTGGAGATTCCAGGTCATCACCTTGAGGGCCTGGCCGGGAACCAGCACCGGCACCTCGGCGGTACAGCGCACGGGCAGGGTTTCGCGCTCTTCCGGGCGCCAGGTCAGGCTGTAGACCAGCAGGGCGGCCAGGCCCGCGACAATCAGCAGGCCTGCCACCAGGTAACGTAATAGATGGGTCATGGGCCTCGGTTCAGTCTTTGGCGGAATTTTCACCGATCAGCATGTAGATTCGGAACAAGACGACGCAGCTGAACAGTTGCAGGAAACTGTGGGCGCTGTCGATGATCAGCATCAACACCGGGTTCTGCGGTGCCGGGTAGACACTCAGGCTCAACCCCTTGAGCAGCCAGAGTGGACCCATTACACACAAGATGCAGGTGAAGGTTAGCCAGAAGTGGCCACGGCTCAAGGCGAAGCTCTCCTTCATCGCCCGCAACGGCTCGCGCCCGCGCAGCACCAGCAGGTATTCGGAGAAGGCCAGGATCACGGTCAGCCAGATACCGGGAATGAAATACAGCGACAGGCCCAGCACGATGGCAATGGTATTGACCGCCGAGAGCAGCGCAAAGCGCGGCCACAGGCGCAGGGACATGGCCAGCAGATCGCGATTGGCTGGCGTTTCGCCACGGCTGCGGGCATCGAGAAACAGGATCAGCGCCGCCGTGTAGAGCGGATAGACCAGCAGCCCGGCGACCAATCCATAGGCCGGTGAAGCATCCGGCCCCACGGCGTTGTCCAACACCTGCTGGAGCAAGGTTTCGAAGATCACCAACGGCAGGCAGAGCAGGGCAATCTGGCGCAGGTTGCGCTGGAAAAAATACAGGGAATCGCGGATTACATTGAACGGGTTCATCGGTTGTCTATCGCGCAGGCTGAGGCAGAGCCACACTTTAACCGATGGCGCGGGCCGACACTCAAATGTAAACGTTAGGTAAGGACTATTGAAACTTCCGGTAACAACCCCATAACTGGAGGACGCCTGGACCCGCTTGGGTCGGGGCGATCGATTTCTACCCGGCAATCTAATGAGGTCGCCATGAACAGCGAAGAGCAAACCCTGATCGATGGACTGTTTTCACGGTTGCAGCAAGCCGGAACGGACTCAGCCCCGCGTGACGCCCTGGCCGAGGCGCGGATCAAGGAACACCTGACTCGCCAACCGGCTGCACCGTACTACATGACCCAGTCGATCCTGGTGCAAGAGCACGCGATCAAGAGCCTCGACGAACAGAACAAGCAACTGCAGGCGCAGTTGCAGCAGCTTCAGGACGAATTGCAGCAGGCCCGTGCCCAGAGCGCCGCGCCGGCGTCGAGCAGCGGTGGTTTCCTGTCGAGCATTTTCGGTGGCAGCCGCGATCCGGCTCCAGCGCCTGCACCGAGCAATTCCGGTGGCGGCTGGCGTGAGCCGGGGCGTCCTGGGTTCAATGCTCCGCCACCGCAGCAGAACTACAACACCCAGCCCAACTATCAGCAGCCTGCCTACGCCCAGCCCGCGCCACAGCAGGCGGCCCCGGCGGCGCCCATGGGTAGCGGCTTCCTCGGTGGCGCGCTGAAAACCGCGGCCGGCGTGGCCGGTGGCGTGATGCTGGCGGAAGGTATCAGCAGCCTGTTCCATCACAACCAGCAGCAACCGCAGATCATCGAGGAAATCATCGAGCCGAGCCCGATGAGCAACAACGGTGGTGGCGGTGGTTGGGGCGATGATCAGCGCATGGCCAACAACGATTCCTGGGGCAGCAATAACAACCAGGGTGGTTTCGCCGACACCGATTTCGATGATGACAGTTCTTCCTTTTCTGGCGACGACGATTCCTTCGTCTGACCCTCTGTTTGGGTGAACACAGTCCTGTAGGAGCAGGGCTTGCCCGCGAAGAGGCCCTTGAGGCCGCCAAAAGCTTCGCTGGCAAGCCATGCTCCTACAGGTTTTTGCGTGATTCGCCGAATCTGCGTTCGCCGCCTCAAGTCCGTCAGAGGCCTGAAGCGCTGACACTCGCCCCGCCGATTATTCGCTGAACCTTCTCCCGGGCTGGCATACTGCGCACCTAATCGCTTCCGAGCGCTCGTCATCACCCGCCAGTGCGCTTTTGCGCCATGAGGATTCGCGGTGAAGAAAATCGCTGTGTTCGCCGATGTGCAGAACCTCTACTACACCGTTCGCCAGGCCTATGGTTGTCACTTCAACTATGCCGCCCTGTGGGCTGATATCAGCCAGCGCGGGGAGATTGTCGAGGCCTACGCCTACGCCATCGATCGCGGCGACAGCAAGCAGCAGCAGTTCCAGCAGATCCTGCGCAACCTGGGCTTTACGGTGAAGCTCAAGCCTTATATCCAGCGCAGTGACGGCTCGGCCAAGGGCGACTGGGACGTGGGCATCACCATCGATATCATGGACGTGGCGCCCCATGTCGACGAAGTGGTGCTGGCTTCCGGCGACGGCGATTTCGACCTGTTGCTCACACGCATCATCGACAAGCACGGCGTCGAAGCCGTGGCCTATGGCGTGCCGGGGCTGACGGCCAACTCGTTGATCCGTGCCGCAAGCCGCTACGTGCCCATTGAAGGCGCGTTGTTGTTGAAAAACTGAAACCGATTTTGCAAAGGGCTGGGCTTTTGGAACGTATTGCGGTCATCGACTTTGAAACCACGGGCATCACACCGAACGCGGGGTGCCGGGCCACGGAAATCGCCGTGGTCATCCTGGAACAAGGGCGCATCGTCGACCGTTACCAGAGCCTGATGAATGCTGGCGTGCGAGTGCCGGCCTTTATCGAACAGTTGACCGGCATCAGCAACGCCATGTTGCGCACCGCGCCGTCGGCGGAGCGGGTGATGAGCGAGGTCAACGAGTTTGTCGGTACGACTCCGTTACTGGCGCACAACGCCGCGTTCGACCAGAAGTTCTGGGATTACGAACTGGGGCGGATCAAGCGTACACGTTTGCAGAATTTTGCCTGTTCGTTGTTGCTGGCGCGGCGCTTGATGCCGGCGGCGCCCAATCACAAGCTGGGCACGCTGACGGCTTTTGCCCGCTTGCCACACACGGGGCAGGCGCACCGGGCCATGGCCGATGCCGAGATGGCGGCGAACCTGCTGGCGCATATGGCCGGCGAGTTGCGCGACAAACATGGGGTACAGGCGTTGTCCCATGATTGGTTGTGCAAATTGCAGAAGGTGCCGGCGGCGAAGATCGGTGAGCATTTGAAGCGCTATCGGGGCGTCTGAAGACGCTGCTGTGATATTGCAATTTGTCGTGTGGTTTTTAGGAAATGTCGTACTGCGGGTGGCGATCTGTGCTGTCTTTTCTGAATGGTGCGGTGACGTTAGCCTTTCTCCTGTCATCGCCAAATCGGTGACAGGGCGTAGGAACCCTTGCAATTGACTCTTTCGATACTGAACAGCCACCATACTCGCTGGTTTTGTCGCCAGTGTTCCCCTCATGGTGGCCGTGCGCGGGCACGTTGATTCGTGGCCGAGTGTCCGAGAGAGCTCGGTTCCTACCCCGCGTACGGCTGCCACCCAAGTCCGTAGGAAGGCTTTTATGGCAGCTCCTTGAATCTCTCGGAGTATTCCAAAATGGAAAAAGTCATTCTCGAAAGCCACGCTGAAACCATACAAAAACATCTTGATGACGGCGCTGCTACTGATGCGTCAAAGCCGCTTGGTCTTGCCGTTAACATTGCTTTCGAACCACACATTTTTACCCGCCATCATCTAAAGCTCCGGGCCTTGCTCCTGCATGACGAAGCCTGGTTCTGCGCCCGTGATATCGGGCATCTGATGGGAATCGAGTGGCATGAACGCAAAGCCATCAAGCTCGATCCGGATCAGCGGCGAGTGCTGAAACTCAAGGGTAGCGGCCGATCTGAAGATCACCTGATGCTCAGCGAGTCCGGCGTCTACGCGATGTTGGTCTATCACTACCTGCCGGAAAATCGCCATCTGCGCCAATGGCTGACGCACCAGGTGCTGCCGATGTTGCGCGGCCAGCCGCAGCCGGCGTTGACCCAGGCGCCGAGCCTTGGAATTCTGGAATGGGATGGCGGTGCGTTGAGTCTGCTGCACTGGCGCAAGGAGCCGTGGATTCGTCTGCGTGATATGCCGCAGGTGGTGCCGGTCAGTGGGTGTGGCAGCGTCTGGTAGAGAGCTATCGCGAGCAAGCTTGCTCCTACAGTTCTGTGTCGTACACACGGGCTGCATACGATAAAAAACTGTAGGAGCCTGGCTTGCCAGCGAAGCTTTTAGCGATTTTGAGGGCCTCTTCGCGGGCAAGCCCTGCTCCTACAGGATTTGTGTCGTGCACAAGGCCCGTGTACGACAGTAGAACTGTAGGAGCAAGCTTGCTCGCGATGGGGTGCGAAGCGCCCCCAAAACCGGTAAACACGGACTATCAGGCAGAACACCGCAGCCGGTTTATCAGCCCTTCGCCTTCCCATTCATGTCCAAATGCCCCAACGGCACCCGCCGCTCAATCGCGCTCGACAGCACAATCGAGGTCTTGCTGAAGCCGAACTGGGCAATCCGATTGATCAACTGCTCCAGCTCCGCCATGCTCCCCACCGCCGCCTGCAGAATCACGCACGGGTCCCCGGTCACCCGATGGCATTCGGTAATCTGCGGAATCTGCGCCAGGTCGTCATAGACCTGTTGCTTGCCATGCTGGTTGAGCCGCAACTCGATCACGCACTGAATCGGTAAACCGATCTTCGCCAGGTCCACCTTGGCCTGATACCCGGTGATCACCCCGCTGCTTTCCAGCTTCGCCACCCGCTCCGCCACCGCCGGCGCGGACAGGTTGACCTTGCGCGCCAGTTCGGCGAACGAGGCGCGGCCATTGTCCAGCAGCTCACCCAGAATCAAACGGTCGTATTTATCCATCCACAGGCTCTCTATTGTGCGGGCTTTCGAAACAATGGTCGAAACCCCTGATATCCATGCTTTACAAAGTGTACTGGCCTTATAACACGGTTTTGTAACTTATTATTTTCCAGGCGCCTTTCTAGAATAAGCCTCCCTTGCCCTGCCTGGATCCGCCCCCCATGTCTGCCCCACGCCGTTTCCCGTTACCGCTGATCGGTGCTTTTTTTGCGTTGTATTTCATCTGGGGCTCGACCTACCTGGCCATTCGTATTGGCGTGGAATCCTGGCCACCGTTGATGATGGGCGGCATCCGTTTTGTGATCGCCGGCAGCCTGCTGTTTGCCTATCAACGCCTTCGCGGCGTACCGGCACCGACCTGGCCGCAATGGAAAGCAGCGGCGGCCATCGGCGTGCTGCTGCTCAGCTTCGGCAATGGCGCGGTGACCCTGGCCGAGCACATGGGCGTGGCCTCGGGCGTCGCCGCGCTGACGGTGGCCACGGTGCCGCTGTTCACCTTGCTTTGCGGCTATTTCTGGGGCAACCGCAATACCGGTCTTGAATGGGCCGGCATTGTGCTCGGCCTGATCGGTATCGCCCTGCTGAACATGGGCTCCAACCTGCAAGCCAGCCCGCTCGGTGCCGGCCTGCTGCTGTTGGCCGCCGCGACCTGGGCCTTCGGTTCGGTGTGGAGCAAGCACCTGCCGCTGCCCCAGGGCGGCATGGCCAGCGCGGCGGAAATGCTGGTGGGCGGCGTGGTGTTGCTGATGGCCAGCTTTGTCCGCGGCGAGCGCCTGACCCAGATGCCCTCGACCGACGGTTGGATCGCCATGGCTTACTTGACCGTCTTCGGCTCGATCATCGCCTTCAACGCCTATATGTACCTGTTGAAGCATGTGCGCCCGGCGGCGGCCACAAGCTATGCCTATGTCAACCCGGCTGTGGCGGTGCTGCTGGGCATCCTCTTTGCCGGCGAGCACATTGGCTGGCAGGAGTGCATGGCCATGGGCGTGATCATCAGCGCCGTGGTGTTGATCGGTTTACCGCAGTGGCGCAAGCCGAAAGAGGCCTGACAGGGTAAACTGCCGCGCATTGCTTCACGGCGCTGACACTTTTCCTACGGTATTTCCATGACATTCGCCACACTCGGCCTGATCGAACCCCTGACGCGGGCCCTGGACACTCTGGGTTACCAGACCCCCACACCGATCCAGGCCCAGGCCATTCCCGCCGTATTGGCCGGTCGCGACCTGATGGCCGCGGCCCAGACCGGCACCGGCAAGACCGCCGGTTTCGCCTTGCCGCTGTTGCAACTGCTGACCCTGGAAGGGCCGAAGGTCACCGCCAACTCGGTGCGTTCGCTGATCCTGGTGCCGACCCGGGAGCTGGCCGAGCAGGTGCATGAAAGCGTGCGCCAGTACGCCGAGCACCTGCCGCTGAGCACCTATGCGGTGTACGGCGGCGTCAGCATCAACCCGCAGATGATGAAGCTGCGCAAGGGCGTCGACCTGCTGGTGGCAACCCCGGGCCGCCTGCTCGATCTCTATCGTCAGAACGCTCTCAAGTTCAACCAGTTGCAGACCCTGGTGCTCGACGAAGCCGACCGCATGCTCGACCTCGGTTTCCAGGAAGAGCTGGGCAATATCTACAAGGCCCTGCCGAAGAAGCGCCAGACCCTGCTGTTTTCCGCGACCTTCTCCGATGCGATCCGCCTGCTGGCCGGGCAGATGCTCAACGATCCGCTGAGCATCGAAGTCAGCCCGCGCAACGTGGCGGCCAACACCGTCAAGCAGTGGCTGGTGACGGTGGACAAGAAGCGCAAGCCGGAGCTGTTCGTGCACCTGATGCGCAAGCAGCACTGGAAGCAGGTGTTGGTGTTTGCCAAGACCCGCAATGGCGTTGATCAACTGGTGGAAAAACTCCAGGGCCTGGGCATCAATGCCGACGGCATCCATGGCGACAAACCACAAGCTACCCGCCAGCGCGCCCTGGACCGCTTCAAGGCGAGCGAGATCCAGATCCTGGTGGCCACCGATGTGGCGGCCCGTGGCCTGGACATCGAGGACTTGCCACTGGTGGTCAACTTTGACCTGCCGATCGTGGCCGAGGACTACATTCACCGGATCGGTCGTACCGGCCGTGCCGGCGCCACTGGCGAGGCGATTTCCCTGGTCTGCGCCGATGAGGTGAATCTGCTGTCAGCCATCGAGACCCTGACTCGTCAGACTCTGAAGCGTCAGGACGAAGCCGGTTTCGAACCGGATCACCGGGTGCCGGACACCGATGCCTCGGGCAGCGTGATCAAGAAACCGAAGAAGCCGAAAAAACCGAAAGCCGCTGGTGGCAAGCGCAACCTGGGCAAGTGGGTCGACAGCGGCGAGAAGCCGGAAGATGTGGTGCAGTCGATCAAACCGGTGCGCAAGGTGCCGGTGTTCAATACCGGGCCGCGCAAGCGCAAGCCGTAAGGCGAGCATCGATGCCGTGTTGGCTCCAGGGTCAACACGGTCATTGTAGGAGCTGGCTTGCTGGCGATGGCGTCCTTGAAATTGATGCAAGGCTCAAGGACCTCATCGCCAGCAAGCCGGCCCCTACAGTTGTGTGCGTTATCCTGGGATGACCTTGTCTCGGCTCCGCTGCCGCAACCACTCCAATATCCCTTGTCCCGCCACCCGCCCGCTGGCAAAGCAGGCCGTGAGCAGGTAGCCGCCGGTCGGCGCTTCCCAATCAAGCATTTCGCCCGCACAGAACACCCCGGGCAAGGCCTTGAGCATCAATCGCTCGTCCATGACCTCGAACGGTACGCCCCCGGCGCTGCTGATGGCCTCGTCCAGCGGACGCGCCTTGACCAGCGTCAGCGGCAGGGCCTTGATGGCGCTGGCCAGACGCGCCGGGTCGGCAAAGGTCTCGGCATCGGTCAGCTCCCGCAGCAACGCGGCCTTGATTCCGTCGATCCCCAACTGGCTGTGCAGGTGCTTGGCCATGGAACGTGAGCCGCGGGGTTTGGCCAGCGCGGCCTGGACCTTGTCCACAGGCTTGCCGGGCAGCAGGTCGATCTCGATCGTCGTCTGGCCTTGCTGGTTGATCTGCTCGCGAATCGGCGCGGACAGCGCGTAGATCAGGCTGCCTTCGATGCCGCTGGCGGTGATCACGCATTCCCCCAGGCGCGGCGTGCCGTGGGGCAGGGCGATGGCGACGTTCTTCAGTGGCGCACCGGCGAACTTGCCGCGCAGAACCTCGCTCCAGGCCGCGACGTCGAAGCCGCAGTTGCTCGGTTGCAAGGGTGCGATCGTCACGCCCTGTTGCTCAAGCAGCGGTAACCAGGCCCCGTCGGAGCCCAGTCGCGCCCAGCTGGCGCCGCCCAATGCGAGGAGCGTGGCGTCGGGGCGCAAGGTTTTTTCGCCCTCCGGGCTGTGGATGACCAGGCTGCCATCCTGCCAGCCCAGCCAGCGATGGCGGGTGTGGATAACTACCCCGGCTTCCCGCAGGCGCTTGAGCCAGGCGCGCAGCAGCGGGGCGGCTTTCATATCGCTGGGGAAAACCCGGCCGGAGCTGCCGACGAACGTAGTTATCCCCAGGCCGTGAATCCATTCGCACAGTGCATCGGCACCAAAAGCTCGGAGCAACGGAGCGATGTGGGGCGCACGTTCGGCGTAGCGGGAGAGAAACGCCGGGTAGGCTTCGGAATGGGTGATGTTCATGCCGCCGACGCCGGCCAGCAGGAACTTGCGCCCGACCGAAGGCATGCCGTCGTAGAGGTCGACCTGGATACCCGCCTGGCTCAGGACCTCGGCGGCCATCAGGCCGGCAGGGCCGCCACCGATAATGGCGACGTGAGGGGCGGTGTCAGGGGCTGGCTGGGTCATGGCGGATGGCGAATTGGCTGGACGAGCCGGGCATTCTACGTTTTTCCACCGAGGATGTGGTGTACGCGGGCCTTGTAGGAGCGGCCGGTCGACGCTCGATTGGCCTCGAAAGGCCCCCAAATCGCTAAAAGCTTCGCGGGCAAGCCCTGCTCCTACAGGACGGTGGGGGCCTTAGGAGTGATGGTAGATTCAGAATCCCTGTACAAAAAATATACAGTCCTGTACAGCCCTTTCCCCATAAGACCTGCAGCGCATTTCACTCAGGTTATCCACAGGCGGTTCCACAGCCATTGTGGGTAAGCCCAGGCTTCAGTGACAACCTGATGACGCCCAGACCTTCCGCGCGCTGTGGTGCAGGATCCCGTGGCGCCGGGCCAGGGCCTGGCGATCCTTGCTGTAGCCACCGCCGATCACCCCGACCACCGGGATATCCCGGCCCAGGCAATGGCGCAGTACACTTTCATCCCGGGCGGCCACCCCTTCATCGGTCAGTTTCAGGTAACCCAGGGCATCGTCCTTGTGCACATCCACGCCGGCGTCATACAGCACCAGGTCCGGCTGGTAGAGCGGCAGCAGGTAGTTCAACGCGTCATCCACCACCTTGAGGTAGTCACCGTCACCCATGCCCATCGGCAAGGGAATGTCCCAATCGCTGTGGGCCTTGCGCGCCGGGAAGTTTTTCTCGCAGTGCAGGGACACCGTGATGGCGTCCGGGGTGTCTTCGAGGATGCGCGCGGTGCCGTCGCCCTGGTGCACGTCGCAGTCGAAGATCAGCACCCGACCCACGCGGCCGCTTTCCAGCAGATAGCGGCTGATGACTGCCAGGTCGTTGAAAATGCAGAAACCCGCCGGGTGATCGTAATGGGCATGGTGGGTGCCGCCCGCCAGGTGGCAGGCCAGACCGTGTTCCAGCGCCTGTTCGGCGGCCAGCAGCGAGCCGCCGACCGCGCGCACGGTGCGCCGCGCCAGGGCCTCGTTCCAGGGCAGGCCAAGGCGGCGCTGGTCTTCGCGGGACAGTTCGCCGGCCATATAGCGCTCGATGTAGCCACGGTCGTGGGCCAGGGCGAGGATATCCACAGGGCAGATGGCCGGGCGCAGCAGATCGGCGTCCCGGGTCAGGCCGCTGTCCACCAGGTGATCACGCAGCAGGCGGAATTTGTCCATGGGAAAGCGATGGTCCGCGGGGAAGTCCGGGCTGTAATCATCGTGGTAGATCAAAGGCAACGGCATGGCGAATTCATGTAGGAAGGAGTGAAGGATCTTATCAGCGCGATACACTGACGAGCAGGGAGTCCGTGTTGAAAGAATCCGGAGAGAGAGTTGATGGGGCCGATACTGGAACTTGAGAGTGCACGCTTGCTGTTGCGCCAGTGGCGCGACGAGGACTTGCCGGAGTTTGCCCGGATGTGTGCCGATCCTCAGGTGATGCGCTATTTTCCGACAGTCCTCAACCGTCTGGAAAGTGCCGCGCTGATCGGTCGGATTCGCGGGCACTTCGCCGAATACGGCTTTGGCCTCTGGGCGCTGGAACGCAAGGACACCGGGGCCTTTATCGGCCTGACCGGGCTGATGCAGGTGAACTTCGAGGCCACCTTCACCCCGGCGGTGGAGATCGCTTGGCGCCTGTCCAGCGAGCACTGGGGCCTGGGCTATGCCAGCGAGGCGGCCTGGACGGCCTTGCGCTGCGGTTTCGAGCGCCTGTCCCTGGACGAGGTCGTGGCCTTTACCAGCGAGAGCAATACGGCATCGCAGAAGGTCATGCAGGCTATCGGCATGCATTACGACCCGCAATCGGACTTCGAGCATCCGAAGCTGGCCGACGATCATCCGTTGCGCCGCCACGTGCTCTACCGCATCAACCACGCGCAATGGCTGCGCACCCTGCAAGGATAACCCCGGGGTTGGCCGATCCGCTGCACCGCCGGGAGCGACAAAGGCTGTATCATTCGAGGCCTGTGGCCAGCGTGCCGGCCACACAAGCACGGATGGCTTGATATCGTCGTTAAGTGAACAGTATTGCCCTGTGTGAGGAGCGTTTGAATGAGCCAAGTGCTGGAAGACCTGGTCGACTTGCTGACCCTGGAACCGATTGAAGAAAACCTGTTTCGCGGCCGCAGCCAGGACCTGGGCTTTCGCCAGTTGTTCGGCGGCCAGGTGCTGGGCCAGTCGTTGTCGGCGGCCAGCCAGACGGTCGAGCAAGCGCGGCATGTGCATTCGATGCACGGTTATTTCCTGCGCCCGGGCGATGCCGGTTTGCCGGTGGTCTACTCGGTCGATCGGGTGCGCGACGGCGGCAGCTTCAGCACGCGGCGCGTCACGGCGATCCAGAAGGGCCAGCCGATCTTCACCTGCAGCGCCTCGTTCCAGTACGACGAGGAAGGTTTCGAGCACCAGAGCAGCATGCCCCAGGTCGTCGGGCCGGAGAACCTGGCCACGGAGCTGGAGCTCACCCAGCAACGTGCGCACCTGATTCCCGAACATATGCGTGAAAAACTCCTGTGCCCCAAGCCCATCGAAGTGCGCCCGGTCACCGAGAAGGACCCTTACAACCCGCAGCCGTCGGACCCGGTGAAGTACGTCTGGTTTCGTGCCGATGGGGCACTGGCCGACTCGCCGGCACTGCATAAATATCTGCTGGCCTATGCTTCGGACTTCGGTCTGCTGACCACGTCCTTGCTGCCCCATGGCAAGTCGGTGTGGCAGAAGGATATGCAGGTCGCCAGTCTTGATCATGCCTTGTGGTTCCATGCCGATCTGCGCGCTGACGACTGGTTGCTCTATGCCATGGACAGCCCGTGGGCCGGCAATTCCCGCGGATTTTCCAGGGGGAGCGTGTACAACCGCGCCGGTGTGCTGGTGGCATCGGTGACCCAGGAAGGCTTGATCCGTCATCGCAAGGATTGGGCATGAGTCTGTCCGAGGTACGTCATTGGGTGTTCGATATGGACGGCACCCTGACGGTGGCCGTGCACGATTTCGCCGCGATCCGCGTGGCCCTGTCGATTCCGCCGGAACACGACATTCTCACCCATCTGGCGGCATTGCCGGCGGATGAAGCCGCGACCAAACATGCCTGGTTGCTGGAGCACGAGCGGGACCTGGCGCTGGGCTCGAAGCCGGCGGTGGGGGCGGTGGAGCTGGTGCGTGAGTTGGCCGGGCGCGGTTATCGCCTGGGTATCCTGACGCGCAATGCCCGCGAGTTGGCCCATGTGACACTGGAGGCCATTGGTTTGGCGGACTGTTTTGCCGAGGCCGATGTGCTGGGTCGCGATGAAGCACCGCCCAAGCCGCATCCGGGTGGTTTGCTGAAGTTGGCCGAGGCCTGGGAGGTGGCGCCGAGCGAGATGGTGATGGTCGGTGACTATCGTTTCGACCTGGATTGCGGACGGGCGGCGGGGGCTCGGACCATATTGGTCAACCTGCCGGACAACCCGTGGCCGGAGTTGACCGACTGGCATGCCGAGGATTGCGTGGCGCTTCGGCAGATGCTTTTGGCTTGAGGGCCTCTTCGCGGGCAAGCCCGGCTCCTACAGTTATTTGTCGTCCGCAAAATCTATGCACGACAGAAATTTGTAGGAGCAGGGCTTGTCGGGACGCCGCATCGCCGCGAAGACGTCAGTCCAGGCAACACATCCCTCGCTGCCTGTACCGTAAACCGCTAGCGCTGAAACAACGCCTTCTGCCCCTGCGGCGAAGTCAGCATCCCATCGCCGTTATGCCCAACCCCGGGCACCTCGACCAGCGTCTGCGTGAAGCCTTGCGGATGACGCTGTTGCAGGTAGGCGAAATAGTTATGCCCGCGAATCAGCCGATACGCCCCCTGGGCTTCCGCCCCGCAGCTCTTGTCCAGGGCCGGATGGTTCGGGTCGGTGTCCTGTTGCCCCAGCAGGTAGGTGATATCGCGCTGCACATAACCCTGCTCCAACTGCGCCGGTGATTGCCCCTTGGCGTAGTCGGGCAGGTTCTGCAGGCCATACTTCCAGTCGTTGAACCCCGGGCAACTCGCCGGGCTGAACCCCACCACTGGCCGCTGGGCGTTGAAATAGGCATAGGACGACGGGTTGGCGACCACATAGCGCAGCTTGACGCCGCTCCCCGCCAATTGCGCGTCGCCATGCCCTACCAGCGCATAGCGTTGCACCACCTGGCCACCCCCGGAGTGCCCGGCGACGACCACTTCACGCAGGGCCGGAAATTTCTTCCTGTTGCCCAGGCGCTGGAGCACTTCGTCCAGGGCCGCATAGGAGCTCATCGCCGAAGGCCCGGTCGATTCCGAACCGGCCATCCAGTCATCGCCGTGCCAGCGCAGCAGGTTGCCCGGCAGGTGATTGCTCCGCGCATCGCTGTCATTGAGGAACTGCGGGGCGATGATCAGGGTATTGCGGTCCTGGCCCGCCTGGGCCGCGGCTGTCTCCGCGCTCTGCAGATAGGTCATGGCGTTACGCAGCCGACCGTGGACGATGATCAGCACCCGTTCCACATCCGGCATCGGCCCCTGCCAATCGCGATTGAGCCCGACGCTCAATTCACCGGCCGACAACTTCAAGTGATTGGGGCTGACTTCGAGCCCGTGTTCCTTGGCCTGGGCCTGGGCGCCGATCACGCACATGCCCAACAACAATGACCCACACAGTATTTTTTTCATTCACAGACTCTTGGCGGCGAAGGTATCGCATTGGTTGAGTTGCCCTTGGGCGAAGCCGGTCTTGAACCAGCGCACCCGTTGCGCAGAGGTGCCGTGGGTGAAGGAGTCCGGCACCACGCGTCCCTGACCCTGCTGCTGGAGACGATCATCACCGATTGCGTTGGCGGCATTCAAGGCTTCTTCGATATCGCCGGGTTCCAGCCATTTCAAGCGTTGCTGCGCGTGATAGGCCCAGACCCCGGCCAGGCAATCGGCTTGTAGTTCCTGGCGGACCAGCAAGCCATCGGCGCCTTCCATCTTTTGCCCTTGCTGGCGGGCCGCCTGCATCCTGGCGGACACGCCGAGCAGGTTTTGCACGTGATGGCCGACTTCGTGGGCGATCACATAGGCCTGGGCAAAATCCCCGGCGGCCTTGAAGCGCTGGGACATCTCGCGGAAAAAATCCAGGTCCAGGTAGACCTGTTGATCCGCTGGGCAATAGAACGGTCCTGTGGCGGAGGAGGCCAGGCCGCAGGCGGAGGCGACCCGTCCGCGGAACAGCACCAGTGTCGGGTCTTTGTATTGACGACCGGCCTGCTGGAAGATCTGGCCCCAGGTGTCTTCGGTGTCCCCGAGAATGGCTCGGACGAAGTCCGCCTGCTCATCGTTGGCCGGCGGTGCCTGGCGGGTTGGCTGAGTGGCGGGGGCTAAAGGTTGCTGGCTGAGGTGGTTGCTGAGTTCTCCGAGAATCTGCATGGGGTCCTGGCCCGTGAGCAGACCGATGCCGACGATCAACACGACGGCGCCCAGGCTCAAGCCTTTGCCACCGCCGAAACGCAGACCGCCACTCCCGGCATTGCTGTCATCGCGAGCATCCACCACGTTGTCGCTGCGCCGTCCTTTTCTCCAGAGCATGTGGGAATCCTCTTGTTGCTGTCGCAATGAGTGTTGCTGCTGGGGCGGGTGAGCGCCAGTCCGGTCGTCAGGCCGTTTCGGCCAGCCACTTGACGCTTTTTCATCCAGGGAGAATACTCGGTAAAAATTCATATAGATGACTGGATAACTACAAGAATGAATGCCCTTTCCAGCGACGAACGCCTGCCCCTTTATCAACGTCTGCGTGACGAACTGGCCCGGCAAATAGCCAACAACCGCTGGCGCCCGGGCGAGGCGATTCCCACCGAAACGGTGCTGGCCGGCGAGTACCAGCTGTCCATCGGTACGGTGCGCAAGGCCATCGACAAGCTGGTGGAGGAGGGCATTCTCGAACGCCATCAAGGCCGCGGCACCTTTATCCGTCGCCCGCAGTTCCAGTCTTCGCTGTTCCGCTTCTTCCGCTTCCAGACCCTGGCCGGTGAACGCCAGGTCCCCGAAAGCCGAATCCTCAATATCGATTCCCTGCCCGCGCCCTCCGCCGTCAGCCAGGCCCTGGGGCTGCCGCCCGAGGCCGAGGTTATCCGTATGGTCCGTCTGCGACTGCTGGAAGGCGCGCCGGTGCTGGCCGAGGAAATCTGGCTGCCCAAGGGGCCGTTCCAGGCGCTGCTGAGCGCCGATCTGGACCAGCAGGGGCCGCTGCTCTATCCGATCTACGAGGAACTCTGCGGCCAGGTCGTCGCCTGTGCCGAGGAAACCCTTACCGCCGAAGCCGTGGGCGAGGTCCATGCGCGGTTGTTGCAGATCGAGGCCAACAGCCCGGTGGTGGTGATCGAGCGACTGGCCCGCGACTACGCCGGCCAGCCGCTGGAGTGGCGGCGCTCCCGTGGCCAGGCCAGCCACTTCCGCTACAGCGTCGAGATTCGCTGAGCCCTGACCCGCTCCCCGTTCACCTATAAGGATAAGAAATCATGTTCAGTTGGTATCGCGATATCACCTCGAGGGAGCGCAAGACATTCTGGGCCTGCTTTGGCGGCTGGTCCCTGGATGCGCTGGAAGTGCAAATGTTCGGCCTGGCGATTCCCGCGCTGATCGCCGCCTTCGCCCTGAGCAAGGGCGATGCCGGGTTGGTCAGCGGCGTGACCCTGATCAGTTCGGCCATCGGTGGCTGGCTCGGCGGCACGCTGTCCGACCGCTATGGCCGGGTCCGAACGCTGCAATGGATGATCCTCTGGTTCTCGTTGTTCACCTTTCTTTCGGCCTTTGTCACCAGCTTCAATCAGTTGCTGATCGTCAAGGCGCTGCAAGGCTTTGGCATCGGCGGCGAGTGGGCGGCGGGCGCGGTGCTGATGGCCGAGACCATCCAGGCCCGGTTCCGCGGCAAGGTCATGGGCGCGGTACAGAGCGCCTGGGCGATCGGCTGGGGCGCGGCGGTCGGGGTGTTTACGCTGATCTATACCTTCGTGCCCGAGGCCATGGCCTGGCGCGTGATGTTCCTCGTGGGCCTGTTGCCGGCGCTGCTGGTGATTTATGTGCGGCGCAGCGTGGTCGAACCCGACAGCGCGCAACGCCAGGCCAAGGCCCAGAGCCGTGGTTTGTTGGCTTCGATGGCGGCGATCTTCCGTCCCGAGTTGCTGCGGGTGACGCTGCTCGGCGGCATCCTCGGTCTGGGGGCGCACGGTGGTTATCACGCGGTGATGACCTGGCTGCCGACCTTCCTCAAGACCGAACGCAACCTTTCGGTGTTGAGTTCTGGCGGCTACCTGGCGGTGATCATCGTGGCGTTCTGGTTCGGCTGTGTGGTCAGCGGTCTGTTGCTGGACCGTATCGGCCGGCGCAAGAACATCATCCTCTTCGCCTTCTGTTGCGTGATCACGGTGCAGTGCTATCTGTTCCTGCCGTTGAGCAATACCCAGATGCTGTTCCTCGGCTTCCCCCTGGGCTTTTTCGCCGCCGGGATCCCGGCCAGCCTGGGGTCGTTCTTCAATGAGCTGTATCCGGCGGATGTCCGTGGTGCCGGCGTGGGCTTTTGCTACAACTTCGGTCGTGTGCTGTCGGCGGTGTTCCCGTTCATGGTCGGGCATATGAGCGAGTCGATGTCCCTGGGTTCGGCCATCGGTATCGATGCGGGGATCGCCTACGGCGTGGCGGTGCTGGCCGCATTGGCGCTGCCGGAAACCAAGGGCCGCAATCTGCAGGAGGCTGTGCCGGAAGTCGCGTCGGCCAAGGGCGCAGATGCCCGCCAATTATCCTGAGAGCACCACGTAACTTGTAGGAGCAGGGCTTGCCCGCGAAGGCGTCCTGACAGGCAACGCCAGGCTCAAGGGCCTCATCGCCACAAGACCTGCGTTCAGACGTGATTCAACTTTATATCGCGCCGCCCTGTGCGGTGCTTCAACCATAGATGAGTTCCATGCCCGAGACTTGCCCACTGCCGATTCGCGGCATCGATGCCCATGCCCATGTTTTCGAACGCGGCCTGGGGCTTGCGAGCGTGCGCCGTTATGCACCGGACTACGATGCGACCCTGGCCGACTACCTGCAGCGCTTGCAGGAAAACGGCCTGAGCCACGGTGTGCTGGTGCAACCGAGTTTCCTCGGAACCGACAACAGCTATCTGCTGGCAGCATTGCAGCAGGAGCCCGAACGGCTGCGCGGGGTGGTGGTGGTTGAGCGCGATATTGCCCTCAGCGAGTTGGAGCGGATGGCCGGACTCGGCGTGGCGGGCGTTCGCCTGAACCTGATGGGGCAGCCATTGCCGGACTTCTCCGGCGCGTCGTGGCAGGTGTTTTTCGGCCATTTACGCCGCCTCGACTGGCATGTCGAAGTGCACCGTCAACTGGAGGATCTGCCGGCTTTGGTCGAGCCGCTGCTGGCGTTGGGGTGCAAGGTGGTGGTCGATCATTTCGGCCGGCCCGATGCACGGCTTGGGGCCGGGCAACCGGCTTTTGCCCGTCTGCTTGAACTGGGTGAATGCCAGCGCTTGTGGATCAAGGTTTCGGGTATTTACCGGCTGGGCGGGACGCCGATGGAAAACCTGCATTTCGCCGAGAAGGCCTTGTCGTTGATGCTGCAAACCCTGGGGCCGGATCGCTTGCTGTGGGGCAGCGATTGGCCGCATACGCAGCATGAGCAGGACGTGAGTTTCAGCTCGGAGCTTGATCGTCTGCGCCGTCTGGCCTGCGCTGCGCCATTGCGACAGCATTTGCTGTGCAACACGGCGGCGGAGCTGTTCAGGTTTGTAAAAGACTGAAGCGGGCGACTGTGGGAGCGGAGCTTGTCGGATCGCCGCACCGCCGCGAAGCTTTTAGCGGCTTCAAGGGCCTCTTCGCGAGCAAGCTCTGCTCCCACAGGGGACGCGTTCGGGTTTGATTTACGGGTATGGGCTCTTGTCCGGGTTCAGCGGCGGGTCAGCAACACCCCGGATTCCATATGATGGGTCCAGGGGAATTGATCGAACAGCGCGCAGCGTTCGATGCGGTGGGTATCGTGCAGCTGCGCGATATTCGCCGCCAGGGTTTCCGGGTTGCAGGAGATGTACAGGATATTGTCGAAGCGCCGGGTCAGCTCGCAGGTGTCCGGGTCCATGCCGGCACGCGGTGGGTCGACGAACACGCTGCCGAACTCATAGCTTTTCAGGTCGATGCCGTGCAGGCGACGGAACGGGCGAACCTCGTTCAGTGCTTCGGTCAACTCCTCGGCGGACAGGCGCACCAGGGTGACGCTGTCCACGCCGTTTTCGTCGAGGTTGCTCAAGGCCGCATTCACCGAGGTCTTGCTGATCTCGGTGGCCAGTACCTTGCGCACCCGGGTCGCCAGCGGCAGGGTGAAGTTGCCGTTGCCGCAATACAACTCCAGCAGATCGTCGGAACGCTCGCCCAGGGCTTCATAGGCCCAGTTGAGCATCTTCTGGTTCACCGTGCCGTTGGGCTGGGTAAAGGCACCCTCCGGTTGCCGGTAGCTGAAGGTGCGCCCGGCAATCTCGAATTTCTCCACCACGTAGTCGTGGCCGATCACCACGCGCTTGCCCTTGGAACGGCCGATGATGCTGACCCCAAGGTCGGCGGCCAGCTGCTCGGCGGCGGTCTGCCAGTGCTCGTCCAGCGGACGGTGATAGCACAGGGTGATCATCGCATCGCCCGCCAGGGTGGTCAGGAACTCCACCTGGAACAGCTTGTGGCTCAGGGGCGCGCTGGCTTGCCAGGCGGCCTTGAGCTTGGGCATCAGTTCATTGATGCGCAGGCTGGCGATGGGGAATTCCTCGATCAGGATCGGCGTGCGCTTGTCGTCCTGGGAAAACATCGCGTAGTGGCGTTCGCCCGCTTCGCGCCAGAGGCGGAACTCCGCCCGCAGGCGGAAGTGCTGCAAGGGCGAGTCGAACACCCGCGGCTCGGGGGCGTCGAACGGCGCCAGCAGGTCGCGCAAGCGCGCGACCTTGTCTTCGAGCTGAGCGGTGTAGGTGTTGGAGTCAAAAGTCATGCGTTGAACCAGCCCAGCTTGATCACGAACAGTATCGACAGAATCACCAGCGCCGGGTTCAGTTCGCGGGCGCGACCGGACAGCAGCTTGATCGCGGTCCAGGCAATGAAGCCGAACGCGATGCCATTGGCGATGGAATAGGTGAACGGCATGGCCAGGGCGGTGACCACCACGGGGGCGGCTTCGGTGATGTCCTCCCAGTTGATTTCCGCCAGGCCCGAAGTCATCAGCACGGCGACGAACAGCAGCGCCGGTGCGGTGGCGAACGCCGGGACGCTGCCGGCCAGCGGGGCGAAGAACAACGCCAGAAGGAACAGCACGGCCACCACCACGGCGGTCAGGCCGGTACGGCCGCCGGCACTGACGCCCGCCGCCGATTCAATGTAGCTGGTGGTGGTCGAGGTGCCCAGCAGCGAGCCGGCCATGGCGGCGGTGCTGTCGGCGATCAGCGCGCGACCCATTTTCGGCATGTGGCCGTCCTTGCCCATCAGCCCGGCGCGCTTGGCGACGCCGATCAGGGTCCCGGAGTTGTCGAACAGGTCGACGAACAGGAAGGCGAAGATCACGCTGACCAGGCCGATGTTCAGGGCGCCCTTGATGTCCAGTTGCAGGAAGGTCGGGGCCAGCGATGGCGGTGCCGAGACGATCCCGCCGAACGGGCTGAAGCCCATCAGGATCGAGACGATGGTCACGCCGAGGATGCCGATCAGCACCGCGCCACGGACTTTCAGGGCATCCAGGGCGACGATGGCGGCGAAGCCCAGGGTCGCGAGGATCGGTGCCGGCTGCTTGAGGTCACCGAGGCCGACCATGGTCGCCGGGTTGCTCATCACGATGCCGGCGTTGTGCAGGGCGATCAGCGCCAGGAACAGGCCGATACCGGCGGCAATCGCCGAACGCAGCGGCAGCGGGATGCTGTTGATGATCCATTCGCGGATGCGGAAGATCGACAGCACGAAGAAGCACACCGCCGAGATGAACACCGCCCCCAGCGCGACTTGCCAGGTATGGCCCATGTGCAGGACCACGGTGTAGGTGAAGAAGGCGTTCAGGCCCATGCCCGGTGCGAGGGCGATCGGGTAGTTGGCGATCAGGCCCATGACCGTCGAGCCGAAGGCCGCGGCCAGGCAGGTGGCGACAAACACCGCGCCCTTGTCCATGCCCGTTTCGCCGAGGATGCTCGGGTTGACGAACAGAATGTAGGCCATGGCCAGGAAGGTGGTGACGCCCGCGAGTATCTCGGTGCGTACATTGGTGTTGTGTGCCTTGAGTTGAAACAGCCTTTCCAGCATCTCTGCTCCCCCGTGGCGCACTCGGCGCCGTGAATGAATCGATCCCCAAACAGCCAAGCACAGACTCTAGCGGCCTGATGAGCTTCTGTCTGTGGAAAAAAGCCGCGCATCATACCAGTGGTTTGTGCCGGTTGGCTGCGCGTTGCAAGCAAGATGCCAGGACATGGGCAAAAAATTTGTCCTGGCGCGGGGCATCGGTGTCGTCGCCGAGTCCATCAGGCATACTGCTGGCTCCTTTCGGAGGGATTTATGAGCAGTCGAGTGAAGAGTCTGGTCCTGGGTATGGGCCTGGTGATGGCCAGTACGGTGCTGACGGCGTCTGCCGCGCCGGCCCAGGCGCTGATTGGCGTGGGCCTCTATACGGTGGTGTCCAAGGGCTGTGTCGAGGACGTATCCGACGGTCGCACGCAAACCCAATGCGCCCATCGCGGGCCGATCACCGTGACAGTGGTGGAGTCGGGTTATGGGCACGGCCTGCTGGCCTTTCTCAACGGTGTCCCCCTGACATACGCCACGCGCAGTTCACTCTGTGAATTCCAACGGCCATTCGCACCTTGCACCAGTGGCAAGGTGGTGGGTTACAAATTCACCTATGTGTTTGAGCTGGACAGCCAGCAGGTCGGCACTTTCGTCGTCGCCGATCGTTCGCTGACGGCGCCGGTGCGGACCCTGGGGGCGGAAATTCAAATCGCCGCCTACTAAGCGACTTTCGCAGGCTCGGCCGCTTGTGCCGGTTGCCCCGGGGCTTCGTGCATACGGTCGCGTCGGGCCAGGGTCGGAAACAGTTTCATCCAGCTCCCGGTGATCACCAGGGTGCCGATGCCGCCCATCACCACGGCGGGCACGGTGCCGAACCAGTTGGCCGTCAATCCTGACTCGAACTCGCCGAGCTGGTTGGAGGCGCCGATAAACAGCCCGTTCACGGCGCTGACCCGGCCGCGCATCTCGTCCGGGGTTTCCAACTGCACGAAGGACGCACGGATCACCATGCTGATCATGTCCGCCGCGCCCAGCACCACCAGCACCGCCAGGGAGAACCAGAACGAGGTCGACAGGCCGAAGGCGATGGTCGCCACGCCGAACACGCCGACGGCGGTGAACATGATCCGCCCGACCTTGCGCTCCACCGGGAAGCGCGCCAGCCACAGCGACATCAGCAGGGCGCCCACCGCCGGGGCCGAGCGCAACAGGCCCAGGCCCCAGGCGCCGGTCAGCAGGATGTCCTTGGCGAATACCGGCAGCAGGGCCGTGGCACCGCCCAGCAGCACGGCGAACAGGTCCAGGGAAATCGCCCCGAGAATGTCCGGGCGACTGCGGATAAACCGAATCCCCGCCAACAGCGAATGCAGGGTGGCCTTGCCCTTGTTCAGGGCGGTCTGCCGCGCCGGCAGGTTGAGCATCAGCAGGCAGGCGATCGCATACAGGGCCACGGTGGGCCCATAGACCCAGACACTGCCCAGGGCATAGAGCAAACCACCGAGGGCCGGGGCGACGATGGTCGCCAGTTGCTGGGCCGACTGCGCGGCGGCCACGGCGCGCGGGAACAGCGCCGCCGGGACGATGGACGGCAACAGCGCCTGGGTGGTGGGCATTTCGAAAGAGCGCGCCGCCCCCAGCAGGAACGCCAGGATAAAGATCATTTCCCGGGTCACGTGGTGGGTCGCGCTGCCGACGGCCAGGCTCAGGGCGATCAGCGCCTGCAACGACTGGCACAGCGCCGAGACGTAGCGCCGGTCGTAGCGGTCGGCGACATGGCCGGTGTGCAGCATGAACAGCAGCCGCGGGGCAAACTGCACCAGACCGGCCAGGCCCAGGTCCAGCACATTGCCGGTCAGTTGGTAGAGGTTCCAGCCGATGGCCACGGTGAGCATCTGGAAGCCGCTGGCGGTAAAGATCCGCGCCAGCCAGAAAGCCAGGAACGGACGGTGGTGGCGCAACAGCAACGGCGTGGTGTCGGGCATCGGGGGCTCGGTCGGGGCGTGGGGAAAGCAGAGGTTATCATTTGGGTGTAACAAGAAGTTGCCAGATTGCACGGGTTTTTTGCGGATCAGAAGGGCATCTGGGCTGAGACAACCTGTCACGCGGCAAAAGACCACGCAGGCAGCTCGTCGGAATGGGACTACTCTTTCAACGTTGATTGATCCGGATCAATACCTGACAGAGGAAGCATTATGTTCGGTTTGGAGGCGCTCGATCTCGCCCGAATCCAATTCGCGTTTACCATCTCCTTCCACATCCTGTTCCCGGCGATCACCATCGGCCTGGCGAGTTACCTGGCGGTACTCGAAGGCTTGTGGCTGAAGACGCACAACGATACCTACCGCGATCTGTACCATTTCTGGTCGAAGATCTTTGCCGTCAACTTCGGCATGGGCGTGGTCTCCGGGTTGGTCATGGCCTATCAGTTCGGGACCAACTGGAGTCGCTTCTCCGACTTCGCCGGCGCGGTCACCGGGCCGTTGCTGACCTATGAAGTGCTCACGGCGTTTTTCCTCGAAGCCGGTTTCCTCGGCGTGATGCTGTTCGGTTGGAACCGCGTCGGACGGGGCCTGCATTTTTTCTCCACGGTGATGGTGGCCATCGGGACGCTGGTCTCGACCTTCTGGATTCTCTCCTCCAACAGCTGGATGCAGACGCCCCAGGGCTACGAAATCATCGACGGCCGGGTGATCCCGGTGGACTGGTTTGCGGTGGTGTTCAACCCGTCCTTCCCTTATCGGTTGATGCACATGGCCACGGCGGCCTTTGTCGCGACAGCGTTTTTCGTCGGCTCGTCGGCGGCCTGGCACCTGTTGCGCGGGCGCGATAATCCGGCGATCCGCACCATGCTCTCGATGGCCATGTGGATGGCGCTGATCGTCGCGCCGATCCAGGCGGTGATCGGTGACTTCCACGGTCTCAACACCCTCAAGCACCAGCCGGCGAAGATTGCCGCCATCGAAGGCCACTGGGAAAACGTCGGCAACGAGCCGACCCCGCTGATCCTCTTCGGCCTGCCGGACATGAAGGCCGAGAAGACCCGTTTCGCCGTGGAGATTCCCTACCTGGGCAGCCTGATCCTGACCCACAGCCTGGACAAACAGGTGCCTGCCCTCAAGGAGTTCCCGCCGGAGGACCGGCCGAATTCGACCATTGTGTTCTGGTCGTTCCGGGTCATGGTCGGCCTGGGTTTCCTGATGATCTTCACCGGGCTCTGGAGCCTGTGGCTGCGCAAGCGTGATCGCCTCTACAGCAACCGTACCTTCCTGTACCTGGCGCTGTGGATGGGACCTTCGGGCCTGATCGCGATCCTGGCCGGCTGGTTCACCACGGAGATCGGCCGTCAGCCCTGGGTGGTCTACGGCCTGATGCGCACGGCGGATGCTTCGTCCGGGCACACCTTGGTGCAAATGAGCATCACCCTGGCGCTGTTCGTCGTGGTCTATTTCTCGCTGTTCGGTGCCGGCCTGGGCTACATGATGCGCCTGGTGCGCAAAGGGCCGAAAACCAACGAAGGGGCCGAGTCGAGCCACGGTGGTCCCGGCCAGCAACGTACGCCGGCCCGTCCGCTCTCCGCCGCCGATGATGGCGCCGAAGATGCTCACCACCTGAACAAGGGGAACTGAGTCATGGGTATTGATCTTCCGCTGATCTGGGCCGTGATCATCATCTTCGGCATCATGATGTACGTGGTCATGGATGGGTTCGACCTGGGGATCGGCATTCTCTTCCCCTTCATCAAGGACGACCGTGACCGCGACGTGATGATGAACACCGTCGCGCCGGTCTGGGACGGCAACGAAACCTGGCTGGTGCTCGGTGGCGCGGCCTTGTTCGGCGCGTTTCCGCTGGCCTATTCGGTGGTGCTGTCGGCGCTCTACCTGCCATTGATCCTGATGCTGATCGGGCTGATCTTTCGTGGCGTGGCCTTTGAGTTCCGTTTCAAGGCCAAGGAGCACAAGCGGCATATCTGGGACAAGGCGTTTATCGGTGGTTCACTGACCGCGACCTTTTTCCAGGGCGTGGCGCTGGGGGCTTTCATCGATGGTATTCCGGTGGTCAATCGCCAGTTCGCCGGCGGCTCTCTGGATTGGTTGACGCCCTTCACGCTGTTCTGTGGCGTTGCGCTGGTGGTGGCCTATGCCTTGCTCGGCTGCACCTGGCTGATCATGAAGACCGAGGGCAAGTTGCAGGAGCAGATGCATGACCTGGCGCGGCCCCTGGCCTATGTGGTGTTGGCGGTGATCGGGGTGGTCAGTCTCTGGACGCCCCTGGCCCATGCCGAGATCGCCGCGCGCTGGTTTACCTTGCCGAACCTGTTCTGGTTCCTGCCGGTGCCGATCCTGGTGCTGGTGACGCTGTACGGTTTGCTCCGGGCGGTGGCGCGTAACGCCCACTACACGCCGTTCCTGCTGACCCTGGCGCTGATTTTCCTCGGCTACAGCGGCTTGGGCATCAGCCTGTGGCCGAATATCGTGCCGCCGTCGATCTCGATCTGGGACGCCGCCGCGCCGCCGCAAAGCCAGGGCTTCATGCTGGTGGGGACGCTGTTCATCATCCCGTTCATCCTGGGCTACACCTTCTGGAGCTACTACGTGTTCCGCGGCAAGGTGACCCACGAAGACGGTTATCACTAGGGCGCTTGAAAGACGAGGACTGGGGTCATGGCAGGCAAACCTTCTTTGCAGGAGATCGAAGCGGCTGAGAAGAAACCGCTCTGGCAACGTATTGGCTGGCTGGTGATTATCTGGACGGGGAGCGTGCTTTCGCTCTTCGTGGTTGCCAGCCTGATGCGGCTGTTCATGAAAGCGGCAGGGTTAACTACGCACTAGCGAGTGACCGTGTAGATACCGTCTTACGGCCAACGCGGTCATTGTGGGAGCGGAGCTTGCCCGCGAAGCTTTTGGCGTCCTTGAGGGCCCCTTCGCGGGCAAGCTCCGCTCCCACATTGGGTACGGCGTCAGAGCTCGGTGGGTTGTGGTTACTTGCGCGCTTTGAGAATCACGAACTTGGGTGTCGCCGCCACTTGTTCGACGCCCCGGAACAACCGCGCCAGCTTGCTGTGATAACCCAGGTGGCGGTTGCCGACGATATACAGCGCACCGCCCACCACCAGGGCTTCACGGGCCTGCTGGAACATTCGCCAGGCGAGGAAGTCGCCGACCACCTGCTGCTGGTGGAAGGGCGGGTTGCACAACACCACGTCCAGCGATTGCGGCGCTTGTCCCGCCAGGCCGTCGCCAGCCTGTATCACTGCCTCGCGCTCGCCCAACGTTGCCCGCCAGTTTTCCCGCGCCGACTGCACGGCCATGAACGACTCATCCACCAGGGTGTACTGGGCCTGGGGGTTTTGCAGGGCGCTGGCGATCGCCAATACCCCGTTGCCGCAGCCCAGGTCCGCGACCTGCGCGCTACCCAGGTTGCCCGGCAGATGGGGCAGGAAGGCCCGGGTGCCGATGTCCAGGCCTTCGCGGCAGAACACATTGGCGTGGTTGAGCAGCTCGATGGCCGGTTCGTCGAGCCGGTAGCGCGTCGGGTAGGGCGATACGGCCGGCTCCCGGGCCTCGGGCGTGGCGATCAGCAAGCGGGCCTTCTTCACCGCCAGGGACGCCTGCACCGGGCCGATATAACGCTCCAGCAGATCGCCGGCGGCCCTGGGCAGGTGCTTGATCATGGCGCCGGCGATCACCTGGGCGCCCGGTGCCAGCTGGCCTTGCAGGCGAATCAGCTGTTCTTCCAGCAGCGCGAGGGTCTTCGGCACCCGGATCAACACCCGGTCGAAGGGCCCGGCCCAGGTCTCGCTGGCGGGGATATGCGGCACCGCGTCGAAGGCCTGGCCGTTACGCACCAGGTTCTTTTCCAGCGCCAGGGCACCGAGGAACGAGTCGCCGCTGCTGGTCACCCGCACCTGTCCGGCCAGGCTGCTGGCCAGGGCGCCGAAGCTGTCGTTGAGCACCAGCACCCGGGTCTCGGCCGACA
Source organism: Pseudomonas sp. MWU12-2319 (assembly GCF_023242525.1). Taxonomy (NCBI): domain Bacteria; kingdom Pseudomonadati; phylum Pseudomonadota; class Gammaproteobacteria; order Pseudomonadales; family Pseudomonadaceae; genus Pseudomonas; species Pseudomonas sp. MWU12-2319. The sequence continues at coordinate 102,907 of NZ_JALJES010000021.1, forward strand.
CGCCCTGCTCGGCCAGATGCGCGAGCAGGTACTCATCCGCGGCATCGAAGGCTTGCAGGGGCTCGTTCTGTTGTTCGGGCTGGCGGATCAGGTCGAGTCGGGCAAACGGGCTTTCTAGCAGGGGCATGGAGGGCTCTGGAGCGTCGATGTTGCCTCGTCACAGGTCAGGACAGGACAAGCGGGAAGAGAAGTTCGAAGGATTTTACGTGGGTTTGGCGCGGATTGCCTGTTTCTTCTGAGGGCAGGTCCTTCTGCCTGGTCGCTCCGTGCTCGTTCAGAAAAGCAGCCCTGATTTGGCGGCACACAAGACGGCGGAAGCTTTGTTGTTGACCCCGAACTTCCTCATGATCGTGCTCATGTGAAAACCCACGGTGCGCGTGGTCAGGTGGAGAATGTCGGCAATCTCGGAGGCGGTCTTGCCTTCCGCGGTCCACTTCATGATCTCGGCTTCGCGCGGCGACAACGGGTAGCTGTTGTCCGACCGTGGGGTCGGCAGCAGCTTGTCTGCCAGCGCTGAATGCAGCCAGTTGCACAGCCAGAGCACTTGCCCTGCCTTGCTGTAGAACTCATCGGTGGTAATCGGGACCGAATTGCGCGCCAGACTCAAGGTACTGACGATGCCGCGAACGTCATGGACGGACTGTGAGCATCCTTGTCTCAACCCATGCTCTTGCATGTCTCTCCAGAGTGTTGGGGTGGATTGAAAGACCTCCGGGGACCAGAGGATCGGGAACACCGAACGATGACAGTGGAAAACCAACGGATCGATCGTTTGGTAGTTGTTGCGCTGATAGCATCTGTTCCATTCACTTGGGTAGTTGTTGAAGCTTGTGCTGTTTGTTTGATGGCTTCCGAGTAGGGTGGTCATTCTGAATGATACGTAGGTGAAACCTATTTGCATGGCCAGATTGAAAACTGCGTTGAAGATTGCTTGTTCTTCTTTTTCACTCATGAGCTGATGCAGTTGATTGTCCTGCCAGTTCTCCATTGAGGTGCCCTTCCGTGATTGCGTGTAACGGTCGAAGGTGACGGGAATAGTGTAGGAAAGATCCGTATTGCGGGCCGATGTTTTTTGCTCTCCGATGATATTTTTATCGACTTTAAAAAAAAGCAGTTATCGCGCGTCGTGCGGTAATTGAGGGCGGTTTGCTATCATTTTGGATTGTACCCTTGCGGAGGGTGTGGGTGTAAGTAGGGCCTTTGCGGACTCTGCAAGAGCTTCTATTTGTGAGTGTTTACTAAGTGCTGGTCGAAATATTTTATATAAGCTGTTGTTTTCAGTTGTATGTGTATTTTTGTAATTAATGTGTATAAGTTTTCCGGAAATCCTATACCAACACAAAGTACCGGTGTTTCTCCCATGGACTTTGCGCGACACTGACGTTCACTGCCTTACGGAGAACGTCATGACTGCCAGCGCCGAGAAGTTCACCCGCCAGGTGCTGCACGATGTCCAGCCCTTGACCCCCAGTCTGTTCACCTTGCGCGCCAGCCGTGATGCCGGCTTTCGTTTTCGAGCCGGCCAGTTCGCCCGCCTTGGGGTGAGCAAGGCCGACGGTAGTGTCGTGTGGCGGGCTTATTCGATGGTGTCCTCACCCCATGACGAGTTCCTCGAATTCTTTTCCATCGTCGTGCCCGGGGGCGAATTCACCAGCGAGCTGAGTCGTCTGCGCGAGGGCGACACCTTGCTGGTGGACAAACAGGCATTTGGCTACCTGACCCTGGACCGTTTCGTCGACGGGCGCGACCTCTGGTTGCTGGCCACCGGCACCGGTATCGCGCCGTTCCTGTCGATCCTGCAGGATTTCGAGGTCTGGGAGCGCTTCGAGCGGATCATCCTGGTCTACAGTGCCCGCGAGGCGGCGGAGCTGGCCTATGGGGAACTGATCGCCGGCCTGGCCGGGCGCGATTACCTGGCCGAGCACGGCCACAAACTGCAGTTCATTGCCACGGTGACCCGCGAGCAGTGTCCGGGTCTGTTGAACGGACGCATCACTCACTTGATCGAGAGCGGCGAGCTTGAACGGGTGGCGGGGGTGGCGCTGTCACCCGAGCATTCCCGGGTGATGCTGTGCGGCAATCCACAGATGATCGATGACACCCGGGCGCTGCTCAAGCAACGGGGCTTGCAGCTCAGTCTGAGCCGGCGCCCCGGGCAGGTGGCGGTGGAGAACTATTGGTAGGGCGACACTGCGTTATGGCAGTCAGGGCTTGTTGGCCTGGGCCTTGAGCAGGTCGCGGATCTCGCCCAGCAGTTCCTCTTCCTTGGTCGGGATCGGCGGCACGGTCGGGGCTGCCGCCTCTTCGCGCTTGAGCCGGTTGATGGCCTTGACCCCCATGAAAATGGCGAAGGCGACGATGATGAAGTCGATGCAGCTCTGAATGAATTTGCCATAGGCCAGGACCACGGCTGGCACATTGCCGTCGGCGGCTTTCAAGGTAATGGCCAGGGCACTGAAGTCGACCCCGCCGATGAGCAGCCCGATCGGAGGCATCACCACGTCGCCGACAAACGACGAAACGATCTTGCCGAAGGCCGCGCCGATGATGATACCGACGGCCATGTCGACCACATTGCCCTTGACCGCGAAGGCCTTGAACTCACTGAGCACGCTCATAGGTTATTCCTTGTTACAGATGAGTGGAGTGAGCGCAGTGTAATGGAGCCGCGTGGATCTTGCAGGATGCGCGGAGCCGGCTGCGCTTGCTCTAATCGACCGGTTGCCCGGGGAAAAGTTTGCAAAGTGCCAGCAATCGCGCGAAATACGCGCCTTGGTGGCGGATGGCCCGTCTATTTTCTCAATCGACCTCTTCAGGCTTTTCTATTTAGAGAACCGGGCTTCAGTCACTAGCCTCTGGTCAGCGCATTGGAATGCGCTCTACAAAAACCAGAGGAGTCCGACATGAACATCATTCCTGCCCTTGGAAGCGTTTCTTCAAGGCGCGTGCTGTGCGTCTTGAGCGCCAGCCTGCTATCCCTGTCCGTCCACGCCGCGACCCTGACCCGTGATAACGGTGCCGCGGTCGGCGATAACCAGAACTCGCAGACCGCCGGTGCCGCCGGGCCGGTGCTGCTGCAGGACGTGCAACTGATCCAGAAACTCCAGCGTTTCGACCGTGAGCGTATTCCGGAGCGTGTGGTGCATGCGCGCGGCACCGGTGCCCATGGCACCTTTACCGTCACCAATGACCTGAGCGACCTGAGCAAGGCCAAGGTCTTTGCCGCCGGCAGTGCCACGCCGGTATTCGTGCGTTTCTCCGCAGTGGTGCACGGTAATCATTCGCCGGAAACCCTGCGCGACCCGCGCGGCTTTGCCACCAAGTTCTATACCAGCGAAGGCAACTGGGACCTGGTGGGCAACAACTTCCCGACCTTCTTCATTCGCGATGCCATCAAGTTCCCGGACATGGTGCATGCCTTCAAGCCCGATCCGCGGACCAATCTCGATGACGACTCGCGGCGCTTCGACTTTTTCTCCCATGTCCCAGAAGCCACTCGCACGCTGACCGAGTTGTACTCGGACTCCGGCACGCCGGCCAGTTACCGGGAGATGGATGGCAACGGTGTGCACGCCTACAAATTGATCAATGCCAAGGGCGACGTGCATTACGTCAAGTTCCATTGGAAGAGTCTGCAAGGGATTCGAAACCTGGATCCAAAATCGGTGGTCGAAGTGCAGGGCAAGGATTACAGCCATATGACCCACGATCTGGTGGCGCATATCAACAAGGGCGAGTTTCCGAAGTGGGATCTTTATGTCCAGGTCCTGACGCCAGAGGACCTGGGCAAGTTCGACTTCGATCCGCTGGACGCCACCAAGATCTGGCCGGGCGTGCCTGAGCGCAAGGTCGGGCAGATGGTGCTGGATCGCAACCCGGCGAATGTCTTCCAGGAAACCGAGCAGGTGGCCATGGCCCCGGCCAACCTGGTGCCGGGTATCGAGCCGTCCGAGGACCGGCTGTTGCAGGGCCGGGTCTTTTCCTATGCCGATACCCAGATGTATCGCCTGGGGCCGAACGCGTTGCAGTTGCCGATCAACGCGCCGAAAGTCGCGGTCAACAACGGCAATCAGGATGGGGCGATGAACAGCGGCCACAGCAGCGCCGGGGTGAATTATCAGCCCAGCCGCCTGTTGCCTCGCGAGGAGCCGCAGGCGGCCCGTTACAGCCAATTGGCCCTGGCGGGCAGCACCCAGCAGGCGAAGATCCAGCGCGAGCAGAACTTCAAGCAGGCCGGTGACCTGTACCGCTCCTACAGCAAGAAGGAAAAGCAGGACCTGATCGAGAACTTCGGCGGTTCCCTGGCGGACACCGACGACGAGAGCAAGCACATCATGCTGTCGTTTCTCTACAAGGCCGACCCGGAGTATGGCGCGGGGGTGACCAAGGTGGCCAAGGGTGACCTGGCACGGGTCAAGGCGTTGGCGGCGAAGCTGGCGGACTAGCAATCCCCGATAGTTGTTGTGTCAGTGCCGGCCTCTTCGCGGGCAAGCTCCGCTCCCACAGGTTTTGTGTCGTACACAAAACCTGGGCTCGACTCAAATCCTGTGGGAGCGGAGCTTGTCGGGACGCCGCATCGCCGCGAAGAGGCCCTTGAACTCACCAAACACCTTCCGGCTTCCCACCGCAACGGAGTTTCTCCATGCGTATTTATGCTTTCTTGCTTTTACTGGTCTGTTCCTTGGGCGCTTCAGCCCAGGAACCGTCAGTTCCTACCGACCCGGCCGCCCTCCAGGCGCAGCTCAAGGATTACTATTTCGATGCCGCCCGCCGTGGCGACGTCGAGATGCTCAACACCTTTATCGACGCCGGCTACAGCCTCGATACCCAGGACGACCAGGGCTACACCGCGCTGATCCTGGCGGCCTATCACGGCCAGGGCCCGGCGGTCGAACGCCTGCTGGCCGCCGGAGCCAATGCCTGCACCCAGGACAAACGCGGCAACACCGCGTTGATGGGCGCGATCTTCAAGGGCGAGGTGAGCATCGCCCGGCGCCTGCTCGCCACCGACTGCAACCCGGACCAACGCAACGGCGCCGGCCAGACGGCGGCCATGTACGCCGGGTTGTTCAAACGTACCGGGTTGCTCGACGCCCTGGCGGCCAAAGGTGCCAACCTCGACGCCGAAGATCCCCTGGGCAATAGCGCGGCGCGTCTGGCGGACGGCGAAATCCGCACACCGGCGCCGCGCTGATCGCCGCCAGCTGAGCTATCATCGCGGTTTTGCGTGGGGGTTCAGATGGCCAAGGCCAAGCGCATGTACGGCTGCACCGAGTGCGGCGCGACCTTTCCCAAGTGGGCCGGCCAGTGCGGTGAATGCGGGGCCTGGAACACCCTGACCGAGACGATGGTGGAAAGCGGCGGTGCCGCGCCACCCAGCGGTCGCACCGGCTGGGCCGGACAACAGGCGCAGATCAAGACCCTGGCCGAAGTCAGCGTCGAGGAAATCCCGCGTTTTTCCACGGCGTCCGGGGAACTCGACCGAGTGCTCGGCGGCGGCCTGGTGGACGGCTCGGTGGTGCTGATCGGTGGCGACCCGGGCATCGGCAAGTCGACCATTCTGCTGCAGACCCTGTGCAATCTCGCCACGCGCATGCCGGCGCTGTATGTCACCGGCGAAGAGTCGCAGCAACAGGTCGCCATGCGCGCCCGGCGCCTGGGCCTGCCCCAGGACCAGCTGCGGGTGATGACCGAGACCTGCATCGAGACCATCATTGCCACCGCCCGGGTGGAAAAGCCCAAGGTCATGGTGATCGACTCGATCCAGACCATTTTCACCGAGCAACTGCAATCGGCGCCGGGCGGCGTGTCCCAGGTCCGCGAGAGCGCGGCGCTGCTGGTGCGTTATGCGAAGCAGAGCGGCACGGCGATTTTCCTGGTCGGTCACGTGACCAAGGAAGGCGCCCTGGCCGGGCCGCGGGTGCTCGAGCACATGGTCGACACCGTGTTGTATTTCGAAGGCGAGTCCGATGGCCGTCTGCGCCTGTTGCGCGCGGTGAAGAACCGTTTCGGGGCGGTCAATGAGCTGGGCGTGTTCGGCATGACCGACCGTGGCCTGAAGGAAGTCTCCAACCCCTCGGCGATTTTCCTGACACGGGCCCAGGAAGAAGTGCCGGGCAGTGTGGTCATGGCCACCTGGGAAGGCACCCGGCCGATGCTGGTGGAGGTGCAGGCCCTGGTGGACGACAGTCACCTGGCCAACCCGCGCCGGGTCACCCTCGGGCTGGACCCGAATCGCCTGGCGATGCTGCTGGCGGTCCTGCACCGCCATGGCGGGATTCCGACCCACGACCAGGATGTGTTCCTCAACGTCGTCGGCGGGGTCAAGGTCCTGGAGACCGCCTCGGACCTGGCGCTGCTGGCGGCGATCATGTCCAGCCTGCGCAACCGGCCATTGCCCCACGACCTGCTGGTGTTCGGCGAGGTTGGCCTGTCCGGCGAAGTGCGGCCGGTGCCCAGCGGCCAGGAGCGTCTTAAAGAGGCGGCCAAGCATGGTTTCAAGCGGGCCATCGTGCCCAAGGGCAATGCGCCGAAAGAAGCGCCGCCGGGGCTGGTGATCATCGCGGTGACGCGGTTGGAGCAGGCTTTGGATGCGTTGTTTGAATAATGATCGCTTCATCTATCAATCGACCTATTGGGAAGGGAGTCAAAGGATGAAAGGTTTCAACTCGGCCGTGCTGGGGTTGGGATTGGCCGTGTGGTGCGGCTTGGCAGGGGCGACAGAGGTGCCCGCCGGTTATCGCGTGGCCCAACAATTGCCGATCGATAACGGGCAGGTGTTGGAGATACTGGAGGATGTGCGGATGACTCCGGACCTGCATCGCGCCCTGTGGGGCAACGGTACGGAACCGGAAAGTATCGATGACCAGGTGCTCGCCGCGGATGTCGAGAACAAGCCGTTCGTCGACGCCCAGGTGCGCTTGCTGGCGGCCTCCGGTGAGGCGCTGGAAAACAAAAGCCTGGGTTATCCGCTGGCCACGGTTGAGAAAGCCCCCCTGGTGGGTCTGCCGGCCCCGGCCTATTTCCTGACCATCGATGAAACGGCGCCGATGGGCACCTACAGCGGTCCGGCCACCCAGGTACTGATGCCGTCGACGGGCAAGCTCAACGCCACGGTCTATCGGACGGCGGAGGGCAAGAGCGAGGTGCTGTTCCTGGCCCAGACCGGCAAGGCGGCCTGGCAGGTCGGTGCGCCGACGGCGGACGGCGTGGCACAGATCCAGCAGGTGTCCTCGTCGCCGGCGAGCGAGGATGAAGAGTTCGTCACTACCTACCGGACTTATCGGTTCAAGAACGGCGCCTGGCAATTGTCGTCGCGGCAAGAGACGGGGTATTGGGACACCGAGAGCGATTTTCCACAGCGCTCGGCGTTTCCCTGATGGAGCCGGTGCGGGTTTGCCAGTGATTGCGAGGGTGTATTCACCGCCGCATCGCCGGCAAGCCTGATTCCACAACTTTTGTAGGGCTTTGTTTACAGCTCGATCAGGGCGCCCAGTTCCCGTTCGAGTTCCGCCGCGTCGGCCAGATTCAACTCGATCAGGCGCCGCAGGTGCTGGATCGATTCGAGGCCGATATGCAGGCACTTGAAGCCCAGGTGGTCTTTTTCCCGGTGCACCAGTTCGGCGTCCATTTCGACATGGGCGTTTGCCGCCAGGCGAATGTCGACGCGGAAGATGCCCTCGTTGCTGTCATCCCAGGTGCCGGGTCGCTGAAGTAGCAGCCCCTTGAGCGACAGGTCGATCAGATGCGCCGACCAGACGGTGGAGCCCTGGCTGAGGGTGGTGTCGGCGTCGAAATCAATACGTTTGAATTGGCGTCGATTGGAATGCGGGTCGCTCATGACGTGGCTCCTTGGCGTATTCACTGACTATAGCCTCCACAGCCAGCAGGAGCGAATGTATAGCCGGATACCACACGATTTGTGCTGCCGTGGGCTAGGGTGGGTGGCCATTGCAAGCCATCGCGCAGGGGCAAAAAAGCCGTTCTCGAGCAATGTCGGGTATGGCCTTTGGCCCTGTTGGCGCTAAACTCAAGGTAGCTGTCTTTCTTGTCCTCTCTGGCTGGAATATAAAAATGAAAAATAATAATAGCCCGCTACGCCACCTACCCTGGCTGCTGCTGGCAATCGTTGGAGCATGCGCCCTGGGCGTAGTGGCCTTGCGCCGCGGCGAGGCGATCAACGCCTTGTGGATCGTGGTCGCCGCTGTGGCGATCTATCTGGTTGCCTATCGTTACTACAGTTTGTTCATCGCCAACAATGTCATGCAGCTCGATGCCAATCGGGCCACGCCGGCGGTGCTCAACAATGACGGTCTGGACTATGTGCCGACCAACAAACACATTCTTTTCGGTCACCACTTCGCGGCCATCGCCGGCGCGGGACCGTTGGTCGGGCCGGTGCTGGCGGCGCAGATGGGGTATCTGCCTGGCACGCTCTGGCTGATCGCCGGTGTGGTCCTGGCCGGTGCGGTGCAGGACTTTATCGTCCTGTTCCTCTCCACACGCCGCAACGGCCGTTCCCTGGGCGATATGGTCCGTGAGGAAATGGGCCGC
>NZ_JALJES010000022.1:0-110781 GCF_023242525.1 Pseudomonas sp. MWU12-2319
GATTAAATTCCGAAACCCCAATTGCGAAAGCAGTTGGGGTTTTGTTTTAGTAGAAGTTCCCGATTTTGCTGACACGCCCTCCGGTGGCGGGTCTGGCCACAGAATTTCTTGACGACCATAGAGCATTGGAACCACCTGATCCCATCCCGAACTCAGCAGTGAAACGATGCATCGCCGATGGTAGTGTGGGGTTTCCCCATGTGAGAGTAGGTCATCGTCAAGATTGAATTCCGAAACCCCCGTCTGCTCACGCAGACGGGGGTTTTGTTTTGGGCGTGCAAAAAATCCTCCAGACATTTCCTGAAATGAGCTAAGTTTTCATCCCATGGTGCCGACAGTATGGTGAATGATGCGTGCACCAAAGTGGAGCAGTCATAGAACGCTGCCTGCGCCCCCCAACGAGTGTTGCACCCGCACGCATCCCCATTTTCGGCATAATAAGAAGTCCATGAAATGAATCTGAAATTCAGCCATAAAATCCTTTTGGCCGCCTCCGGTGTCGTGGTTCTCGCCTTTGCGCTGTTCACGTTCTACAACGACTATCTACAGCGCAGTACCATCCGGCAGAATCTCGAGTCCTCCGTCCAGCAAGCCGGTGACCTGACCGCCAGCAGCGTGCAGAACTGGTTGGGCGGGCGGATCCTGGTACTGGAGAACCTGGCGCAGAACCTGGCCCATCAGGGCAGCAAGGCCGATTACCCGGGCCTGGTCGATCAACCGGCATTGACCTCCAACTTCCAGTTCACCTATGTCGGTCAGACCGATGGCACCTTCACCCAGCGTCCTGACGCGAAGATGCCCGACGGCTACGATCCACGTCAGCGCCCCTGGTACAAATCCGCTGTCGTGGCGGACAAGACCATGCTCACTCCGCCCTATATGGCCTCGGTCGGCGGCCTGGTGGTGACCATCGCCCTGCCGGTGAAGAGCAACGGGCAATTGCTCGGTGTGGTGGGGGGTGACCTGAGCCTGGAGACCCTGGTGAAGATCATCAACTCGGTGGACTTCGGCGGGATTGGCCAGGCCTTCCTGGTCAGCGGCGACGGGCAGGTAATCGTCAGCCCGGACAAAGACCAGGTGATGAAGAACCTCAAGGACCTCTACCCGAACTCCGGGCTGCGGATTACCAAGGGCATCCAGGAAGTCACCCTGAACAACCAGGAACGGATTATCTCGTTCACACCGGTGGTGGGCCTGCCTTCGGCGGACTGGTATATCGGCCTGTCCATCGACCGGGACAAGGCCTACGCGCCACTGAGCAAGTTCCGGACTTCGGCGTTGATCGCGATGTTGATTGCCGTGGTGGCGATCGCGGTGCTGCTGACCCTGTTGATCCAGTTCCTGATGCGTCCGTTGACCACCATGGGTCGTGCGATGCAGGACATCGCCCAGGGCGAGGGCGACCTGACCCGCCGCCTGAGCATCGAGAACCGGGACGAGTTCGGCGAGCTCGCCGGTTCCTTCAACCAGTTCGTCGAGCGCATCCACGCCTCCATCAGTGAAGTGTCCTCGGCCACGCGCCAGGTGCACGACCTGTCCCAGCGGGTGATGAACTCCTCGAATGCCTCGATCATCGGGTCCGATGAGCAGAGCGCACGGACCAACAGCGTGGCGGCGGCCATCAACGAGCTGGGGGCGGCCACCCAGGAGATCGCCCGCAACGCCGCCGATGCTTCGCAACACGCCAGTGGCGCCAGCGAGCAGGCGGACGACGGGCGTCAGGTGGTGGAAAAAACCATCCTGGCGATGACCGAGCTGTCGCAGAAGATCAGCCTGTCCTGCACCCAGATCGAAACGCTGAACGCCAGCACCGATAACATCGGGCACATTCTTGATGTGATCAAGGGCATCTCCCAGCAGACCAACCTGCTGGCCCTCAACGCGGCGATTGAAGCGGCGCGGGCGGGCGAAGCGGGACGCGGGTTTGCCGTGGTGGCCGATGAGGTGCGTAACCTGGCCCACCGGACCCAGGAATCGGCGGAGGAAATCCACAAGATGATCACCTCGCTGCAGGTCGGTTCGCGGGAAGCGGTGACGACCATGAACGCCAGCCAGGTGTCCAGCGAAGAGAGCGTTGAAGTCGCCAACCAGGCCGGTGCCCGTCTGGTCAGCGTGACCCAGCGGATTACCGAGATCGACGGGATGAACCAGTCGGTGGCGGCTGCGACCGAGGAGCAGACCGCGGTGGTGGAAACCCTCAACGTCGATATCAACCAGATCAACCTGCTGAACCAGCAGGGTGTGGCCAACCTGAATGAAACCTTGAAGGATTGCGATGCCTTGGCGCAGCAGGCCGGACGGTTGAAGCAGTTGGTGGACAGTTTCAGGATCTGATCCCGCGATACCTGTGTTGACCCCCTCTCTTGTGGGAGCAGGGCTTGTGTGGGAGCAGAGCTTGCTCGCGAAGGCGGCCTCAAGGACGCCAAAAGCTTCGCGGGCAAGCACCACTCCCACAGAGAGCGGCTGTTGTTCAGCAGGCCGCAGGCGACACCTGACGGCAGGCGCCTAACTTGATCAGGCCAACAACGTCCGCACATTGTTCATCGCATCATCGGCAAACCCCTGAACAAAACTGCGGAACCCCGGCAGCGCCTCCTCACCACCACTGGCCGGTTCGGCAATGATGGTCCAGGTTGCGCGGCTGCGGTCCGCATCCAGCGCCTCGACCGTCATCGACGCCCACAGCTGGCCAACCCCCAGGGTGTTGTAGATCGTCGTCCAGGTCATCCGCCGTGCCTGCTCGTCCCGCGAGTTGAGCTGCTCGACCACCAGGTTACCGTCCTTGAAGAACTTCTTGCGCAGCGAGCCGACGCCTTCGCCGGTGATCTCGATGCGCTCCAGCGCCGTGATAAACGCCGCAAAGCCACCGAAATCGCCGACCACGGCCCAGACCGTAGCGGCGTCGCGGGCCACTTCCACCGATGAAATCACCGGGCTGCCTTGTGGATTGCGGATCAGGCTATCGGGTTGCAGGTTATTCATGATGTAACTCCTTGTGGGTGGGGGTGAATCAGATGAATTGAATCTGTTTGAGGTAGTCGCAGCCCTTGCGCAGCAGCGCCGGGGTCTTGGCCGGGTATTGCTCGCCCATCTCGCGCACGGCTGCGGCGGCATGGGCATGGCCGATGGCCGAGATATCGCCGATGTCCTCTTCGAAACCGTTGAGGTAGAAACCGAGGACTTCGAACAGCGCATTGTTGCTGTCGACCCGGTGTAACTGGCGCTGCCAGTCGGCGACACTGACCAGCTGGAAGTCATGGCCGGCTTCACGGAACGAGGCCATGTAGTCGGCCCAGCTCAGGGGTTGCGGGTTATGCAGGTTGAACACCCCGTGGGCGCTGGTACGTCGGCAGTGCACGGCGATGAAGCGGGCGAGGAAGTCCACCGGCATCAGGTCGAAATTGAGCTCCAGGGCGGGCACCTGGCCCAACTGCAGCGAGCCCTTGAGCATCAGCATCAATCGGTTCTTGTGGGGCTGGCTGACCCCGGTGCGGCTGTTGAAGCTGATATTGCCGGGCCGGTAGAGGTTGGCCCAGGCGCCTTGCTCGCGGGCCCGTTGCAGGATCCGCTCGCCGACCCACTTGCTCAGGTTGTAGCCGTTGCGGATATAGATCGGCGGTGTCTGGGCCGCCGGTTGCTCGAGCACCCGACCCTCGGCATCGGTACTGCTGGAGGCCGACAGCGTCGAGATGAAGTTGAAGATCTTCTTGCTGCGCCCCTCGCACAGGCGCAGGCATTCGAACAGCGGATCGACGTTATCGGGTGCCAGCGACTCGTAGTCGAGCACGTGGTTGACGTTGGCCGCGTTGTGCACCAGGGCGCCGAACTCGCGATCGATCCGTTCATAGACCGCCGGGGCGAGCCCCAACAGAGGACGGGTCAGGTCGGCGGCATGGACCCGCACCCGGCTCAGATCCAGGTGCTCCAGGCGGTTTTCCCGCAGGGCCCGGGCAAAGCGCTCGGCCGCCGGTTCCGCGGCGCTGTCGCGGACCAGGCAGGCGACCTCGACGGCCCCGCCGGCCAGCAGCGCTTCGACCAGGTGCACGCCGACAAAACTGTTGGCGCCGGTCACCACCACCTTGTTCACATCGCCAGCGCGATCAGCGGGTAATACGTTGAGGCCCAGTTCCCGCTCGACATCGATCAGGATCTGCTCGCTCAGGGCCTGGCTGGTGGCGGCGCCACCGACCAGCATCGCCAGGCGGCACAGGGTCGGTTCCTCGATAAAGCGGTTGATGGAGATACCCCGGCCATACTGCTCGCGAATACCCAGCAGCATTTTCGACAACAGGATCGAGTGGCCGCCCAGGTTGAAGAAGCTCTCGTCGGTGGAGATATCTTCGACAGGCAGTTCCAGCAGCTCGGCCCAGAGTTCCAGCAGGCGACTTTCGTCCGCCGTGGCGGGTAACCGGCGGCGGCTGTTTTCGGGCGTCTCCACCGGCAGCTTGAGCAACGCCGCGCGGTCGATCTTGCCGTTGCTGGCCGAAGGCAGGCTGGCCAGCTCGGTGTAGACGGTCGGTTGCATATAGTCCGGCAAGTAGCGCTCGGCATGCTGCCTGAGGGCGTCCTGGCCGCCGACAGACTGCGGCTGGCTCATAAAGGCCAGCACCCGCCGCCGGGGATCGATGACCACCGCGATCTGGCGGTACAGCCGGCTGTCGCGCAGGCACTGCTCGATCTCCTCCGGCTCGACCCGGAAGCCGCGAATCTTCACCTGGTTGTCCCGGCGCCCGCACAGCTCGATGCCTTCGCCGGTCCACTTGGCCATGTCGCCGGTGCGGTAGGCACGCAGGCTTTCGCCCTGGCCCAGCGCCAGTTGCAGGTAACTGTCCGCCGTCTTGTCGGGATTGTTCAGGTAACCGAGGCCGACCCCGGGGCCGGCGATATACAGCTCGCCGACGGTCTGCTCGGCGACTGGCTGGCGCTGTTCGTCGAGAATCAGCACCTGGCTGTTGGCGATGGCCTGGCCCAGGCTGCGATTGCCGGAGCCGGGCTGGAAGCGCCTGGCGGTGACCAGCACGGTGGTCTCGGTAGGGCCATAGAGATTGTAGAAATGGCACTGGGTCGAGAGCTTCTCGATGACATCCGGTTCGCACACGTCACCGCCGGTCATCACATGGCTCAGGCCCAGGGGCGTGTCCAGCGGCAGGATACTCAGCAGTGCCGGCGGCAGGAAGGCATGGCTGAGCCGTTGCCCGCGAATCAGCGCCAGCAGTTGCAAGGGATCGCGACGCTGGTCTTCAGTCGGCACCACCAGCGCCGCGCCGCTGACCAGGGTCGGGAAGATGTCGATCAGCGACGAGTCGAAACTCAGGGTGGAGAACTGCAGCACCCGACTGGTTTCGCTGAGCTGCACATAGTCGGCATACCAGGCGGTGAAGTGGCTGAGGTTGTGCTGGCTGAGCAGCACGCCCTTGGGCTGTCCGGTGGTGCCCGAGGTGTAGAGCGCCAGGCAGGGTGCCTGGGGGGCGCGTGCCTGGCGCACCAGGGGCTGATCAGTCGGTTTTTGCGCCAGGCCACGGACATCCAGGGCCGGCAGCTGTTCGGCCAGGGAAGATTGTCCGTCATGCAGCAGCAGGCTGGCGCCGGCATCCTTGAGAACGAACAGTTGGCGTTGCAGCGGGTGGCCCGGGTCCAGCGGCAGATACACCGCGCCGGCCCCGAGAATCGCCAGGATGCTGGCATACAACGCGGGGCTCTTGTGCTGGCAGAGCCCGATCACCGGCGGTTCGGTGAACGGTCCCAGGGCATCGAGCCGGGCCAGCAGACTTTGCTGGATCGTCCGGCTCAGGTCGTGCAGTTCCCGGTAGGTCAGCGACACCCCGTCCAGGGTCAGCGCGGGGCGTTCGGCGAAACGCAGCAGGCTGCTTTCGATATGCTCGATGACCGACACCTGGGCCAGGGCAAGCAACTCGGGGCGGGCGGTCTGGTTGAGACGGTGTTCGAAAGCCAGCGTCTCAAGCCTGCGCAGATCCTGTTCCGGGTGCTCCGACGCCGATGGCAACGTGGCGGCCTCGGCAAAGTATTCGGCGTCACGGGAATAGCGGCTGACCTGCAAGGCCACCCGCTCCACCAATGCCTGGACTGCGGCGAGGCGTAGCGCCTGGCCGTTTCCGGAGCCGTCCTGATCAACCCCCAGGCGCTGGATCAGGCGGCTCCCGGCATCCTCGACCAGCCGACAAAGCAGGCTGAGTGCGGGCAGGCCCTGGGGCGCCACGGGCCCTTGTTCCAGGCGCAGGGCCAGGTGAATGCAGGCGCCGAGGTCGCGCCGCCAACTGGTGGGCAGCACCAGGCTGCCATCTTCGATCAACAGATCCGCCGCGCCCGGCGGTTGTGCTTCGATGGCCTGTGCGTGACTCAGGCGTTGAATCGAATGACCGTGCTGTTCCAGCTCGCGGAGCAATTCATCCAGCGCCTGGCTGCTGCCGACGAGCAAAAGGGTGAGACGTCTCATGATGATCTCCTTGGCTAGATCAGGTAGTCGCTCAAGGCGTCCTGAACACAGGGCGAATCGAGCAGCGAGCTGTTACGCAGAAAGCGCACGATATTGATCACCAGCGGATGGTGGCGATTGATCGGATACGCCAGCCCCAATGCCTCGCGCCTGAGTTCCTGGCGAATCGCCTCGCTCACCGGCAGGTGCTCGATCACGCGGAAGTCGAAGGCTTTCTGGATGTCGTTGGTCAGGTAATGGACGATGAACACCGGCAGGATCTGCGCGATCAGGTCGCGGTCGTCCTCACTCGCGGTCTGCCAGTAGATCCGCACCAGGCGCGTCCAGAACCCGGCATGCCGGCCTTCGTCGAGCAGGTGGTCGGCCATCAGGCCCTTGATCGAGGGTTTGATCGTGTCGTCCTTGGCAAAGGCCGCGACATCGTTGGTCACGGTGTTTTCCGAGATCGCCACGCAGATCAGCTCCATGGCCGCTTGCAGGTGCTCGGGGGCCATCCCCATGGCCGCCGGGATCGCCCGGCTCAGTTCGATTTCCTCGGGCAGCTCAAGGGGTTCGATGCCGGTCATGGCCACGGTCTGCTGCATGAAGTCCATGGCCACCAGGGCGTGATAGTCCTCGTCCACCACCACGGTCATGGCGTCATAACGACAGGCGAACGGAAAGCGGATCGGGAAGCGCCCCTTGGCAATGCTGCGGGCGGTGCGGTCGACGATATCGGTCTCGAAAATCACCACGTCATTGATGAATTTGTAGAGGCTCTGCAGCAGCACGAAATCCCGCTGCTCCGGACACAGGGTGAGGAAACTCTCGCTGCTGACCAGGGGCTGGCGGCTCAGGGGATAGATCAGCCGATCGTCGTCCTCGAGCAGGCGCCGTGGGCGGGTGCGGATGCTGGCGCGGCTTTCCCAGGCATCGGCGAAGGAGGTGTAGTCGACGGCGTTCATGAGAGGGCCACCTCGACGGCGCGTTCGCTCAGGCTCAGTTGCAAGCCGTCCCACAGCGCCAGGCGGCTGTCCACGGCGGCCAGGGCGGCGCTGTAGATCTCCGCCTCGCGTTGCGGCTGACCGCCCACCAGGCGTTCGAGCAAGTGTTCGGCCGCCGGCCCGTGGTCCTCGGAGTCGACATCGATATGCCGTTGCAGGTAGTAGCGCAACGTCGGGGCCTGGGCGTGATCGATGCCCCACTCATCGAGAATCCGCTGGAACATCTGCGGGATGACACTTTCCCGGCCGTGCAGAAAGGCCGCGGCTACCTGATGCGCCGAGGCGTGGAGGGCGATATCGAGGGTGTTTCTGACAAAGCCGATCACCATCGGCGCGGCGTTCACCGTGCGCAGCGCGGTGTCGACCGTCACGCCTTCACGCAGCAGTTCGATGAAGTGCTCGATGGCGGCCGTGCTGGCGCCCACCTCGCGCATGGCTTCCAGATACAACTCGAAGTGGCTGCAATGGCCGGGGCCTTCGCGTTGGTCCGATTCCTCGCCAAGGACAATTTCATTGATCAGGCGTGCGGCCTGGGGGTCCCTGGGCGGCAGCCAGGGCAAAGTGGTACAGGTCAGTTCCTGTTGCAAGCGCTTGGTCAACGACATGAAGTCCCAGACCGCAAAGACATGGACTTCCATGAACCGTCGAAGGAGTGAAAGTGAATGAATCTCACTGAATACAGGATGTTGGGTCAGTTGTTCTTTACGGGCGTCGAGAAGGTGCTTTAGTGCGCTCATTAATATTCACCACGTGTCTGCGAAGTTGAAAGGGCTGTGACAGGTTGCACGGTGTTTTCTATACGGTATGGCGGTGTCACGGTGTTGCATTGGCTAACGGGCGGACGAACAGAGTCCTCAATAAGAAATTGAAAGTATCGAGAGGGATCACGGCGTATTTAACGTACGCCAAAGTGTCATCGTGCAAGCGTTTTGAGCGTATTTTGTTTGGTGTTGCCGGGCGCCTATGTCTAGGCTGGCTAAGGCCTTGGCGACAGGGGTTGCCCGAAAGCCATTAAAAATTAATACAAATAATCAGCGCGGATCAAGTTATTTTTAGAACAATTGTAAGTGGCACTTTTTAATAGATGAGTGTCCCCGATAACACTGGCGATGCCGTGTTTTTAGGGGTGAGAGTGCCCCTTCCGAATAATAACGATCAGAATTTAAATGAATGATGGAATGCCTCATTCAACTGGCTCTCAATGGGATGGATTAATAGTTTGATAGGCGTGGCCGAGACACGGCTGATCCGTACTTCCGGCGCGTGGAAGTGCTCCTTGGTTGAGTGATGTAATCCGAAAGTTGCATGCGCAGAGCCGTACGTCGCTCGTCAATTGATTATCGGTGAGCAAGCCTGTGCCCAAACGGACAGTTCTGCTATCGCCGGAAGAGGCGAAACCTGTCCGAAGCGGTGAATAGATAGGGTCATCCCGCGTGGCAGGGCGTGCGCCCACGACCTTTTTCACAAATCATGGAAAACAGCTGATGGCAGCTTGTCGGCGGTGTTGTTATCGCTCACCGACAACCCGTCTCATCAGCCTGTGGGCTGCCATGCACATCGATAGAACAGCAGACCCCGGGCCCAACAGGCGTATCGGCTCAGGGGTCAAGACCGGGCCTGGGCCAGATAACGCAGAATCACTTCAATGCCGCGTTGCAGGTGGTGTCGCAGATTCTCCACGCACACCTCGATCTCGCCGGCCCGAGCAGCGCTGAGAAGGGCGCGATGGTCATCCTGGGAGAGTTTGCCCAGCCCCATGGCGGACAGGTTGAAACGCAGGAAGCGTTCTTCTTCCACCAGGCCCTGCTCGATCAGCTTCAACAGTTTGTGATTGGGGGCCTTGCTGTAGAGCCCCATGTGGAACAGGCGATTGAGCCGTCCGACCTGGGTATAGTCCTGTTCGGTTTCCAGCAGATCGATATAGGCCTCGATCTGCTTGAAGTCGTTGTCATCGAGCAGGGGCACCGACAGGCGCAGGGCCTCGGTCTCCAGGAGGATCCGCAAGTCGTAGGCTTCGATGGAATTATCGACGATCAAAGGGGCAACCACGGCCCCCTTGTGATGCACCACATTCAGGAGTTCCTGGGCTTCGAGCTGGCGCAGGGCTTCACGCACGGGCATGCGGCTGACGCCGAACAGCGTCGCCAGTTCCTGTTGGCGCAAGGCCAGGCCACAGGGAAGACGCCCGTCCAGGATGGCGTTGCGCAAGGTCTCCTCAATCACCGCCCGGGCCAGATGGGCGGGTATGGGTCCATTGACGTGAACGCTGTTCAAGGGATTCGGTTTTTCCGCCACGCGACTACTCTGTTTTGAACAAGGTTGAAGGGTGATCCGATGGCACACTAGAAGCTGCCCGGGTGCTTGTCAAACCGTCCATTCTCTGCGCCTGAGGCACGCGATAACGGATGATTGCATGGTGCCATTCTCTTTCACCAGCCCTCACTGAAACTATCAATCGATTCCCAAGTGGCTGTAGGGACTCGCCCTCTTGGCGATGCGTATTGCTTCCCGCGGCTCCAGTGTTTTGCACAAGGTTCCAGAACCCGGGTTTTCAAGGTATCCGGATGTGTCGGAGAGGTCCTCGGGGCACGTGAAAAAATCATCGCCTCTCACCGGCTCGGCGCCGGGGCGCTTATGAAAAAGGCCCTATTGATATTCCTTAATAGTATTTAAGTTATCTCTCTTATATCTATATCGTCATATTTCTGCGTGCTCACCGACCCTTGGGTGGGCCGTATGAACTGAACCCACACGCGACCCGCGTGAGTGTCTGATCACCAAGTGCACCTCTGAGCGTGCCCTGCGCAGGAGTCCTTCCATGTCCCTGGCTTCTTCCGTTTCGACCACCGCTGATGCCCCGGCACAGCACTTCGACGTCCGCCCCTTTGATGGATCGGTGGGCGCTGAAATCGTCGGCCTCGACTTGAGCCAGGCGCTCAATGCCGAGGACTTTGCGCGCGTTCACCGTGCGCACCTGGATCACCCTGTGGTGGTGTTCCGCGACCAGCGCATCAGTCCCGAACAGCAGATCGCCTTCAGCCGCCGGTTTGGCGTGTTGCAGATTCATGTGCTCAAGCAATTCCTGCTGGCGGGGCACCCGGAGATCCTGATCGTTTCCAACATCGTCGAAAACGGCCAGAACATCGGCCTGGGCGATGCGGGCAAGTTCTGGCATTCCGATCTCTCCTATAAGGAGCTGCCGAGCCTCGGTTCGATGCTGCACGCCCAAGAGCTGCCATCCGAAGGCGGCGACACCCTGTTTGCCGACCAGCACAAGGCCTGGGACAGCTTGCCCGAGGCCCTGCGCAAGGCGATCGAAGGCCGTTCGGCGGCGCACTCCTACACGGCGCGTTACAGCGAGACCAAATTCGAAGGCAACTGGCGGCCGACCCTGACCCCTGAACAACTGGCCCAGGTCGCCGAGGTGGTGCATCCCATCGTGCGTACCCACCCGGAAACCGGGCGCAAGGGGTTGTTCGTCAGCGAGGGTTTCACCACGCGGATTGTCGGCCTGCCGGAAGACGAAAGCCGCCAGCTGCTGAGCGAGCTGTATGCCCACAGCGTGTTGCCGGAAAACATCTACCGCCATCAGTGGCAGCCCCACGACCTGGTGTTCTGGGATAACCGTTCGCTGGTGCACCTGGCTGCCGGTTGCCCGAGTTACCTGCGGCGCAAGCTCTACCGCACCACCATCCAGGGCGATGCCCCGTTCTGATCTGATCGCTTTAAGGAGCATCCCCATGCCTGCACCCTTTGCGTTGTGGCCGAAACTTGGCCGTCTCACCACCGCCGTCGGCCTCGGCTTGAGCCTGTTGGCCGGCAGCCTGCTGGCGCCTGCCACGGCACAGGCCGAGGGCGAGATCCGCGTCGCCGAACAGTTCGGCATTGTCTACCTGTTGCTCAACGTGGTCCGCGACCAGCACCTGATCGAGAAATACGGCAAGGCCGAAGGCATCGATATCAAGGTCGACTGGACCCAGCTGTCCGGCGGCGCGGCGATCAATGACGCGCTGCTTTCCGGCTCGGTGGATATCGCCGGTGCGGGTGTCGGGCCCTTGCTGACCATCTGGGATCGCACCTACGGCAAGCAGAACGTCAAGGCGGTCGCTTCCCTGGGCAACTTTCCCTACTACCTGGTGAGCAACAACCCGAAGGTCAAGACCATCGCCGACTTCACCGACCAGGACCGCATCGCCTTGCCGGCGGTTGGCGTTTCCGTGCAGTCGCGCTTCCTGCAATACGCCGCGGCCAAGCAGTGGGGCGACAAGGAATTCAATCGCCTGGACAAATACACCGTCGCCGTCCCGCATCCCGACGCCACGGCGGCGCTGATCGCCGGCGGCACCGAATTGACCGGGCACTTCTCCAACCCGCCGTTCCAGGAACAGGCGCTGGAAAACCCCAACGTGCATGTGGTGCTCAACAGCTACGACCTGCTCGGGCCGAACTCGCCGACGGTGTTGTTCGCCACGGAGAAATTCCGCAACGACAACCCGAAAACCTACAAGGCTTTCGTTGACGCCCTGGCCGAAGCGGCCGAGTTCGCGCAGAAGGACAAAGGCGCGGCGGCGGACACCTACCTGCGGGTGACCAAGGCCAAGATCGACCGTGCGGCGCTGCTGAAAATCATCGACAACCCGCAGTTCGAATTCAGCGTGACGCCGAAGAACACCTACCCCCTGGCCGAGTTCCTCTATCGTGTGGGCGCCATCAAGCACAAGCCGGAATCGTGGAAGGACTACTTCTTCGAGGACGCCAAACTGTTGCAGGGGAGCTGACCGACATGAATGCCCCCTTGCAAGGCCACACGGCCAGCAACCCGAGCGTCGCCACCCCGGCGTTGCTGGCGGTCGACCAGGTCAGCCTGGAATACCGCACGCCGGCGCGGGTGGTGCGGGCGACGCATCAGGTCAGTTTTGAAGTCGACCGTGAAGATCGTTTTGTGCTGCTCGGGCCTTCGGGCTGTGGCAAGTCGACCTTGCTCAAGGCGGTAGCCGGGTTTCTCCGGCCCTGTGAAGGCGAGATCCGCCTGCAAGGCCAGGCCGTCACCGAGCCGGGCCCGGACCGTATCGTGGTGTTCCAGGAATTCGACCAGTTGCCGCCCTGGAAAACCGTCAAGCAGAACGTGATGTTTCCGCTGCTGGCGTCCGGCAGCCTCAAGCGTCGGGAGGCGGAGGAGCGGGCGCTGCATTATCTGGAGAAGGTCGGGTTGTCGGCCTTTGCCGATGCCTATCCGCACACCTTGTCCGGCGGTATGAAAGCCCGGGTGGCGATTGCCCGGGCCCTGGCGATGCAACCCAAAGTCCTGCTGATGGACGAGCCCTTCGCCGCCCTCGACGCCTTGACCCGGCGCAAGATGCAGGAGGAGTTGCTGCAGCTCTGGGAGGAGGTGCGCTTCACCCTGCTGTTCGTCACCCACTCGATTGAAGAGGCGCTGGTGGTGGGCAACCGCATTCTGCTGTTGTCACCCCATCCGGGTCGGGTACGGGCGGAGATCCACAGCCATCAGTACAACCTGCACAGCCTGGGCGGCGTCGAGTTCCAGGCGTCGGCGCGACGGATCCACCGGCTGCTGTTCGACGAAACCCCGCAGGCTGAAACCGAACTGAATTTCGCCGATATCCGCATCGCCTATTGAGCGGCTGGAGGAATGCCCGATGAGTCTTTCATCCCCTGTGCGTGAAGAATATGAAGTGGTCCTGGAGCCGTTGCTCGAGGTCCCGCTGGAGCGCGAACTGCCTCTGGGGCAACGGTTGTGGCAACAGGGCTGGTTACGCAAGAGCCTGATCCTGATCTTGCTGGCGGTGCTTTGGGAGGCCGCGGCGCGGTATCAGAACAACGATCTGTTGCTGCCGAGTTTTCTGCAGACGACGAGTGCGTTGTACGACGGCCTGATCAGTGGTGAGTTGCTGAGCAAGGTCGGGATTTCCCTGGTGGTGCTGCTCAAGGGCTATGTGCTGGGGATCGTCCTGGCGTTCGCCTTGACCACATTGGCGGTGTCGACCCAGTTTGGACGGGACCTGCTGAGTACCCTGACGTCGATGTTCAACCCGTTGCCGGCGATTGCGTTGCTGCCGCTGGCGTTGCTCTGGTTCGGATTGGGGCAGAACAGTTTGATTTTCGTGCTGGTGCACTCGGTGCTCTGGGCGTTGGCGCTGAATACCTATGCCGGGTTTCTCGGGGTGTCGGAGACCTTGCGCATGGCGGGGCGTAATTATGGTTTGAAGGGTTTGCGTTTTGTGCTGTTCATCCTGATTCCGGCGGCGTTGCCGTCGATTCTCGCGGGGTTGAAGATCGGCTGGGCGTTTGCCTGGCGCACCCTGATCGCGGCCGAATTGGTGTTCGGCGCCACCAGCGGCAAGGGCGGGTTGGGCTGGTACATCTTCCAGAACCGCAACGAGCTCTACACCGACAAGGTATTCGCTGGCCTGGCGGTGGTGATCCTGATCGGCCTGCTGGTGGAGAACCTGGTGTTCGACACCCTGGAGCGAATCACGGTGAAGCGTTGGGGGATGCAGCGCTATAGCTAATGAGAATGCTTTTGAGAACGCCTACGTCGCGGGGTCGCGACGAAGATATTACATCTGTCCTTTGGGGTTCTTTGATGCGGGTCAATAGTCCGATGATCGGATGGAGGCATATTGATATTAGTGTTTACATGACGACCTTACTACTGTCGCGCATCGATAGGGAGGGCCATTCAACCCCCCTCTGATCTCTGCAAGAGTGGGGCGGCGATCAACAAAGTCCTGAAGCACCGGGAAGGAGCCCGACACCGTGTTTGTCTTCCTTCCCGTGAGTGGGCTACCGCCATGCCTGACATTCAGGATCTTTCCCAGGTTTTCATCCAGACCCTAGAGCAGAGCATCGACAGTGTTGTGGTCATTGATAGCCAGAACAGGGTCATCCTGTTCAACGCTGCCGCCGAAGCCTTGTGGGGGTACAGCCGGGAGGAGGTGATCGGGCAGAACGTCAGTATCCTGGTGCCACAGTTGATCCGTGCGGAGCACGACGGCTACATCGATGCCAATCGTCGCAGCGGCCTCAACAAGATCGTCGGCACCAGTCGCGACGTGCTGATCGAGCGCAAAGACGGCGCCCGGCGTTGGGGGGCGATGTCCATCTCCAAGGTCAAGAGCGACGGCCAGTTGATGTACACCGCCTTCATCAAGGACATCACGGTCCAGCATGAAGAGCGCGAACGCCTGTATCTACTGTCACTGGTGGTCGACAGCACCGAAAACGCAATCATCGTCACGGATGCCCAATGGCAGATCCGCTACGTCAACGGTGGGTTCACCGAGATGTTCGGCTATGACGAAGCCGCCGTGGTGGGACGAACGCCCATCAGCCTGATTGCCCCCTATTTCGAGGTGGGAGATATCGCCGCCATCCGTGCTCAGTTGGGGCGCGGTGAGGCATATCACTCACAGGAATTCGGTTATCGCCATGATGGCCGTCGTGTCTGGTGCAATGTCACTACCTATCCGGTGCTCGATAGCCTCGGTCACCTGACCCATACCGTCAGCGTGCTGATTGACGTGACTCATTCGCGAATGCCGGAAGTCCTGCGGCACAAAGTGCTCGAAGCGATGGTTCGAGAGGAATCACTGGCGGCCTTGATGATGTTGGTCTGCCGTGAAGTCGAGCGGATTGCCCCTGACGTGATTGCTTCGATTCTGCGGGTGGACGAAGGGGGCACCTTGCACCCCCTGGCCGCCCCCAGCTTGCCTGAACATTACTCCAATGCGCTGGATGGCTTGCGCATCGGGCCGCAAGTGGGGTCTTGCGGTACGGCGGCGTTCAGCGGTGAGCCGGTGGTTGTGGCGGACATTGCTCATCACCCGTTCTGGGAAGGTTTTCGCGACAAGGTGATTCCGTTGGGGCTCAAGGCCTGTTGGTCGACGCCGATCAAATCCAGTTCTGGCCGGGTGCTCGGGACCTTCGCGTTCTACTACCGGGAGAGGCGTGAGCCGAGCCCGCTGGATCAACTGCTGGTGAATGCCACGATCCACCTCTGTGCGCTGGCCCTGGAGCGCGAAGAGTCCCGCGCGCATATTCGTCAGTTGGCGTTTTACGATGACCTGACCGGGCTGCCCAATCGCAATATGCTGCACGCCAAGGCCGACCAGGCGATTGCCGATTCGGTGCGGAGCAAGAGCAGCCTGGCCGTGGTCTTCATTGACCTGGACCGCTTCAAGCAGGTCAACGACTCCCTTGGGCATGCGGCGGGCGATGAGTTCCTGTGCATGATCGCCCGGCGTTTGCAGGAGCGGCGACGCAAGCAGGATATTGTCTGTCGGCTGTCCGGCGATGAGTTTGTGCTGGTATTGCCGCAATGCTCGCTGGAGCAAGTGACCGATCTTCTCGTCAGTCTCAAAAGCTGCCTGAGCGTCCCGTGCCAGATCGCCGGGGTGACCCTCAGGCCGTCCGCCAGCATTGGCGTCAGTATGTTTCCCGAGGATGGCCGGACCATGGAGGTCCTGCTGCAACGGGCCGACATTGCCATGTACCAGGCCAAGACCAGCGCACGGGGCAGCGTCAGTTTCTTCAGTCACGGGCTGGATCAGATGGCCAAGGGGCGGCTGAGCCTGGAAACCGCTCTGCGTGAGGCGATTGATCGCAAACAGCTGCATCTGGTGTATCAGCCGCAGGTCGATCTCAACCATCAGGACCTGTGCGGCATCGAAGCCTTGGCGCGTTGGAGTCATCCGCAATTCGGCGAGGTATCACCCTGCACATTCATTCCCATGGCCGAGGAGTGCGGCCTGATCGGCGAGTTCGGCCAATGGTCGGTGCGTGAGGCTTGTCGGCAGCTGGCGAGCTGGCGTCGTCAGCACCTGAAGGTGCCGAGCATTTCGGTGAATCTCTCGCCGACCAATTTCCACAACCGTGATCTGCCACGTTTTATCAGTCGGGCCTTGTCGCAGAACGGACTGGTGGCGGCGGACCTGACGGTGGAGATCACCGAGAGTGTGTTGATGGACAACAACCCGGATACCTTGTGCACGATCGATGAGATTCATGCCCTTGGGGTCCGTCTGGCCATGGATGACTTCGGCACGGGCTATTCGAGTTTGAGCTACCTGCGGCGGTTGCCGATCCAGGAGCTCAAGCTCGATCGCAGTTTTGTCCACGACCTGGAAACCGACGAGACCAGCCAGGCCTTGAGCGAGGCTGTGATTCGCATCGGCGAGAGCCTGGAGTTGCGGGTGGTGGCCGAGGGGGTGGAAACCCTTGGCCAGCAAAAAATCCTCCAGGCCCAGGGCTATGAGGTGGCGCAGGGGTTTCTGATTTCCAAACCGATGCGGGCGGCCGAGCTGGGTGCCTGGCTGGAGAGTTTTCGGCTCAATGCCTGAGGTCCTGTCGTCGACATCACTCGGCAGGTGATGAACACCCGTTGATTTTGTGGTGCCTGTCCCGCCGTCTTCGCGGGCAAGCCCTGCTCCTACAGGTTTGTGTCGTACGCAAAATCTGTGACCGACTCGAAACTGTAGGAGCAGGGCTTGCCCGCGAAGGCGGCGGGACAGGCGCCACAGACTTTGGATCAGCCCGTAGTCCCCATTGTCGACGTCTCATCGATCACCGAGTCCACCCACGACTGCGCCAACTCGATCAAATGCACCGTCCCCATCACCAACTTGCGCTTCGCCCCGTCGAGTTGGTCGGCGGACTCATAAGCCGTGGCCGCCGCCGATTGCAGGATCGACAGTGCGTTGACCAGCTTGTCTTCCACGCTGAGTAACGACGGGATACGGGCGGGCGAGGGCGAGAAGGTCGGGTGAGGTCTAAGCGGATCGTCGCTCATCGGCAGCCCGTAGTGCGCAAAGGCGCGTTCGGCAGCGGCATCGAAATGAGGTTTTCCGGTCTTTGCGCGACGTGATGCCGGGAAAGTGATCGGCGGGTCGGGTGTCAGTCTTTTATCCATGGTCCAGCTCCTACATGTCTGTAATGAGGGGCCATCGTTTGCCGTTCTCACGCGGCAAAGGGTGGCAGCTGTACACAGGGTGAGAATACCGGACAGTAGGCAACCGGCCAGACCGAAGTCTGCCTGCGCACAGCCGCCATGAAGCGTTTTCTGATGAAAAGGCGTTCGTAACGAAAGTGGCGCTGATGCGCTTACTGAGCACGGGTTCTCACGCCCGATCGCTGATTTTGCAGCGATAGGACGAAGACTAGTGACCGCTTCCAGCAGGCGCAAGGCGAAAGGATTTTCTAGGAAACTTCAGGCAAGGGAAAGGGAATTGTCCGGTCGCTAAGGGTTCTGGAGAAACACCACATACCCCCGAAACCACTCATTCCCCTTCAAATACCCCGGTGCCTGCCACTCGCCGCCCTGGATCAAACCGATCTTGAACGGCACGCCCAGCCGGTTCATCCGTGGCAGATACGCGGCGTAATCGGGAATGCTGTGCCGCCCCTGATACGTCTGCACCACCACCTCATCCACCACGCCCTTGAGTTGGGCGATGGCCGCCGGGTCGGCATTGCTGCTCCAGTCCATCAGTCCGGTGATGCTCAGGCGCAACTCCGCCGGCAGTCGCTGGCGCAGGTCGCGCAAAAAAGCGGCATATTCGTCGAGATAGCGGGTGCGGGCATCGAAGTCGATCTGGATGCCGACCACCGGATTGCCCGCCTGTTGCCAGCGTTTCACCTGGCCAAGCAACTGCTGATAGACCGACTCCGGCCAACGCAGGGTGTGGGCGCGATAGACCACCCAGACCTCGCCCCGGGTCAGGCGTGGAATGGCAATGCCCTGGGCGATAAAGTTGACCGTCCGCTGCGGCGAGCGCCGCGACTCGCTGACCTGGCCTTGCAGGATGTAAAGGCTCTTGGCCCGGCTCAGCACCGGCTGCGGGGCGACGCCGCTCCACAGCCAGAAACTGTCGTAGTCCCGCGCATCGACCGCCGCCCGGGCATCGGCCAACGCCAGCAGCCCGGCCAGCAACAGCCAGCGCCAGCGACCCACGGCCACTTACCAGTAGTACTGCAGCGACTTGCCCCACTGGGTGCTGGCATAGCTGGTTTTAAGCTGTTTGAACCAGGCCTTGCGCTGCGCCGGTGTCACTTCCTTCCCGCCGCAACTGTTGTAGCCCGAGGGCGCATAGCAGTTGATGGCGCGGAACAGTGCGTAGGCCTTGTCGGTGGACGACGCTTTGGCATCGCCGATCACGCTCTGGTAACCGTCGAGACGCGAGAAGGTCGTGCCCTTGAACAAGGACGCGGTCCCGCCCAGTTCATCCGCGCTGCGCTGGCTATCCAGCGGCATGCCGTCCAGGCTGTTGCGCAGGATGAATTCCCCCAGGCAGTTCAGCGCCTGGGGCTGCTTCGCGTCGGCTTGCAAGGTCGTCGCCGTCTCGCCAATGGTCGGGCAGGCATAGCCGGACTCGGCCTTGGCACCGCTCCAACGGAACAGCTTGAGCGGCTGACCGCCACTGTAGGTGTAACCCAACGAGGCGCCCAACTTGGTGTCGGACGGCTCGGCCGGCAACTGCTTGAGGTCGGCGGTGAAATCGGCGTAATGGCCCAGGCGCAGGTCCTTGTAGAGCAATACGAACAGGGCTGTATCCCGCTCGGTGGAGGCTTCGCCCTGGGCGACCTGACGCAACAGCCCGGCATCGGCGATATGCCGCAACAGGATGGCGCGCACCTGCGCGGTCTTGATCGGCGAGTCGGCGGCAAAGACCTTGGCCACCTGCTGGTTGCGCTCGTAGTGATTGGCCAGGGCCAGTTCGACCTGCTCGCGTTGCAGCGGCTGATGGACTTGCGGCAGCAATTGCAGCCAGAGGGCCTCGGCACCGTTCACGTCCTGTTTTGCGTCCAGGGCCAGGCCGCGCAGCATCTGCTGGCTGAAGGCGAGGTAGTCGAGTTTCGCCGGGATCTCGGTCGGCAGGCTCTTGAGCGCCAGCTCCGGGTTTTTCGCGACATACAGCTGGAACGCCGCCTGCAAATAGTCATACAGCGCCGGTTGCGCGGCGAAGATCGGTTTCTGCGCCTGGAGGATTTCCAGGGTCAGCTTGGGCGTGGCGTTCTCGCCGTATCCGGGGCGCATGCCCATCAGGTCGTCGAGGGCCTGGAACAAGGGTTGCTCGACCTTGCCGCCGCCGAACAGCATCTTGTTGTCGATCTCCTGCACCAGCTCGTCAGGCGTCACGTTGCGCTGTTCGGCCTTGGCCTGGCCCAGTTGCCAGAGGTATTCGGTCGCCTGTTTTTCGGCATTCCCCGCCAACCAGTAGACCCGGCGCAGCAGGCCGCGGGCGGAGGTCGCATAGAGGCCCTCGGGCCAGGTGCCGAGGTAATGCTGGAAACCTTCTTCGGCCAGTTTCAGCTGGGCCGCGTCGGCCTCTTCCTTGGTCGGCATGCCGTCGCTGTCGAAGGTGTTCTGTTGCGCCAGGTTGAGGGCGGTGCGCGCCTGCATGTACTGCGCGGTTTCCTTCAGCCAGGGTTGCGGGCTTTCGCCCAGGCTGGCGAAGGCCTGGGCGGCGTCGGCGAAGCGCCCGCTATAGAAGCTGATGGCACCGTTCAGGTAGCTGGCAAATGCCTGGCCCTGGGCCGATTGCACGGCGGGCACCAGGCTTGCTTGCTGCGCCGGCTCCCAGGCGCAGGTGCCGAGCATCTGCACGCGAGCGCGGGCCAGGGCCTGGCGCTCGGGGTCGGGCAGTTCGCTGCTGCCCAGCAACTGGTTGATAAAGGTCGTGGCGCTGTCGGTGTCGTTGCTGCGGCAGCGGCCACCCTCGCCGGACAGCAGCGAACTGACGGCGGTGTCGGCGTTTTCGCGGGTGATACCGAGTTTTCCCAGGGCCTCATCCAGCGGGGCGGCGACGGGCTTGCCTGGTTCTGCACCGACGACCGGCTCAGGGGCGGCGTCGAGGCGGGTCGTGGCGAACGGTACCGGGCCGAAGCCCGCGCCCAGGTCGTCGTTGCTCAACGGGTTGGGCGCCAGGGGCAAAGCGCTCTGGTCGGCGAGCAACAGGCGCAGGTTGACCCGGCTGTCGTTGCCCGGGTTGAGGAAGGCGAGGTTACTGCAGCCGTCGAGGCTGTACTTGAGCATTGACCAACGCGGGTAGCAGGTGTCGTCGGAACTGGCCAAGGCCTGTGAGCAGAAGCCGGCGCTCACCGCCAGGGCCAGAGATGTCAGAAGACCGATACGCATGAATTGTCCCTAATTCCGTAAACGAGCGGCACCGAGGCCGGAAGTGGTGCAAATAATACCGAAGCCGGGCCGCAGCACCTATGCTTGTACCCAGCACGACGCTGCAGCCTGTGATCTGCCGCACATCGGCAACCTCCCGGTCGCTCGATAAGCATAGTGGCAATTGGCTTTACGCTTGATACGGCTGCCGTAGACTCGCGATTGTCCGACAAGGAGTCCCTGTATATGTGGTGTTTGCGGATGGGTTTGTTTGGGTTGTCCTGCATGGCGTGCCTGGCTCAGGCGCAGACGCCGGCCGAGACTGACCCGCTGTTGGATAACAATAATAATGCTGCAGCGACCCATGCCGTCGCCGCGAGCGAGGCCCGTGGCGTGTTGCGCGCCCGTGACCAGGCGATGCTCGCCAGCGAGCTGTCGGGGCGTATTGTCGAGTTGCCGTTCAGTGAAGGTGAAACCTTCAAGCAGGGCGACACCCTGGCACGGTTCGACTGCTCGGCCTATCAGGCCCAGCTCAATGCCGCCCAGGCCGCCAGCCGCGGTGCCGGTGAAGAGCTGGCCCACAATAAACAGTTGGCTTCGTTGAACTCCGTCGGCCGCTTCGAAGTGGCCCGCGCCGAGGCCAAGCTCGCCGAAACCCAGGCCCAGTCCCAGGTCTACCAGGTGCAGGTCAAGCGTTGCAGCGTGATCGCGCCCTATGACGGCCAGGTCGTGCAGCGCAAGGTCCAGCGCTATGAAAGCGTCTCGGCCGGGTCGCCGATGCTGGAGATCGTCGACAACCGTACCCTGGAAATCCACCTGCTGGTGCCGTCGCGCTGGATGGGCAAGCTCAAGGCCGGCCAGACTTTCAGTTTTGTCCCGGATGAAACCGGGCAGCCACTGACTGCCACCATCAAACGCCTGGGCGCGCGGATCGATGAAGGCAGCCAGACGCTGTTGCTGGTGGCCAGCCTGCCCAAGGCCGACGGCCTGCTGGCGGGTATGAGCGGCACCGCGCATTTCGAGGCACTGAAATGAACGCACCGGTAGCGGGTGCCGTGGAACGGGTGTTCGCCCAGTTCCTCGACCTTGAACGCCTGACCCGCGCTGCCCGCACCACCGAACAGCTGGCCTACAGCCTGGTCAACGACGGCCAGGCGCTGTTTGGCTTTCGCCACGCTGCCCTGCTGATCGCCGGTAAGGTGCGGGCGGTGACCGGGGTCAGCTCGGTGGAACCGAATGCGCCGTTTGTCGCCTTCGTCGAACACGCCGTGGCGCAGATTTTCAAGCTGGAACGGGCCAAGCCGGCGACCGTGGTGCCGATGGATGCCTTCACCACCTCGGTGCGTGAGGACTGGCAGAGCCTGTCGGCGCCCCAGGTGTTCTGGCTGCCGCTGCTCGATCACAAGGGCGAGGTCTTCGGCGGCCTCTGGCTGGCTCGCGACAATCCCTGGAGTCCTTCCGAACAGGTGCTGCTGGCGCAATTGGGCGACACCTACAGCCATGCCTGGCTCGCCCTGCAGCCCCGCCGGCCGTGGCGTTTGCGTTTCACCCGCAAGCGCCAGGCGTTGCTAGTGGTCCTGGCGCTGCTGAGCCTGTTGATTCCAGTGCGCCAGTCGGTGCTGGCGCCGGCGGAAGTCGTGCCGCTGGCCGGCCGGGTGGTGGCAGCCCCGCTGGACGGGGTGATTGCCGAGTTCCTGGTCAAGCCGAACCAGACAGTGAAGAGCGGCGACCTGCTGGTACGTTTCGAAAGCACCACCCTCAAGGCCCAGGCCGATGTGGCCCAGCGCGCCCTGGGCGTGGCCGAAGCCGAATTGAAGGCCAATGCCCAGCGGGCTTTTGCCGATGCAGAGTCGAGTTCGAAGATCGATTTACTGGCGGCGCGGGTCGAGCAGAAGCGCGCCGAGCGCGATTACGCCGCCGAATTGCTCAAACGCAGCGAAGTGCGCGCCGAGCGTGACGGTATCGCGGTGTTCGCCGACGCCGAACGCTGGACCGGCAAGCCGGTGCAGACCGGTGAGCGGCTGATGGAAATCGCCGACCCGAGCCAGGCCGAACTGCGCATCGAACTGGCGGTCGGCGACGCCATTGCCCTGACGTCCGACGCCGAAGTCGCCTTGTTCCTCGACAGCGACCCCTTGCAGCGTTACTCGGCCAAGCTGGAGCGGGTGGCCTACGAGGCGCAATCGACCCCGGCCGGGCAGTTGGCCTATCGCCTGGATGCCAGCTTCACCGATACCTCGGTACCGCGTATCGGCTTGCGCGGCACGGCGAAACTCTTCGGCCAGCGCGCGCCGCTGGCCTTGTACCTGCTGCGCCGGCCCTTGGCCGGGCTGCGCCAGAGCGTCGGGCTGTAATGAACTTGCCCAGCCTGCGTGCGGATCTGCAGCTCACCGCGGCCGCCCCGGCGTTGGATGGCTCGCCGCGCTGGACCCTGGCCGACCCGGTGCGCGGGCGTTATTTCAAGCTCGGTGTCCAGGCCATGCGTTTGCTGCGGCATTGGTCGCTGGGTGATCCGACGCAGGTGCTGCAAGCGGCGAACCGCGAACCGGGCCTGCCCCTGGGCGACCCGGAGCTGGAGCAGTTGCTGGGCTTTTTGCGTTCCCATGACCTGATCGCCTCGCTGGACCCGCAACAGCGTGCCAGCTATGCCTGGAAAGCCGCCGCGTCGCGCCAGAGCCTGTGGCAGATGGCGCTGCATCAATATCTGTTTTTCCGCATTCCCCTGTGGCGCCCGGATGCCTTCCTCAATCGCGCCTGGCCCTGGCTGCAACGCTTCGGCCCGCGCCTGCTGCGCTACGGTTTGCCGGCCACCCTGGGGCTCGGGGTATTCCTGGTTTCGCGGGACTGGGAGCGTTTTCTCTCGACCTTCCCGCACCTGTTCAGCCTCGGCGGGGCCATGGCCTTTGGCATCGCGCTGTTCTTCGCCAAGCTCTGCCACGAGTTCGGCCATGCCTTCATGGCCAAGCGCGCGGGGTGTCGGGTGCAGAGCATGGGCGTGGCCTTCATGGTCATGCTGCCGCTGTTCTACACCGACGTCAGCGACGCCTGGCGGATCAACGACCGCAAGGCGCGATTATTGATCGGGGCCGGCGGGGTCATGGCCGAGATGCTGTTGGCCTGTATCGCCCTGCTGGCCTGGTCGCTGTTACCGGATGGGCCGGCGCGCACGGCGGCGTTCATGCTCGCCAGCGCCACCTGGCTGACCACCCTGGCGGTCAACCTCAACCCGTTCATGCGTTTCGATGGTTATTTTCTGCTCAGCGACTTCTGGGAAATCGACAACCTTCAGGGCCGGGCCTTTGCCCTGTGCCGCTGGCGCTTGCGCGAGGCCTTGTTCGGCTATGACGAGCCGGCCCCGGAACCCTGGCCGCCGGCGATGCGCCGACGCCTGCTGTGGTGGGGCTTCCTCTCCTGGTTGTGGCGCGCGGCGCTGTTTTTCGGGATCGCCCTGGCGGTCTACCACCTCTTCTTCAAATTGCTGGGCATCTTCCTGATGATGGTGGAACTGGGTTGGTTCATCTTCCTGCCGATTTTCAAGGAGACCCGCGAATGGTGGTCGCGACGTGAGCAGGCGCATACCCCACGGGTGTTGCTCAGCGGCCTGGGTCTGCTGGCGCTGCTGTTACTGGTGGTGGTGCCCTGGCGCAGCAGCGTGGAAATACCGGTGATGCTGGAAGCCGGGCGGGTCACGGCCCTGCACGCGCCGGTTGCCGCGCGGGTCAAGCAGGTCAATGTGCATGATGGGCAGATGATCGAGGCGGGCACGGTGCTGGTGGAGCTGGAGTCGCCGGACGTCGATTCGCGGTTGATCATCGTGCGCCGTGAAATCGATATCCTCCAATTGCAGATGCGCCGCCAGGCCGGACGCAGCGAGACCGCGGCGGATGTCGGTATTCTCGAACAACGGCTGGCGGAGGCCGTCGCCGAATACCGGGGGTTGCAGGCCCGTCGTGAGCGTTTGTTGCTGAAGGCGCCCCAGGCCGGCCAGGTGCGCGACCTGATGCCGCAATTGGCGGTCGGGCGCTGGGTTTCGACCAAGGAGCCGCTGGCGCGGGTGGTCGAGGGTGGCACCCGTATGCGTGGTTATCTGGCCGAAGAGGACTTGTGGCGAGTTGCGCCGGGGGCGAAAGGGCGTTTTGTCGCGGATGACCCGATGCGCCCGGCCTGGCCGGTGGAGTTGCTGGACGTCGACGCCAACGGTGTGGCAGCCATCGACCAGGAGGCGCTGACCTCCGATCATCACGGCCCGATTGCCGTGCGCCGCGACGAAAACCGTCGTCCGGAGCCGGTGCAGGCGCAGTACGGCGCCCGCTTGCGGTTGCTCGAGGATATGCCGACGCCCAGCCATCCACTGCGCGGTGTAGCGGTGTTGCAGGGACGCAGTGAGTCACTGTTGGGCACGGCCTGGCGGCGCATGGCCGCCCTGGGCGTGCGGGAGAGTGGTTTCTAGTCAGTACAACGGTTCAGGGAGTACA
Source organism: Pseudomonas sp. MWU12-2319 (assembly GCF_023242525.1). Classification (NCBI taxonomy): domain Bacteria; kingdom Pseudomonadati; phylum Pseudomonadota; class Gammaproteobacteria; order Pseudomonadales; family Pseudomonadaceae; genus Pseudomonas; species Pseudomonas sp. MWU12-2319. Next base: position 25,045 of record NZ_JALJES010000022.1, read on the forward strand.
ACCGATGTTGAACAATGCGTCTGCCGCCGGTTTGTCCATGCGGCCCTCACGGCCTACCGACGGGCCTTTTCTGCAGAGTCTCTATAAGTCGGCCCGGCCCGAGTTGCAGTGGATCGACGCCGATCCCGAGGTGGTCGAACAGGTGGTCGCCCAGCAATTCCAGGTGCAGGAGCATGGGATCGGCGAGCACTTCCCCGATGCGATGCACTACGTGGTGGAAAAGCTCGACATCCCCATCGGCGTGCTCAGCGCCGACTTCGGCCCCAACGAAATCCGCGTGCTGTACCTGGCGTTTATCCCGGCGGCCCGTGGCAAGGGGTTTGGTCGTAGCGTGCTGCAAGGGGTGCAGAAGGCCGCCGAGCAGGTGCGCTGCCCGGTGGCGACGGTGGTCTGGGCGAGTAATCCCCAGGCGCGCCAGCATTACCTGGCGCTGGGGTTTCGGGTCGAAGAGAGCTCGCCAGGGGCTGAGCGCTTGATCTGGTACCCGGGGTTCAGTTGAAAGCGATATTGAAATAACCCAGGGCCGGATCACGGCCCAGGGGCGGCTCGCGGGACACGAAGACGGCGTCTACGCGGCCCAACTGCGGTAACTCCAGGGCGCACAGGCCGTCGACGAACTCCGTCGGTCCCAGGCTGCGCAACACCACGTTGAAGGGAATCCGGCTGCTCTCCGGCAGGCGCGATTGCGGGCGCAGCGCGATCGACTCGATCTCGATCGGCAGCAGGCTGCCGTCGGGCAGGTGCAGCGGGCAGTGCTGTTTCATCAGCAACTGGAAGTGTTCACTTGAAACTTGTTGCAGCATCGATATTCTCCGTCATACGCGGCAAGAATCAGGGCATTTGGCTCAACACCGCTCAGTCAAGGCCAAACACGGTCCCTGTAGGAGCAGAGCTTGCTCGCGAAGAGGCCCGTGAGAGCACCAAAAGCTTCGCGGCGTACGGCGACCTGACAGGCCCGGCTCCTACAGGTTTCGCGGCGCGTTCAAGCGCAGGTTCCTGATCAGTTACGGGAAGGGAACAGCCCTTGCAGGGCGATGCTGAAGTTCACCACCAGATACGGATTCATCGTTCCCACGGGCACGCCGCTGCCGGGTATGGCCAGGGTTCCGCCAATGGTGGTGGTGGCGCCTTTCAGGGCGACCGGCGAGGTGCCTTGCGCGTCGGAGTAGATCGCGGCCGAGGGCGGCCCGCCAGGGACGGATGCACCGATATAGGCATTGGTGGTGGTCGGTGCGGTGACCGGATTGCTGGCGACGCTCGCCAGGTTGATGGTGGTGCTGACGGTCAGGCCGGTGGTGGGGATCGCTTGCGGCGGCAGGTTGCTGCCCAGGATGGAGACGTGTTCGGTGCCGCTGGCTTCACCCATCACCCGGGTCGTCAGGCCCGGTCCGGTGCCCTGGGCAATGGGCAGGCGGCTTTGCAGGTTGGGCAGGCCGAAGCTCTGCTGGCCATTGCCACCGTAGGTCGTTCCCAACAAGGCGAACAACGCATTGTACTGCTGGATATTGAGCAACTGGCCGTTGCAGAGCGCCCAACCGTTAGGGGCGAAGTTGAAGCCGAACATCTGGATACTGCCGAGAAATACGTCCATAGATCCTTATCCTTCAGCTGTGTTAAGTGAAGTGCCTTGCCCGTTGGACGGGCTGCGTAGGCCGCCGGTCCGGGTCTGCTGTGCACCGTCTTGAAGCGTAGACGCTGTCCTGGCCAGCGCCGGGTTTTTTGCATGCTCAAGGTCGTGATGGGAACAGTCAGGCAAGGCGGTATCGTTCTAGCCTACAATCACCGCGTCATACCCCCAGCGGGTGCAGTTGTCGATTTCTAGAGGATGGTGATGGGCGTTCCGAGCAATGATGAAGTAGCAAAACGACTTTACGGTCAGCCTGTCACGCATCCGCAATCCCTTGTCCAGTTGCTTCGCGAACCCTGGCTGATAGCCCTCCTGCTATTGGCCGTGGCGTTACGTCTTTATGAACTGACGGCCTCGGCGATCTGGGGCGACGAAGGCTCCAGCCTGCTGCTGGCCCAGTTCCCGCTGGCCGGCATCTGGTCCCATGCGTCCCACGATGTCCATCCGCCGCTGTATTTCATGCTGCTGCATGTCTGGATCGGCCTGTTCGGCGACTCGATCCTGTCGATCCGCATGATGAGTGCGGTGCCCGGGGTGATCACGGTGCTGCTCGGTACCTGGCTGGCGCACCTGGTCGCCAACCGGCGGGTCACGATGCTGACCTGCCTGCTGCTGACCCTGCTGCCCACGGCCGTACGCTACAGCCAGGAAATACGCATGTATTCGCTGATGGGCGTGTGGCTGCTGGGGGCCACCATTGCCCTGGTGTATTGGGTTCGTGAGCCCGCGCGCCAGCGTTATCTGGTGATCTATGCGCTGCTGATGGCGGCCTCCTTCTATACCCACTACTTTTCGGCGTTGTGTGTGTTGTCGCACTGGCTCTATCTGCTGGTGATCCGCCCGCAGCCCGGCAGTGCACACCGTCACATCGCGCGCCGCGAGTGGTGGTTGGCCAATGTGGCGATCGTGCTGTTGTTCCTGCCCTGGCTGCCGGGGCTGATCGACCTGGTGCGGCATATGGAGGAGTTGAAGGTCGGTGGCGATGTCGGCTGGGAGCCGCCGGTCACCTTGCGCTCGCTGCCGTCGATGCTCTGGCAACTGATGGCCCAGGACGACGGCGAAGGCATGCCGCTGTGGCTGTTCGTCACCTTGCCGGGCGTGATGGCGGCCGTGATGACATTCCTTGTCTGGAGTGATCGCAGCCGCTACCGCTTCGACACGCTGCTGGTGATCTACAGCGCCCTGCCATTGCTGCTGGTGTTCGCCATTTCGTTTGCCTCGCCGGTGTTTATCGAGCGTTACCTGACCGTGCCGGCGCTCGGCCTGCCGATTATCCTGGCCCTGGCCATCGACCGCCTGGCGCGGCGCTTCAAGGTCCTGGCCGTGTTGCTGCTGCTGGCGGTCCTGGCGGTGGAGGGCGTGGGCCTGAAGAACAACTACACCGTCGACGCCGGCGATCAGTTCAACAATATGGTCGAGTACATGAACCAGCACAGCGTCGCCGGCGACCAGGTGGTGCTGGGCGATATGTTCTGGCTGCTCACCTGGGGCTACTACGACAAGAGCGCCACCGCGCCGCGGCTGTACACGCCGCCCACTGCCAAGGGTGTACCGACCCGGCCCAATAACTATGGTTTCGGTACGCTGATCGATGAAAACGCCGGCGTCTACCTCGATCATCTGGACGACCTGCCCCAGGGCAATGGTCGGGTCTGGTTGGTGATGAGCCGGGTGGCACCGGATGAGTTCCCGTTTATTCCGGACAATTGGCGAAAAATTGACCAGCATGCCGGAGGCGACACCCAAGCGGTTTTATATGAGGTCTGTCATCCTTCGTGCAGTGATGACTAACCGCTATAGGCTTGACTTAGAGCTGCCAAGTCGTTTTTAAGGCCATAAGTTTCTCTGTCTATGGTTCTTTTAGACTTAAAACGCTGATGGTTGATATCAAAATACTACTAGTGTGAATTATTCCCTTTAAGCTACGCTTTGTCCTACAAATGGACTTCCGTTTAGGGTGAAGGGATTGCGTAGTTTTCACTTTATCTCCGGTTTACCGCGCTCAGGGTCAACCCTGCTGTCCGCCATTCTTCTCCAGAATCCCCGCTTTCATGCCGGCATGAGCAGCCCGGTCGGCACCCTGTTCAACAGCGTGCTCGAGCAGTGCAGCGCCGGCAGCGAGTTCGGCGCGGTGATCGACACCGATATGCGCCGCCGCTTGTTGCGCGGGCTGTTCGAATCCTATTACGCCGACAAAACCGGGCAATCGGTGGTCTTCGATACCAATCGCCAGTGGACCGCGCGCCTGCCCGCGCTGATGGACCTGTTCCCCCAGTCCAAGGTCATCGCCTGCGTGCGCAATGTCGCCTGGGTCATGGACAGCCTCGAGCGGCTGTACCGTGCCAACCCTTTCGAGAACACCAAGCTGTTCAACGACGAGATCGAGCGCAACACGGTCTATAGCCGTTGCGAAACCCTGGCCCAGCGCAATCGCCTGGTGGGGTTCTCCTGGACCGCGCTCAAGGAAGCCTATTACGGCGAGCACGCCGACTCCGTGCTGCTGGTCGACTACGACCTGTTGTCCCAGGCGCCGGAGCGGGTATTGCGGTTGGTCTACGACTTTATCGGTGAACCTTGGTTCGAGCACGATTTCGACCATCTGGTGTATGACGCCCCGGCATTCGACCAGGCCCTCGGGGTTGCCGGCCTGCATAAGGTCAAGCCCAAGGTGGCGATGGAGCCACGGCGTACGATTCTGCCGCCGGACCTGTTCGAAAAATATGCGACGCTGTCGTTCTGGAACGATGGTTCAGCCAGCGCCGCCAATGTTATTCGCATGAAAACCAATGCCGCGGTCAGTTGATCGCGGTTTTTTATTCCAACAAAAAAATCCTTTGGGCGTGTGAGCGCTCGAGTGCAGGTGAAGCATGTGGTGGAGCAAACAGAAATCGCGGGCTGAAGGCGTGAGAACCCTGGTTTCACCCATGATCATTCCGCTCGAGCCGCGCATGCTGTTCGACGGTGCCGTGGCCGCCACCGTGGCCGAAGCCGCGCAGCCGGCCAGCCACGCCACCACCGATGCGGCGAAGGCCCCGGCCACCGATCACGCGACCGCGCCCGCCGATGCCCACCCGCAATCCGATGCCACACCGACCCCGGCGCCAGCCGCTGTACCGGGCCAGTCGGTGGTTTTCGTCGACTCGCGGGTGCAGGATTTCGACAGCCTGCTCAAGGGCGTCGCCCCTGGCACCCAGGTGGTGGTGTTGCAGGCCGGCAAGGACGGCCTGCAACAGATCGCTGATTACCTGGACACCCATCAGGGTGTGAGCACCGTGGAAATCATCGCCCACGGCAACTCGGGCGACCTGTGGCTGGGCAGCACCTACCTTTCGTCGACCAACGTCGCGGCGCGGGCCGACGTATTGGCGCGCATCGGCAATGACATGAATGTCGGCGGCGATATCCTGATCTACGCCTGTAATACCGCCGAGGGTGCCACCGGCCTGGGCTTTGTCGACTCCCTGGCGCAATACACCGGGCGCGATATCGCCGCGTCCAACGACCGTACCGGCCTGGGCGGCGACTGGACCCTGGAAATTTCCACCGGGGTCATCGAAAGCCACAACGTGCTCTCGGCCGACGCCATGGCCGCGTACCAGTACGCCCTGTCGACCATTACCGTGACCAGCAACGCTGACAGTGGCGTCGGTTCACTGCGTTCGGCCCTGAGCAGTGCGGTGGCGGGCGATATCATTACCTTCAACGCCAGCATGACGGTCAACCTGAATTCGCAACTGGTCATCAGCAAGAACCTCACCATCGAAGGCGACCTGGACCACAACGGCACACCCGATGTGATCCTCAGCGGGCAATACAAGACCCAGGTGCTCATGGTCAATTCCGGGATCACCGCGACCCTGGACGGGCTGGTCATTACCCAGGGGTTGGCGGTGGGCAATGGCGCGGCGGCCGGGGTCGACGGCACCGCGGCGATGGGCGGCGGTATTGTCAACGCCGGTAACCTGACCCTGAACAATGTCACGGTGACCAGCAACGCGGCCTCGGGCGGCGGCGGCGGCGGCGGGGTCACGGCGCCCTACGTCGGCGGCGCGGTTGGTGGCGGCGGCGGCGGCGGTGGTGCTCTTGGCGGACAAAATGGTGGTCATGGTGGTAGCTCGGGCTTCGGTACGGGGGTCTATGGCGGTACCTCCGGCACCGCCAACCATGGCGGTACCGGCGGCGGCTACAACCCCAGCTACATGGGTGGCAAGGGGGGGAGCAGCACCGGCGGCGCGGGCGGTATAGGCGCCGCCAACTACAGTAACGGTGGGGCCGGCGGCACGGCGAACAACGGCACCATCTCGATTGGCGGCGGCGGTGGTGGCTCCGGTTGGGACAAGCCTGGCCGGGCCGGCGCATCGGCCAGCGGCGGTATCTACAACGCCAGCACCGGTACCCTGACCATCGTCGGTACTTCGGTGATTTCCGGCAACATCGCGGCTGGCGGCGGTGGTGGCGGCGGCGGTGGCCTGGGCGGCTCCGCCGACTCCGGTGGCGCGGCCGGCAAAGGCGTCGGCGCGATCTGGAACAAAGGCACGTTGTTGATGACCGCCGCCAACTTCGCGGCGATGACCGGCAACGTCGGTGGCAGCGGCTCCGGTGGTCCGGCGCTGGGCGGTGGCGGTACCGGCGCCAGCGTGGCGGCGGTGAACAATATCTTCAACGACGGCGGTACGCTCAACACCGCCTATGCGCCGGCGCCGACCGCGACCATCGTGGTGACCAACACCGCGCAGCATATCGGCAGTACCTCGCTGGTGACCATTGCCTTCAACCAGGCAGTGACCGGCTTTACCAGCGCCGACCTGACAATTAGCAACGGTATCCTGGGCACCCTGAATACCAGCGACAACATCACCTACACCGCGACCTTTACACCGAACTCGAGCGTGACCAGCGCCACCAACCATATTGTCCTCGACAATACCGGCGTCACCTCCACGTCGACGGGTACACCGGGAACCGGCACCACCTCGTCCAACAACTATGCCATCGATACCGTGCGTCCGACCGCGACCGTCTCGGTGGTCGCGCCTACGCTGAGCACCACGGTCAACTCGACGGTGAACATTACCTTCAGCGAAGCGGTGAGCGGTTTCAGCCTGGCCGACATGACGGCGTCCAATGGCACCCTGAGCAACCTGACTACCAGCGACAATATCCACTGGACCGCGACCCTGACGCCGAGCGCCAGCAACAACAGCAGCGGCAACGTCATCACCCTGGACAACACCCTCTATACCGATACCGCGACCAACGCCGGTACCGGTACGACCACCTCCAACACCTACGTCGTCGACACCGTGCGACCAACCGCGACCATCGTGGTGTCAGACACGGCGCTGAACGTCAACGGTAACACCTCCCTGGTGACCATCACCTTCAGCGAGGCGGTCACTGGGCTCACGGCCGGCGCTTTCACGGTCGCCGACGGTGCCCTGAGCAACTTGAGCAGCAGTGACGGTGGCACCACCTGGACCGCAACCCTGACGGCAACCCCCGGGGTCACCCATACCGGCGATGTCATTGCCCTGAACAACACCGCGGTCAGTGATGGCGCGGGCAACGCCGGCAGTGGTACCACCAACTCCAACACCTATGCCGTCGATACCCTGCGGCCGAACGCCACCGTCGTGTTCGCCAACACCAACCTGGGCATCGGCCAGACTTCGCTGGTGACCATCACCTTCAGCGAAGCCGTGACCGGTTTCACCAACGCCGACCTGGCGGTGTCCAATGGCACCCTGAGCGCGGTGCAGACCAGTGACGGCGGCGTCACCTGGACCGCGACCTTCACCCCGACGGCGGCGATTGTCAGTGCGAGCAACCACATCACCCTGGACAACACCGGGGTCCAGGACATGGCGGGCAACGCCGGCAGCGGCAGCACCACGTCGAACAACGTGGCCATCGACGGCGTACGCCCCACCGCGACCATCGTGGTGGCGGACAACGCCCTGAAGATCGGCGATACCTCGTTGGTGACCATCACCTTCAGCGAAGCCGTGGTCGGTTTCACCAACGCCGACCTGACCATCGCCAACGGCACCCTGAGCGCGGTGCAGACCAGTGACGGCGGCGTCACCTGGACCGCGACCTTCACCCCGTCGGCGAGCACCACCGCCGCCACCAACCTCATTACCCTGGACAATACCGGCTACACCGACACCAGCGGCAACGCCGGGACCGGTAGCACCAACTCCAACAACTACGCCATCGACACCCAGCGGCCGACCGCGACCATCGTGGTGTCCGACACGGCGCTGAACATCGCCGGTAACACGTCCCTGGTGACCATTACCTTCAGCGAGGCGGTCACCGGGCTCACCGCCGGCGCCTTCACGGTCGCCGACGGTGCCCTGAGCGGCTTGAGCAGCAGCGACGGCGGTATCACCTGGACCGCGACCCTGACCGCGACCGGCGGGGTCTCCCATACCGGCGATATGATCACCCTGAACAACACGGTTTTCAGTGACGTTGCGGGCAACGCCGGCAGCGGCACCACCAACTCCAACGCCTATGCTGTTGACACCCTGCGGCCGACCGCCAGCATCGTGTTCGCCAACACCAACCTGGGGATCGGCCAGACCTCGCTGGTGACCATCACCTTCAGCGAAGCCGTGACCGGGTTCACCAACGCCGACCTGACGGTGTCCAATGGCACCCTGAGTGCGGTGAGCACTAGCGACGGTGGCACCACCTGGACCGCGACCTTTACCCCAGCGGCGGGTATCGCCAGCCCGAGCAACCACATCACTCTGGACAACACCGGGGTCCAGGATACGGCGGGTAACGCCGGCAGCGGCATCACCACGTCCAACGACATGGCCATCGACACCCAGCGCCCGACCGCCACTGTCGTCGTGTCGAACGATCACCTGGGTATCGGTGGCACCTCCACGGTGACCATTACCTTCAGCGAGGCGGTGAGCGGTATGACCCTGGCCGACCTGACGACCGACAACGGCACCCTCAGCGGCTTGAGTACCAGCGACAACATCACCTATACCGCGACCCTGACGCCAGTGGCGGGCATCACTCAGAACAACAATCACATCGTCCTGGACAACAGCACGGTGATCGACGGTGCCGGCAACAGCGGTAGCGGGACCACCAGCTCGAACGCCTACGACATCGACAGCGTGCGCCCGACGGCAACCATCGTGGTTGCCAGCCCGACCCTGGCGGCCGGGCAGAGTTCATTGGTGACCATCACCTTCAGCGAGGCGGTGACCGGCTTCGACAACAGCGACCTGAGCGTGCCCAACGGTATCCTGACGGCAGTCAGTACCAGCGACGGAGGCATCACCTGGACAGCGACCTTCACCCCGACCGACGGCGTTCACGACACCGCCAACGTCATCAGCCTGAACAACAGCGGCGTGCAGGATGGGGCGGGCAACGCCGGCACCGGCATCACCAACTCGGGCAACTTCACCATCGACACCGTACGCCCGACCGCGACCATCGTGGTGGCGGATAACGCCCTGAAGATCGGAGAAACCTCGCTGGTGACCATCACCTTCAGCGAAGCCGTGACCGGCTTCAGCAACGCCGACCTGACGATTATCGATGGCGGCACCCTGAGCGCGGTGCAGAGCAGCGACGGCGGCATCACCTGGACGGCGACCTTCACCCCGACCAGCAACATCACCAACAGCAGCAACGTGATCACCCTGGACAACAGTGGCGTACAGGATGCGGCGGGCAACGACGGCAGCGGCAGCACCAACTCCAATACCTACAGCATCGACACCCAGCGTCCGACCGCGACCATCTCCGTGGCGAACAACAACCTGGGTATCGGCCAGACCACCACGGTGACCATCGCCTTCAGCGAAGTGGTGACCGGCTTCAACCTGTCCGAGCTCAGTGTCCCCAACGGCACCCTGTCCAACCTGGCCAGCGCCGATGGCGGCAAGACCTGGACCGCGACCCTGACCCCGACGGCGGCCGTCACCGATGCCACCAACCTGATCGTGCTGGACACCAGCCTGGTCAACGATACCGCGGGCAATGCCGGGTCCGGCATCGCAATTTCCAACAACTACGCCGTCGATGCCACCCGGCCGACCGCGACCATCAGCGTCGCCAACCCGAACCTGACCGCCGGCCAGACCACCGTGGTGACCTTCACCTTCAGCGAGAAAGTCAGCAACTTCGACCTTTCGGAGTTGAGCGTGGCCAACGGCGTGCTGTCCAACCTGGCCAGCGCCGACGGTGGCAAGACCTGGACCGCGACCCTGACCCCGACGGCGAACGTCACCGACCCGAGCAACTTCATCACCCTGGATAACAGCCTGGTCACGGACCTGGCCGGCAACGCCGGGACCGGCTTCGCCAACTCCAACAACTTTGCGGTCAATACGGTCGCGTTGGGCGGCGATCCGCAGTTCCGCGTGGACACGCCCGTGGCGCGGCCGGATGCGCCGAACCAACCGCTGCAGCCACAGATCAGCGTCGCTCCGACCGGCAACCTCGGCTCGCCGCTGGGCTTCCCGCCGTTGTTCGAACAGCGCAGCTCGGGAGATGGCCTGCCACCGCTGGGCAATATCTTTATCAATCCGAACGTGCTGGCGCCGAGCTTTATCGCCCAGGTGTTCAGCAGCGACAGCGGTGCCACGGGCAGTACCAGTGGTTTCCTCGGTTTCGGCGGCGGCGATGGCGGGGTGTTCGGCAGCAGCACCATGTCGAGCATCTTCAATCGTGAGTCGGGCAACAGCGACACCTCGGCCAACCAGGTCTTCGACCGTAATGGCAAGGGCCTGGGCGAGCCGGCACAGGGCGCGCGCGGTATTTTCGGCGCGCCGACCCTGGGGCAGCAATTGCAGAAAATCAAAGACGGCGAGCAGAAACAGCTGCATGAACTAGCCTGGGCATTGGAACAAGTCGGCATCAGCGAAATGTCGGCCTGAGCACTATTGGGAAGCTGCGCCGACGCTGGTCGACGCCTATAAAAAAAGAATGCAGTAGTCAGGGGCGGTGCAAGGGATGAGAAGAGGTCATAAGTTGTTCAGCGTCAGCTTGCTGGCGCTGGTAGTTAGTGGTTGTGCCGTCACCAGCCAGCCGATCGATCGTAGTGTCAGTGAACAACGTGCCAAGAGCGACATGCAGACCATGTTCAAGGATCAGGAGCCGCTGAATGGCCCGCTGACCTTGCACCAGGCCATGGCCCGAGCGGTGAAGTACAACCTTGAAGGCCGCCTCAAGATCATGGAAGAGGCCCTGGCCAAGCGCCAACTCGACCTCGCCAGCTTCGACATGCTGCCACGCATGGCGCTGTCCGCCGGCTATGCCGGGCGCAACAACGTCAGCGCCTCCAGTAGCCAGAACGTCCAGACCGGCGAGCAGTCCCTGGTCCCTTCGACCTCCCAGGACCGCGACCGTCGTGTCGGCGACCTGACCATGGTCTGGAACGTGCTCGACTTCGGCGTGAGTTACATCAACGCCAAGCAACAGGGCGACCAACGGCTGATCGTCCAGGAACGTCGGCGCAAGGTGGTCAACACCATCGTCCAGGACGTGCGGTCGGCCTACTGGCGCGCCGTGGCCGCCGAGCGCCTGCTCAAGCAGATCGACAGCCTGATGGCGCGGGTCGAGCAGGCCCAGGGCAACAGCGAGAAAATGAGCGACCAGCGTATCGGCGACCCGATCCAGGCCCTGGGTTACCAGCGCGCTTTGATCGTCGCCACGCGCCAGTTGGAAGAACAACGCAAGGCGCTGACCCTGGCCAAGACCGAGCTGGCGACCCTGATCAACCTGCCCATGGGCACCGAGCTGACCCTGGCGACCCCGGAAAACTACGAGATTCCGGAACTCAAGGTCGACATGGGCAAGCTGGAGCAGGAAGCCCTGGCCAACCGTCCGGAACTGCGCGAGCAGGACTACCAGACCCGCATCAGCGCCAACGAAACCCGCAAGGCCATGCTGCGCCTGCTGCCGGGCCTGGAATTCTCCGCCGGCGGCCATTACGACAGCAACTCCTTCCTGGTCAACGACAAGTGGGCCGACTACGGCGTCAAGGTCACCTGGAACCTGTTCAACGTGATCTCCGCCCCGGCGGCCATCGACGTCGCCAAGGCCGGTGAAGAAGTCGCCACGGCACGCCGCCAGGCCATGTCCATCGCGGTGCTGGCCCAGCTCTACGTGGCCAATGCCAACTTCAACGAAGCCGTGCGCCAGTTCAAGACCAGCCAGCAACTGTCGAATATTGACGGGCAGATCGCCGGTCAGTTGCGCAACCGCTACAAGGCCGCGGGGCTCGGTGAACTGGACCTGATCCAGGGCGAGCTCAACACCTTGCAGGCCGACCTGCGCCGCGACCTGGCCTATGCCGACCTGCGCAACGCCTATGGGCAGATCTTTGCCAGTGCCGGGCTTGATCCGCTGCCGCCGGAAGTCTCTTCGACCAAGATCCAGGCGATTGCCGGGGCCTTGGCCACCCGTGAATCCGACTGGGCCGCGGGTAAGATCGATGACCCTGTGAGGCCTGCTCAAGCGAAATGACCGACCTGTCCACGGGGTCCATCAGCGCCAGCCGGCGCGAGGCCTGTGTCGAACACTTGCTCGACAGGCTGGGCGCGGGCGGAGTGATTCCTTGAGCCGGCCGGCGTTTTCCCGCCTGCCGGTCGCCGTGGACCTGCCGCTGCTGCGCCAGGCCCTGGCGCAGGTGGGCGACAGCGCCTGGGTAGCGCATTTCAATCGCGATTATTTCACCGGCGAGTGGAGCGGGGTGGCGTTGGTGTCCGCCAACGATGCCCCGGGCGAACTGGCGCCGGGCAAGGGCGAGGCGGTTGCGCGCAAGCCTTGGCTGGAGGACTCGCGCTGGTCCTATGGCTTGCAGGGCCTGCCGTTGGAAATCCGCTCGGCGCGCCTGTTGCGGCTGGGGCCGGGTGGGCGAATTCATGAACACCGTGATTACGACCTCAGTCCTCCGGACGCCGACCGGCGCCTGCATATTCCCCTGCTCAGCCCGCCCGACGTGGAGTTCATGCTCGACGGGCAGTGCATTCCCATGAGGGCCGGCGAGTGCTGGTTTCTCGATCTGGCGCGGCCCCACAGCGTCGACAACTGGGGTGATAGCGAGCGGGTTCATCTGGTGCTCGACTGTCGCCCAAGTGCCTGGCTGGAACAGCAGATCGCCGCGGGCCTGCCGAGTACTCCGGCGCCCGGCCTGGGGCGGGCGGCCATGGCGCTCGAACAATTTCGCCAATGGCTGGAGCGTGACCCGCAGCTGTGCCGTGAGCTGCAAGCGCAAACCGACAGCGAGGCTTTTATCGCCCGGACCCTGGAGCGGGCCGCCGCCCATGGCTTGCACTTCGCCCATGAGGACCTGCGCGCGGCCATGACCCGGGGCCGGCGTTGGAATCCACCATGGACGGTCTGAAGGACTGGTTGCCGATTCGCGTCTGGCGCGAAGACGCCTATTGGCGTGTCGATTGGTGCTGGTTCGGCGAGCGTCGTCTGGATCTGCCGTTCTTTGGCGATTCGGTGGACGCGGCCCTGCAGCTGCCGTTCAACCAGGTCTTTCGGCGTGAGACACCGCTGGCGGTGCTCAGCGAGTGGCAATTGCCGGCGGTGGCGCCGAGCGCCTTTATCTATCACGCCTCGCGCTGTGGTTCGACGCTGATCGGTCAGATGCTCGCGCAGTTGGACAGCCATATCGTGATCAGCGAGCCGCCGCCCCTCGACCGCCTGTTGCGTGATGACCTCGATCCGCAGGGGCGGCGTGCGGCCCTGCAGGGTTTGTTGGCGGCCTATGGTCAGCGACGCAGTGGCGGCGAGCAGGCCCTGGTGATCAAGCTGGACGCCTGGAATATCGGCGAGTTGCCGTTGCTGCGCGAGTGTTTTCCCGAGACGCCCTGGCTGTTCCTGTACCGCGATCCGCTGGAAATAGCCGTGTCCCATGTGCGCCGGGCCGGACTGCATATGGTGCCGGGGATGATTGGTCATAGCGTATTGGACACCCCGGGGCAGGATGACTCGCGGGAGGACTATATCGCGGCGCGCCTCGGGCGGATCCTTCAGAAGGGTTGGGAGCACTGCGTGGCTTTTGGCGGTTTGCCGGTCAACTACAGCGAGTTGCCGGGGGCGCTGGAAGGGCATCTGGGGGAGTTCTTCGGACTCGACGCGGAGCAACGCGACCAGGTGTTTTCCGTGGCCCGACAACACGCCAAGCAGCCAGACCAGGTGTTTGTGCCGGATAGCCAGGACAAGCACCGGGAGGCATCGGAGCGGCTCAAGGAGCGGGTGGCGTTCTGGGCCGAGGGGCCTTATCAGGCATTGGAAACCTTGCGGGCCGAACGCAATCCTCCAGGAACATCCGGCCGTCTCTTGATCGCGCGCAATGGACGTCAACGCTAACGCGCGTCAGGTCTTATCTTTCTGTGACAGATCCGCCATCCCCTTCAACAACTCGATCGGCAGCGGAAACACGATGGTCGAACTCTTGTCCCCGGCAATCGACGACAACGTCTGCATATACCGCAACTGCATGGCCCCCGGCTGGCGCCCGAGCATTTCGGCGGCCTGCATCAATTTTTCGGAGGCCTGCAATTCCCCTTCGGCGTGAATCACCTTGGCCCGCCGTTCCCGCTCGGCCTCGGCCTGCTTGGCGATGGCGCGGATCATCGACTCGTTGAGGTCCACATGCTTGATCTCGACATTGGCCACCTTGATCCCCCAGGCATCGGTCTGGGCATCGAGCACCTGCTGGACATCGGAATTGAGCTTTTCCCGCTCGGCCAGCAGCTCATCCAGTTCGTGCTTACCGAGCACCGCGCGCAATGTGGTCTGCGCCAGCTGGCTGGTGGCGGCGAGAAAATTCTCCACCTGGATAATTGCCTTCTGCGGGTCGAGCACGCGGAAATACAGCACCGCATTGACCTTTACCGAGACGTTGTCGCGGGTGATCACGTCTTGCGGTGGGACATCGTGGACCACGGTGCGCAGGTCCACCCGGACCATCTGCTGCACCAGCGGAATCAAGATGATCAGCCCCGGTCCCTTGACCTGCCAGAAGCGTCCGAGCTGGAACACCACGCCGCGTTCGTATTCACGCAGGATGCGAAAGGTCGATGCCAGCAGCATCAGCAGCAGAAGCGCGAGCAGCGCGCCGGAGCCCAATTGCAGGACCATGATCAATCTCCTCGCCTTGGCGGGTCGTCAACGGCTTTCACTTCCAGGAGCAGGCCCTTGCGTGCGATGACCCGGACCTGTTGGCCGGGATGCAGCGGCGTGGGGCTGAGGACCTGCCAGTTTTCGCCTTGCAGTTGCACCCAACCGGCATAGGCATCGCCGGCTTTCAGGGCGGTCACCGGGGTCAGGCTGCCTTCCAGTCCGGCATCGCCACTGACCACCTGGCGCTGGCGGGCCTTGAGGGCCGCGACGATCAAGCCGACCAGCAGGAGCAGCCCGATCAGCATCAGGGTGAGTTTCAACGGCCGTGCGGTGTTGTCGTCGAACAGCTGTGGGTCGAACAGGACCAATGTGCCCGCCACGACGGCGACCAGGCCACCGAAGCCGATCACGCCGAAGCTGGGCAGGAGCGTCTCGGCGACGATCAGGGCGATACCCAGCAGGATCAGCCCGGAACCGGAGTCGTCGAGGGGCAACACGATCAGGGTCACGACGGAGTCGGCGCCTTCGGCAAGCTGGTGCCCGACGGGCCAGACGATCAGCCACCCGATCAACAACCAACGCCACCAGCAACGACCGCTCACTTGTATTCTCCGCGAGTTCGTTACCCCCATCTAGAAGCTTAGTCGAGTGAGGGCGCCCCGCCGGATAAACGCAGGCTTAGAGCCCCACGGAACCTGTAGGAGCAGGGCTTGCCCGCGAAGCTTTTAGCGATCTCAAGGCCCCTTTCGCGGGTAAGCCCTGCTCCTACAGGTTCCTTGTCGGCTCAAGATTCCGCGTATGGCCGAATTTGTGGACTCGAAGCTTTAGACCCGACTCGACTATCGAGGACCTGTGATAGCGAGAACGGTTACTGACGTTAAGCCGACGCTCCACGGCGAACTGCCTAGACTCTTACTCAAGGAATGCAGCAAACCCATCGCCCTGGGGCATTCGACAGGGCCCGGAGGTGCATCATGCGCATGGCAAAAACCGTGCAGCGCAGCCTGGAACAGGCGCACTGCGAATTCGACCTCGTCGCTCATCCGCATTCGTCCAGCAGCCTGGAAACTGCCCGCCTGGCGGGGATCCCGGCCGAACGCATGGCCAAATCGGTGGTGCTCGACGACCAGCACGGCCACTACCTGATGGCGGTCCTGCCCGCCAGCCAGCACCTGGACCTGAGCAAGGTCCGTGGCGCCAGTACCTGGCAGATCACCCGGGAAAGCACCCTGGCCTATCTGTTCCAGGATTGCGAACGCGGGGCGGTGCCGGCGCTGGGCGAATCCTATGGTTTGAAAATGGTGGTCGATCCGCAACTGACCCGCCAGCACGACATCTACCTGGAGGCCGGCAATCACCACAATCTGGTGCATATGCAGATGGACCAGTACCTGAAGCTGGTGCCCCATGCCGAGGTGTGCGAGGTCTGTCACTAAGACCCGGGCGCTGTCTGTTTTCGACTCACGCGGTGCTTCACAGCGGGAACGCGCTTGCTCGCGAAGCTGTCTGACCAGCATCGCCCTTTTCCTTGTACCGGAGACCTCCATGGAATCGCCTGACCACAGTCTGCCATCCCTGTTCAAGCAATTGGGCCTGCCCGATGACCCGGCCGGCATCGACCGATTCATCGCCACCCATTCGCCACTCAAGCCGGAGCTGCACCTGGCGGACGCGTTTTTCTGGAGCAAGAGCCAGGCGGATTTTCTGCGTACCGAGATCCTGGACGATGCCGACTGGGCGGAAGTGGTGGATCAGTTGGATGTGTTGTTGAGGAAGGGGAGAGGGGTGTAAAAAAAAATGTGGAAAATGCCCTAAATGTAAAAAAATCTGGGGAAGAGTAAAAAAATCTGGGCTTTAATCGCGTTAGTCAGTTTTTTCTGTGGTCGTGTGGCCAGCGAGATTGTCCTAGTGTCGTTCAGTTAAGAACGATCCCAAGTCTGACAAGAAACTGTGGGAGCAGAGCTTGCTCGCGAAGAGGTCCCTGAAACCGCTAAAAGCTTCGCGGGCAAGCTCCGCTCCCACAGTCACTCGTTGTCTTCTGGATCGGCGTCATGCTTGGTAACGCTTTATTCGGCCTTGGGCATTTTGCCTCTGTTGTGTCCCTTGATTTTTCAACTCTATAGTTTGACCCGTCGGCACCTGCTGACAGCGGATTTGGCGATCCGATCAACCATGGCTTTAGGTCTATAACTTTGGAGCCATAGTCATGACGACATATCACCCGTTGACCACTAACCCCGCCGGCACCCCAGTCCTGCTGATCGACACCCAAGCCCCGCTACGCCTGCTCCACGAAACCGCCTGCGCCCGCATCCGTGCGGGTACCGCGCAACTGGAAACCCTCACCTCGGTCACTATCAGGAACATCGATGACGCCGATCTGTACCGGCTGACCAACGGGGCTTACCTGCTGCTGCAGGATGGCCTGGATATTCTCGACCGGATCCAGTTCCGTCTCCCCCTGGAAACCCCATTGCAAGCGTGACGCGTGGCTTTCGTCCAATCGCTGCTCGTCCCCATTGTGGCGGGCAGCGCCGTCCACGGGCACGGAGCAACGGTGCAAGAACGCTGAAGTTTCCCAAGCCAAAACAGCAGAATTTTTACATCACGCTACGATTCAAGCCCGACGATTCCCCAAGCACCTCATCACCCGTGAACTAGGCTTGAGTTCAGCCGGGCTACCCTGTCCCCAGCCGTTACCCGGTCGAATGAAGTAATTGTTTCAAAACTTGACGAGCCCCCAACTGATGCGAGATATTGATAGTTAGCAAACTAACAATGCGAATCTCCCCGTGTCCAAGCACCTCGAACAGCTGCACAAGCACATCAGTGCCGGCCTCGTCGTCGCCTCGCGCCATTGGCGCCGGGTGTGCCAGACCACGCTGGTCAACTATGGGATCTCCGAAGCCTGCGCCATGCCGTTGCTGTTGATCGGCCGTATGGGGCCTGGCGTGCGCCAGGTCACCGTGGCCCAGGAAGCGGGCATGGAAAGCCCGTCGCTGGTGCGCCTGCTCGACCAGTTGTGCAATGCCGGCTATGTGCTGCGCAGCGAAGACCCGAGTGACCGCCGGGCCAAATGCCTGAGCCTGACCGAGGCCGGCGAGCACTTGATGCAGGACATCGAAATCCAGTTGATCCGCCTGCGTAGTGAAGTGCTCGACGGCATCGCTCCCGCTGATCTGGAAGCGGCGCTGCGAGTCATCCGCGCCTTCGAAGCGGCCGGGCGGAACCTGGGAGTGGCGAATCCGTGAACGGTTTCTGGACCGGCATGCCCCCCGCCCGCGACTGGTTCTACGGTGTACGTACCTTCGCCGCCTCGATGATCGCGCTGTATATCGCCTTGCTGATGGAAATGCCGCGTCCGTACTGGGCCATGGCCACCGTCTACATCGTTTCCAGCCCCTTTGTCGGTCCCACCAGCTCCAAGGCCCTGTACCGCGCGGTCGGTACTTTTCTTGGCGCCTCGGCGGCGGTGCTGTTCGTCCCGCTGTTCGTGCAGACACCCTATCTGCTGGTGGTGGCGATCGCGCTCTGGACCGGCATCCTGCTGTTTCTCTCGCTACACCTGCGTACCGCCAATAGCTACGCACTGATGCTCGCCGGCTACACCATGCCGATGATCGCCCTGCCGGTGGTTGACAACCCGCTGGGGGTGTTCGATGTGGCGGTGTCGCGGACCGAGGAGATCTTTCTCGGCATCGCCGTGGCGGCGGTGGTCGGCAGCATGTTCTGGCCCCGGCGCCTGGCCCCGGTGTTTATCGACGCGGCGGGCAAATGGTTCGGCGATGCCTCGACCTACAGCCTGCGTTTCCTTTCGCGCAACGTGCAGGCCGATGAAGTCAGCGCGCTGCGCTCGGCGATGGTGGCGACCTTCAACAGCCTTGAATTGATGATCGGCCAGTTGCCCCACGAAGGTGCCCGGCCGCAGACCGTGCGCAACACCAAGGAGTTGCGCGGGCGGATGATTCACCTGTTGCCGGTGGTCGATGCCCTGGACGATGCTCTGTATGCGATGGAGCGGCGCACGCCGGAGCTGGTGGCGCGTTTCGAACCCTTGCTCGTGGCCACCCGCGAATGGCTGGAAAGCACCACAAAAGGAGCGCCGGTTGAACGCTGGCAAAGCCTGCGGGCCGAGATCGAGAGCCTGCAACCGAGCCCGCTCGAGCTGGATGACCGACGCCAGTTGCTGTTCTCCAACGCCCTCTACCGCCTCGGCGAATGGATTGACCTGTGGCAGGACCTGCGCAGCCTGCAATATGCCATCCAGTGCGAAAGCCAGGACAGCTGGCGCGCGGTCTATCGCCACTGGCGCCTGGGCCGCCTGACGCCGTTTCTCGACCGTGGCCTGATGCTCTATTCGGCGGGCTCGACGGTGCTGGCGATCATCGTCGCTTCGGTGCTGTGGATCCTGCTCGGCTGGACCGACGGGGCCAGCGCGGTGATCCTCGCGGCGGTGGCCTGCAGCTTTTTCGCGGCGATGGACGACCCGGCGCCACAGATCTACCGGTTCTTTTTCTGGACCGCGATGTCGGTGATTTTCGCCAGCCTCTACCTGTTCGTGGTGCTACCCAACCTGCACGATTTCCCGATGCTGGTGCTGGCCTTCGCCGTGCCCTTTATCTGCGTCGGCACCCTCACCGTGCAGCCGCGTTTCTACCTCGGGACCTTGCTGACCATCGTCAACACCTCGTCCTTTATCAGCATTTCAGGGGCCTATGACGCGGACTTCCTGAACTTTTCCAACGCTAACCTGGCCGGTCCCGTGGGCCTGCTGTTCGCTTTTGTCTGGACCCTGGTGGCGCGGCCTTTCGGCGCCGAGCTGGCGGCCAAGCGCCTGACCCGTTTCAGCTGGCACGACATCGTCGGGCTGACCGAGCCGGCGACCCTGGCCGAACACCGGCACCTGGGCGCGCAGATGCTCGACCGGCTGATGCAGCACCTGCCGCGCCTGGCCATGACCGGCCAGGACACCGGCGCGGCGCTGCGCGAATTGCGGGTCGCGCTCAACCTGCTCGACCTGCTGGCCTACACCCCGCGTGTGTTGGGGGTGGCGAATGTGTTGCTCAAACAGGTGGTGGAAGAGGTCGGCGAGTACTTCCGTGCCTGTCTCAAGGCCCGCGAGCGCTTGCCGGCCCCGGCGCCTTTGCTGATGACGATGGACCGCACGCGCCGGGCCTTGAGTTCCCAGGGCCTGGACGATGGCGAAACCCGCCTGCACCTGTTGCACGCCTTGAGTGGCCTGCGCCTGGCGTTGTTGCCCGGCGTCGAGTTTGTCGATAGCGGCGATCAGCCGGAGAGCGTTCCGTATGGGATCAATGGAGTGCCGTTATGATCGGTGAGCTGGATATCAGCGGGGTGTTCCTGCCCACGCTGCTGGTGCTGATGGGCATTACGTATGCGCTGTACCTGGTGGTGCACGGGCTGTTGACGCGCGTCCACTTCTACCGCCTGGTCTGGCACCGGGCCTTGTTCAACGTCGGTCTCTACGCTTTGTTGCTGGGCGTTGTGGATTCGTTCAGTCGATACCTGATGACATGAAAAAACCTCTTTTGACCATTGGCCGTGTAGTCCTGACTTTGCTGGTGGTGATCTTCGCCTGCCTGGTGGTCTGGCGCATGGTGATGTACTACATGTTCGCGCCCTGGACCCGGGACGGGCATATCCGCGCCGATATCGTGCAGATCGCCCCGGACGTGTCCGGCCTGATCCAGCAGGTGCAGGTGCGCGACAACCAGCCGGTGAGCCGCGGCCAGGTGCTGTTCAGCATCGACCAGGATCGCTTCAAGCTGGCGCTGCGCCAGGCCAAGGCCGCCGTCGCCGACCGCCAGGAAACCCTGGCCCAGGCCCAGCGCGAGAACAAGCGCAACCGGGGTCTGGGTAACCTGGTGGCCGGCGAGCAACTGGAAGAAAGCCAGTCGCGGGTCGCCCGTGCCGAACTGGCCCTGGCCGAAGCCCAGGTGGCGGTGGACGCCGCGCAGTTGAACCTCGATCGTTCGGTGATTCGCAGTCCGGTGGACGGCTACATCAACGACCGCGCGCCCCGTGAGCGGGAGTTCGTCACGGCCGGCCGGCCGGTGCTGGCGGTGGTGGACAGCAGCTCCTTCCATATCGACGGTTATTTCGAGGAAACCAAGCTCGACGGCATTCATGTCGGCCAGGCCGTGGACATTCGGGTGATCGGTGACAACGCGCGGTTGCGCGGGCATGTCGAAAGCATCGTCGCCGGGATCGAGGACCGTGACCGCACCAGCGGTACGAACCTGCTGCCCAACGTCAACCCGGCGTTCAGTTGGGTGCGCCTGGCCCAGCGGATTCCGGTGCGCATCGCCTTCGACGACGTGCCGGCGGACTTCCGCATGATCGCCGGACGCACGGCCACGGTGTCGATCATCGATGACGCCAAGGCCGCGCCGAAGAAAGAGGCCGCGCAATGAAACCGCTGGCGCAAGTCGCGACCCTGGGCCTTGGTCTGATGCTGTCGGCGTGCTCGATGGTCGGCCCGGATTATCACCTGCCGGCCGACTCGGCGATGCAACGCAAGGACCTGCAAGGGACGCTCGCCGGTGAGGGCGACAATGTGGTGTCGGCGCCGGTGCCGACCGATTGGTGGCGGCTGTACCAGGACCCGCGCCTGGATGAGCTGGTACGCCAGGCCCTGGCGTCCAACACCGATCTGCGCGTGGCGGCGGCTAGCCTGTCACGGGCCCGGGCCCAGGTGGAAGAGGCCGAGGCGGCCGGCGGTTTCAGTGCCGGGGTGAAAGCCGGGGCCCAGCGCTTGCAGGAATCCGGCCAGGCCTTCCTGCTGCCGGAAAAGGTCCCGGTGGCCAATATCGGTGAAATCGCGCTTTCCGCGTCCTATCAGTTCGACCTGTGGGGCACCTTGCAGCGCGGCATCGAGGCGGCCAAAGCCAATGCCGACGCTACCCAGGCGGCGGGCGATGTGGCCCGTATCACTCTGGTGGCGGATGTGGTGCGCTCCTACACCCAGATCTGCGCGGCCAACGAAGAGCGCGGGATTGCCGAGGAGTCCCTCGCGCTGCAATCCCAGAGCACCGAGCTGACCAAGCGTCTGCGCGATGCCGGGCGTGGCGACGAAACCCAGGTCACCCGTTCCCAGACCCAATTCAAATCCCTGCGCGCCGAACTGCCGCGCTATCAGGCCGCGCGCCAGGCCGGTTTGTATCGCCTGTCGATGCTGTTGGCCAAACCCCTGGACCAACTGCCGGCGGGCGTCGCTGATTGCGCCGCGCTGCCGCATATCACTCAATTGTTGCCGGTGGGCGACGGTGCCGAGTTGCTCAAGCGCCGTCCCGATATCCGCCAGGCCGAACGCCGGCTCGCGGCTGCGACGGCCAGCATCGGCGTGGCCACGGGCGAGCTGTACCCGAACATCAGCATCGGTGCCACGGTGGGGACGGTCGGTATCCTCAAGGATCTGGGCGATCCGTCGACCAACCGTTGGGGCTTCGGCCCGGCCATCAGTTGGACCGTGCCGACCAACGGCGCCCGTGCCCGCATCCGCGAAGCCGAGGCCGGTACCCAGGGTGCCCTGGCGCACTTCGACGGCGTGGTGCTCAACGCCATCCGCGAAACCCAGACCAGCCTGGCCCAGTACACCGCGCAACTCGACCGCCGCGATGCCCTGGCCGATGCCGAGCAGTCGGCCAGGCTGGCGGCGGACCAGACGCACCGCTTCTTCACCGCCGGTCGCGCCTCGTTCCTCGCCGACCTGCAGGCGACCCGCACCTACACCGATGTGCGCGCCCAACTGGCCTCGGCCAATACCCAGGTCGCGATGAGCCAGATCGATTTGTTCCTGGCCCTGGGCGGCGGTTGGGAAAGCGGACGAACGCCACCTGCCGAACACGCGAAACCCTGAGTCCGTTGCTATGCTTTGAACTATCGGCTGGTCGCCGCTGGTGGGGAGCACTGGGTGAATCCTAACCATCGTGGTCAGCGTGGCCCGATGGGGATTCTAATAATGAAAAACCCTTATGCTCCTGGTTTCTGGTGTGCGGTGGTGGCGCTTGTCCTGCTTTCGGCGACCTACTTCTATGGCGTGATGCTGGCGCACCAGATCGACAAGGCCCTGGTCTTTCTCGACAGTGCCACGGCCTTGATCGCGGTGATGTCCATCGCCGTGGTGGCCTGGGCCAGCTACCAGGGGCAGCAGGTGAAGAAACGCCAGCTTTCCCAGAGCAAGACCCTGGTGCTGGTCTGGGATACCAAAGTCGCCCTGCGCCGGGTCGAAACGGTCTTCGACCGCTATTTCTGGGGCAGCTACTGGCAACCCGGTCGGACCTTCCAGGAAGTCATGGGCGAACTCACCGGTACGCCGCTGGAAAAAAGCCTTGAGATGCTCAAGATCCAATGCCTGAAACTCGACCGCGAAGTGGCCCATGACGAACGCCACTGGTTGACCAATGCCCGCGAATTGTCCGATGTGGCCACGGCCATGGCCCGCGAGCGGCATCAACTGGACGTCTGCGACCCGCGCAATGACTCGGCGGACGGCGTGGTGATCAACCGCGACTTCGAGGTGCTGGTGTACACCTGGACCGCGCGTTTGAAGACCTTCGACCATCAACTGGATGAGATGGAAGTCCAGTATTCCTGAGTCATTGCTGTTCCTGCCCGGCGGTTGTTGATCCGCCGCAAACGTGCGCGGGACGCCAATAGGCGCTGCCGAACGCACGATTCCCGTACTGCGCTGTCAGTCATTTCGCTTTTGTTCGTAGGATGAGGTGGTGGCCAATGGCCTTGCGGGCAAAGCCTTGGGGCCTGCTCCGGCAAATGCTACCCTGCGTCCCTTCGGGCATTGTCGAGCCGGCTCCGGTCAGGGGTCAGGAAGACCAGCATTTCTCCATTTAACGGACATCGATCGGGTCAATTCATGAATAAATCAGCGGGCTTGCTTTTAGGTTTTGTCGTGGTGGTCGGTGCGGTGAGCACCGTCGGCGCGTGGTACACCGGTAATCAACTGGAAGGGGTGCTGAACACTTCGATCCAGGACGCCAACCAACAGCTGAAGACCGCCCTGGCCAGTGCCGGCGGCAGCGCGCAGATCGAGCTGGTATCGCTGGATCGCCATCTGTTCACCAGCACCGCGCACTACCGCGTCAAGTTCCAGAACCTGCAGGCCGGCGCGGAGAAGAAAGACCTTGAGCTGCTGTTCGTCGACCATATCGAGCACGGGCCGTTGCCGTGGTCGCGTCTCAAGGCGTTCAATCTGGCGCCGGTGATGGTCAACAGCAACTACGAGCTGGAAAAGAACGACGCCACCGCCAAGTGGTTCGATGCCGCCAAGGGCGCCGCGCCGCTCAAGGGCCAGGTTGCCCTGGGCTACAACCGTTCGGTGGACGGCAATGTCGAACTGGTGCCGCTGGACTTCGCGCCGAACGCCACCAGCAGCCTGAAATTCTCCGGGCTGAACCTTGCGGTGACCGCCAGCGACCAGGCGGCCAAGATCAAGCTCAACGGCTATATGGATAACCTCAAGGTCTCCACGGTCACCCCTGAGCAGGGGCCGGTGCAGGTCGAATTGAGCGGCCTGACCCTGGCCAGCGACCTGACCAAGAGCGACCTGGGTTTCTACCTGGGGCAGAACACCCTCGAGTTGAGCGAGACCAAGCTGGGCTTTGGGGTCAAGCCGGCGGTGGTCACCATCAAGGGCTTCGAGCAGAAAGACTCGACGCAAGCGCAGGGCAATGTGCTCGCCGGACGCCTGGCCTATAACATCGCCTCGATCGACTACAACGACAAGCCGGTGGGCAGTGCCCAGATGAGCTGGACGGCGAAGAACCTGGATTTCCCGGCGATGCAATCGCTGATCAAGCTGTATCAGGTCCAGTTGGAAGCCTTGCAAAAGGCCCAGGCGGCCGGGGCTGAAGACCCAGAGGCGGCGGTTCCGGAACTGACCCCGGCCCAGCAGACCCAGGCCGAAGCGGACATCAAGCAAGTGTTGACCGGCAAGCCGCAGATCGCCCTGGAAAACTTCTCGATCAAGACCGCCAACGGCGAGAGCCGCGCCAGCCTGGTGGTGGATCTGACCAACCCGTCTTCCACCGACCTGCCACCGGTGGAACTGGGCAAGCAACTGGTTTCGCAACTGGATGCCAAGGTGTCGTTGTCCAAGCCGATGATCGCCGACCTGGCGGGCCTGCAAGCGCAGATCCAGGGTCAGAACGACGCCAAGGCGATTGCCCAGCAAGCCTCGATGGCCAGTGAAATGGCCGGCACCATGGCCTTGTCCACGGAGATGGCGACGGTGCAAGGCAGCGATATCATCTCGACGCTGCACTACGCCAATGGCCAGGTGGACTTCAACGGGCAGAAAATGCCGGTGGAAGATTTCATCACCTTGCTGCTGACCAAGTTCGGTGGTGCGAGCGGCGGCGAGCAGCCTTAAGCGGCGTTCAGCCAGAGGTGACGCTTTCCAGTCGATACCCATAGCCATAGATCGTCAGCAATTGCCAGCCGTGTTCGGCGGTCAGGCCCAGCTTGTTGCGCAGGCGATAGATATGGGTATCGAGGGGCCGCGAGGAGAGTATTTCCTCATGGGGCCAGAAGCGCTCATAGAGGTACTCGCGCGACAGCGGCCGCCCGAGGTTGCTGAACAGGCAGCGCGCCAGGCGATACTCACGCTCGGTCAGGTTGACCGGGCGGCCTGAGCGGGTCACGGTCAGTTCGGCATCGTCGAAACTCAAATCATTGAAGATGGCGATTTCGCTGGTATTGCCGCGCTGTCCGGCATGCCGGCGCAGTACCGCATTGACCCGCGCCTTGAGCTCATTGGCGCGGAACGGTTTGCTCACGTAATCGTCGGCGCCACTGCCCAAGGCCAGGACGATATCGCTCTCGGCATCGCGGCTGGTGAGCATGATCACCGGCGGCGGTACTTCCATGTGCTCACGGGTCCAGCGCAACAGCGCCAGGCCGCTGAGGTCCGGCACCTGCCAGTCGAGAATCAGCAGGTCGAAGGTTTCCCGGCGCAACTGACGCAACAGGTCCTCGCCGCGCTCGAAACCGTGCAGGGTCCAGGGGGCTTCCCCGACACCGGCCATCTGGCCCAGGGTCTGTTCGACCCGGCGCAGTTCGGCGGGTTCGTCGTCGAGTATGGCGACACGCATGTCTGGAGCTTTCTCCTCGCTTAACGGCGGATGTGTCTCTCAAAAGAGGACTCTACAGGCTATTTCCTACGCGAAGGTCTGTAAGTCGGCTGTCAAATCTGAACAATTCTGGCGATTTCCTCAAGGACCGGTGACGGCTGGCTAGGCTGATGTCAAATGGCTTTTACCCGGCGTACCGCGGCCTTTGTGGGGGCAGGCGCAGGGTAACGATTTGCACGGTCAAGGAGAAGGATCCATGGGCAGTCCCTTTCGTTTCAGCGCTTTGCAATCCTGGGCGGTGCTCGGGTTGTTGTCCGGGTTGAGCCTGTGTCTTGGTTTCGGTTTTGTCGTCGGGCTGTTCCATTACGGGGCTGCCCGTCCCTCGCTGGTTGCCGACCGCTTACCCGTGGTGCCCGAGGGCAGCTGGATAGCGCCATTCTCCGCACCGACGCTATGGACCACCGGTGAGGTCATCACCCCACGGGAGCAGCCGCGTTGGGTGTTCTGACCGGCAAGGGCAATTCTGAACAAATCTGACAGATTCGCCGAGCACCGCCGTTTTACCCATAGAGTAGCTCCAGCACTAAAAGGGGCACTTTGGAGCAAGTCCGACCCACGGACGGGTGGCGGTTCGGATCCACACGGACCGCCGCCAAGGGAAGCCAGGATGCCTTCCCTTGGCCATTTTTCCGTCAGGCCCCGGTGTGCATTCATACAAAGCAACACAGTGTGGCCCGGCCAATTGGGGGCGCTGTGGCATGATGGGCCCGGATGGTTGTGTGCCGTCGTTCCTTTACTTCGATCCTGCTCCCTCCAGAGCCTGAGCGGCCAAGCCCATGAGCGAACGCTTTCTTTCGCACCCGTATTTTCCTGCTTTCCCGTCCCGTCCGAGCCTGCTGCTCGGCATTGTCTTCTGCCTGTTCGGCCACGCTGCCCTGGCGGCCACACCGGCCCTGCGCGCGCCTTACCTTGATCGCGAACAACAATGCCGTCCGCAGCCTTTTCCGGCGGTGGTGCTGCACCTGGCGGGCGAGGCCTGGAAGCTGGATGCCAAGGGCAAGCCGCTGGCGCTGGAAGAAGGGATGAGCCTGGATGAACACGAAGGGGTGAGAACCTCAGGCGATGCCTTTGTCAGCCTGGTACTGGGCGACGGTTCGCGGATCGTCCTGCCGTCCAACTCGCAGGTGCGTTTGCAGCTGGACGAGACGCAGTCGATCCCGCAGATACAGCTCGAACAGGGTCAGGTCGAGTCCTATGTGATCAAGCGCATCAGCGAACATGATCGCTTCCAGATTCGCACCTCGGTCGGCGTGCTCGGGGTGCGCGGTACGCACTTTCGCACCCGTAGCGAAGAGGGGCAGTCGCTGGTTGAAGTGCTCGACGGCCAGGTCGCGGTGAGTCGCGCCGAAGCGTCGCCGGCACCCGGCAACAAGGCGCGGGACAAACTGCCCGTTGCGGCTGAGCCCGCGGTCAGGGTCAATGCCCGACAGGGCCTGAAGATCCAGGACCAAGGCGAGCTCAAGCCGGTCGACCTGCTGGCGGCTCCACGCCTGCTCGGGCAGGACGGCCAGCGTGGCGACAAGCCGATCTGGCAACTTTTTCTCCAGCCCCTCGACGGCGCCCGGCGCTATCGGGCGCAGGTCGCCACCGACGCGGCGTTTCTCAATATCAAGCAGGAACGTTTTTCCAGCACCCCGGATATCCGTTTCAGTGGTTTGCAGGCGGCGTTCTACCATGTGCGGCTGTCGGCATTCGACGAGCAGGGACTTGAGGGCCAGACTGGGGTCTACGATATCTACTACTGGCCCAGGACGGTTCATGAGCAATAGCTGCGGTATCCGGCGTCCATGAGGTTGTGGCGACGGCACGAGGGACGCGAGCCGACGCAGGCACAACGGCTGTTTCGTGGTTTGTTGCGCGAATGGCTGCTGGTGGGCCTGTTGTTGCTGCCGCTGACCGCCATGCTCTCCTTGAGCCAGAACCTGGCGTTCAGCCATTTTCTCTATGACCGGTTGAGCCGCCTGAGCCCTTTGCCGGTCGATCCACGGATCCTCCTGGTGACCATCGATGACCGCAGTCTTGAGGCCCTGGGGCGCTGGCCCTGGCCGCGCAGCGTGCATGCCGAAATGCTCGAGCGCTTGAGCGCCGCGCAGCCCCGGGGTGTGCTGTTCGATGTGATTTTCAGCGAGCCGGAGGCTGCGGGCAGCGGCGACGAGCGCCTGGCCCAGGCCCTGTGCCGCGCCGGCAATGTGGTCTTGCCGCTGTTGCGCGAAGGCGTGCCGCGCTTTGCCACGGCGCTGGGCGAAATCGGGCCGATCGAACCGCTGCGACGTTGCGCCAGGGCGGTCGGCCATATCAATGTCGAAGCGGATAACGACGGCGTGGTGCGCGGGGTATTCCTGCGCGAAGGTCCGGTCCACCAGCCCCGTGAGCAGTTGGCCTGGCTGGCCTATCAGATGGCGCTGCCGGAGGCTGAGCGGCAACCGATGCCCGGTGCCGGAAGTGTTTCCGAGCTCCACGGATGGCAACGGCAGAACGCCATCTTGGTGCCCTTTATCGCGGCGGCTGGCGGCTTCCCCAGCGTGCCCTATATCAGCGTGCTGCGCGGTGAGGTGCCGGCGACGCTGTTGCGTGATCGGCTGATCCTGGTGGGCGCGACCGCACCGGGCCTGGGGGATCGCTATGTCACGCCGGTGTCCGAGCAGGCCGGCACCACCGCCGGGGTGGAGATCCAGGCGAACCTGCTCAATGGCCTGTTGCAGCAGCGCAGCATTGTCGAGCTGGCGCCACTGCCGGGCATGCTGTTGTCGGTGTTGGCGGTGGCCCTCCTGCTGGGCGGGCTGTTGTTGCGTGCGCGTTATGCGTTGTGGCTGACGCTCGGCAGCATGGCGGCGGTGCTGCTGGCGGCCTGGGGGTTGTTGCGGTTCGGCCTGTGGTGGTCGCCGGCCGCCAGCCTGAGCGGTTTTTTGCTGGCTTACCTGATCTGGAACTGGCGGCGCCTGAGTGCGGTACTGGCTTACTTCGGCTGGGAATTGGCCCGTCTGAACGACGAGCCCAGGGTGCTGCCAGAACGGCGCCGGGTCGTGGTACCCAAGGGTGATGTGTTGCAAGGTCGCATCGCGGCGTTGGAACAGGCCCTCGGGCGCACCCGCGATACCCGGCGGTTTATGGCCGACGGCCTGGAATGCCTGCCCGTGGCAACGTTGATCACCGACACCCAGGGCCAGGTGCTGCTCGCCAACCGCAGCGCGCGTGACCTGCTGGGACCCATGCTGGTCGGTGAGGACTGGCTCGATTGCCTGGCGGGCCTTGGCTTTCCCGGTGTTGGCGGGCCAGTGCGGCCAGCATTGACCGAACTGCCGAGCCAGGAATTTCGCGACAGTCGCCAGCGCACCCTGCATCTGGACCTGGCACCGCTGCGGTCAACGGAAGATGAAGTCACCGTCGGCTGGCTGTTCAGCCTGGCGGACCTGAGTCTTGCACGTGAGGCCGAGCAGCAACGGGCGACCTTGTTGCGCTTTCTGTCCCATGACCTGCGGGCGCCGCACTCGGCGATCCTGGCACTGCTGGAAGTGCAGCGCGCGCAGCACGACGATGCGCCGCTCTATCGCCAGATCGAACAGCAGGTGCGCCGGGCCCTGGGTCTGACCGAGGCCTTCGTGCAGTTGGCCAAGGCCGAGTCGGAGGCTTACACCTTCGAGCCGGTGCTGTTCGCCATGCTGGTGCTGGACGCCTTCGACCAGGTGGCCCCTTTGGCCCAGCTCAAGGGCATCGAGCTGCGCCATCGGCTCGACGAGGTCGATGAAAGCCTGGTGCGGGCTGATGCCTCACTGCTGACCCGGGCGCTGTTCAACCTGCTGGAAAACGCCATCAAGTACAGCCCTTCCGGCACCTTCGTCAGCCTCGATGTAACGGTAGCGGAGCATGAACTGACCTGCAGCGTTGGCGATCAGGGGCGGGGCATCGGCGCACAGGCATTGCCGCAGCTTTTTGAACCGTACAAACGCTTTGCCGGCCCTGACAACACCGAAGGCCTGGGGCTGGGACTGTCGATGGTCAAGGCGGTGATCGACCGGCATGAGGGGCGTATTCACTGCGCCAGCGTCGAGGGCCAGGGCACGACGTTCACGCTGTGCCTGCCTCTCTGGCAGGACTGACCGCGCGTTGCCCCAGGTCTTTTTAGTGAGTACCGACTGAATACGTATTGAGCTTGTTTTTTTGGTCTACCCTTCGAGAACGACAGGCGGGCGACGTTTTCGACTGCTGTCGCTAGGCTCCCCTGTGTGTCTGCATCAGGCAGGAGCATTGAACTCCGGCTGTCATTGGGGAAATGGACGATATGCCGCGTAATGCTCAACTCTGCCTCGGGGGCAGATTGCACACGTTGCTGGGAGTGGCGTTGTGCAGCCAGTTGCTCTGGCCCCTCAATGCCTTCGCCGATGCCGCCTACGACCAGCTTATCCGACAGGCCCGTGACGGCAGTTACACCCCGGCACTGGTGCTCTTGCGCCAGCTGCCCGCCTCGCAACAATCCGCCGGCCAGATCAGCGATCACTTGCAGATCGCCAGCTGGGCCGGGCTGGACGCCGAAGTGGTCAGTGTCTATGAAACCCAGGGTGCCCAGCGGGTCTTGCCGACCCAGGCCCTGACCGCCGTCGCCCGCGCCTATCGCAACCTGAAACGCTGGGATGAGGCCGAGCGCCTGTATCGCCAGGCCCTGGAGCGCGAACCGCAGAATGCCGACCTGCAACTGGGCCTGGCCATTACCGAGGCCGATGGCGGTGACCCGCAGGATGCGGTGCGCCGGGCGCGGGAACAGGTCGACAAACAACCCAACGACCCGGCCCGACGCATGGCCCTGGGGTATGCGCTGACCCGCTCGGGCGCTAACAGTGATGCTTTGTTCGAGTACGACCAGGCTTTTATCCGGGCGTCGGATAAACCCGAAGTGATGCGTGAATACCTGTTCGCCCTGGAGCGCACGCGCCTGCCGGAACCGGCCCTGCGCCTGGCCCAGCGGCATCCCGGGCTGATCGACGCGGCCGCGACCCGGCGCCTTGAAGGCGAGCTGGCCGCCGAGCGGGTCCGCCTGGCCGAGCTGCCGACCCGAACCGAACAGGAACGTTTTGTCGTCGCCGATCGTGCCCTGGCCGACTACGACCGCTTGCTCGCGGCCTGGTCCGCGGACCCGCAGGCCCATGATGATGTGGTGCACTGGCGCATCGATCGCCTGGGTGCGCTCAAGGCCCGCTCGCGCAATGCCGAGGTGCTGAGCGAGGCGCAAAAACTGATCGATGAAGGGGTGACGATCCCACCCTATGCCCAGCGCTGGATTGCCTCGGCTTACCTCGCGGTGCGCGAACCGGAGAAGGCCGTGGCGTTGTATCGGCAGATTCTCGCGGCACCCAGCGCGGACCCCATCGACCAGGCGGGCGATACCTCGGCGCTGGTCTATGCCCTGGTTGAAAGCGACCAGCCGGAAGAAGCCCGCGCGTTGGCGGACGCGCTGGCGCTCACCGTACCGCCGCGATTGCAGCTCAAGGGCGTGCCGGGCGGTGTTCCCAACGATGCCTGGCTGGACGCCCAGCAGTTGGCGGCGCAGATGGGGCAGCACAACGGCGATCTGCCCGCCAGCGAGCAAGGTCTGGAGGCGCTGGTGGCACAGGCGCCAGGCGAGGTCGGCTTGCGGGTGGCCCAGGCCGATATGTACCTGGCCCGTGAGTGGCCACGGCGTGCCGAGGCCTTGAACAAGGAAACCGAAAGCGAGGCGCCGCGCGACCTGGGGTTGGAAGTGGCGCAGGCCAACACCGCCCTGGCGTTGCAGGAGTGGCGCCAGCTCGATGTGCTCACCGACGACGTTGCCGCACGGTTTGCCGAGAGCCTGCAGGTCCAGCGCCTGGAGCGTCTGCGCGAAGTCCATGACATGGCCGAGTTGCGGGTCGAGGCCTATACCGGCAAGAGTTTCGGTGGCGGCGCCGCCGGTGCCGGTGCGGTGACCGGCAGTCGCGACTACGGCATTGAAAGCACGCTCTACAGTCCGCCGATCAATGAGGACTGGCGGCTGTTCGCCGGGGCCGGTTACGCCTTTGGCCGCTTCACCGAAGGAGACGCCCGACGGCGCTGGCAGCGGCTTGGTATCGAAGATCGGACCCGTGACATGACCCTGCAGGCCGAGGTCTCCAACCAGTCCTACGGCTATGGCGACAAACTCGGCGCGCGCCTGGCGGCGGCCTTCGATATCAACGATCACTGGCAATACGGCGGCAGCCTCGAACGGCTGTCGGCGGCGACGCCGTTGCGCGCCTTGAACAGCGACATCAGCGCCAATTCGGCGAGTGCATTCCTGCGTTGGCGCGCCGACGAAAGCCGCGAGTGGAAGCTGGCGGTCACGCCCTCGCATTTCAGCGACGGCAACAATCGTACCGAGGCCCTGCTTACCGGACGCGAAGGTATCTACAGCACGGCCCATGTGCAGGTGGACCTGGGCCTGGAGGTCGGCACCAGCCACAACAGCAAGAGCGAAGACGTGCCGTACTTCAACCCCAAGTCCGACTTCAGCGTGCTGCCGACGGTGAACGTCAATCATGTGCTTTATAGCCGCTACGAAACCCAGTGGAGCCAGCAATTCCAGGTCGGTGCCGGGACCTACAGCCAGCGCGATTATTCGACAGGTGCCGTTGCGCTGCTGGGGTATGGCCAGCGGGTGAGCTGGAACGATGTGCTGGAGGCCGGAGCCAACCTGAGCTGGATCAGTCGGCCCTATGACGGTGACCGCGAACGCGACGTGCGGCTGACCGTCGATCTGACCTACCGTTTCTAGAAGGGGATGATGATGCCTTGGATCACGCGTTGCATCCTGTTGCTGGGAGCCTTGCTGATCGGTGCCTGTGCCCAGAAGCCGGTCGAATTTGTCGCGCCCGCGCAGCGTAGCGTGCCGATCAATGAAGCACCCTGGCCGAAAAATCATTTTCTCAGCCTGACCTACCATGACATTGAGGACCGCGACCCGGACCAGGCGGTGGTTGCCGTGCGCACCGAACGCTTGCTCGAGCAGCTGGCGTGGCTCCGGGAGAATGGCTATCGGCCGGTGACCGTGGACCAGATCCTGGCGGCGCGCAAGGGTGGGCCCGAGTTACCGCCAAGGGCGATTTTGCTGACCTTCGATGACGGTTACGCGAGTTTCTACACCCGCGTGATGCCGCTGCTCAGGAGCTATCAATGGCCGGCCTTGCTGGCCCCGGTCGGCGTCTGGATGGATACCCCGGCGGATAAACCGGTGGATTTTGCCGGTGACATGCGCCCGCGCTCCATGTTTCTGAACTGGGCGCAGATCAAGGAAGTAGCGTCCTCGGGACTGGTGGAAATCGTCGCGCACACCAACGCCAACCATCACGGCATGCTCGCCAATCCCCAGGGCAACCTGCAACCGGCGGCGGCGACCCGGCGCTACGATTCGGCGACCGGTCGTTATGAAAGCGAGGCCGATTTCGAGGCTCGCACGCGCGCGGATGTGCTGGCCATCTCGGCGAAGATTCGTGCGGCCACCGGTTATTCGCCGCGGGTCTGGATCTGGCCTTACGGCACCGCCGATGGCACTGCATTGAAAGTCATCAAGGAGCAGGGCTACCAGATCGCGCTGACCCTGGACGACGGTATCGACAGCCTCGACCAACTGATGAACAGCCCGCGCCTGCTGGTGGCGGCGGACCCGGATGGGGCGCACTACGCCAGTGCTGTTGTCGCGGTGCAGAACCGTTTGCCAATGCGCGTGGTGCATGTCGACCTGGATAATGTCTACGACCCGAACCCGGCCCAGCAGGAAGCCAACCTCGGCATGCTGGTCCAGCACGTGGCGGATATGGGCGCCAATACCGTGTTCCTGCAAGCGTTCGCCGATCCGGCGGGGGACGGCCTGGCGCGTTCGCTGTACTTCCCCAACCGCCATCTGCCGATGCGCGCCGACCTGTTCAATCGCGTTGCCTGGCAACTGCACACCCGGGCCCACGTCAAGGTCTTCGCCTGGATGCCGGTGCTGAGTTTTGCCCTGGATGAAAAACTGCCCCGGGTGACGCGCTGGGATCCGGCCAGCGGGCAGGCCTCGGTGGACCCGAAACAATACAAGCGCCTGTCGCCGTTCGATCCGAACGTGCGGCGGATCATTGGTGAGATCTACGAAGACGTGGCCCGGCTGACCTCGGTCGACGGCATTCTCTACCACGACGATGCCGTGCTGTCCGACTTCGAGGATGCTAGCCCGCAGGCACTACGGACCTACGCCGCCAATGGCCTGCCGGGCACCCTCGGTGCCCTGCGCGGTGATCCGGCGACACTGCAACGCTGGACTCGGTTCAAGAGCCGCTACCTGATCGATTTCACCGCCGAACTCACCGCGAGGGTCCGCGCCATTCGCGGCCCGCAGGTACAGACCGCGCGCAACCTGTTCACGGAGCCGGTGATCGATCCTCAGAGTGAAACCTGGTTCGCCCAGAACCTCGACGACTTCCTCGCCAGCTACGACTGGACCGTGCCCATGGCCATGCCGCTGATGGAAGGGCAGAGCGAGAAACAGGCGGGCGACTGGCTGGAGGGCCTGGTCGGCAAGGTCAAGCAACGCCCCGGCGCGCTGGATCGCACGGTGTTCGAGTTGCAGGCTCGGGACTGGCGGCAGAAGCCGGCGACGGACCTCGACGGTGAACTGCTGGCTGACTGGATGGGACGGCTCAAGCGCCAGGGCGCCAGCAGTTTCGGTTATTACCCGGACAACTTCCTGGATGGCCGCCCGGCTGTGCAGGCCGTGCGCCCGGCACTGTCCAACAAGTGGAATCCCTAGATCATGATGGATCGAATCCTGGCTCTGGTCGTCCTGGCGCTCGTCCTGGGGTTTCCCCTCGGCGTGATTTTTCTGGTCACCGGGCAATTCCTGATGGACTTCGTATTTTTCTACCCGTTGTTCATGTCGGGTTTGTGGATGGCCGGCGGTTTGTACTTCTGGCTGCACTGGGAACGCCACTGGCCCTGGGAAGCCGATACCTTGCCCCCGGCGCTGGCGGGTGAGCCGCTGATTTCGATCCTGATCCCTTGCTTCAACGAAGGGGACAATGTTGCCGAGACCATCGAGGCCGCGCTGGCCCAGCATTACCCCAACATCGAAGTGATCGCCATCAATGATGGTTCCAGCGACAACACCGGCCCGTTGCTCGACAGCCTGGCACTGCTCGACCCGCGTTTGCGGGTGATTCATCTGGCGCAGAACCAGGGCAAGGCGGTGGCCCTGCGCATGGGCGCCGTGGCGGCCCGCAGCGAGTACCTGGTGTGCATCGACGGCGACGCCTTGCTGGCACCGCACACGGCGGCCTACCTGGTGGCGCCGCTGTTGCAGAACGTGCGCCTCGGCGCCGTCACCGGCAATCCGCGGATCCGCACCCGCTCGACCCTGGTCGGACGGGTCCAGGTCGGTGAATTTTCCTCGATCATCGGTTTGATCAAGCGCACGCAGCGGGTCTTCGGGCGGATTTTCACCATCTCCGGGGTGATCTGCGCCTTCCGCCGTACGGCGCTGGACCGGGTGGGCTACTGGAGCCCGGACATGATCACCGAAGACATCGATATCAGCTGGAAGCTGCAACTGGATCACTGGAGCATTTTCTACGAGCCGCGGGCGCTGTGCTGGATCCTCATGCCGGAGACCCTGCGTGGGCTGTGGAAACAGCGGTTGCGCTGGGCCCGGGGTGGCGCGGAGGTCCTGTTCAAGAACATCCGGGGCATCTGGCAGTGGAACCATCGTTACCTGTGGCCGCTGTTGTTCGAGTACTGCCTGTCGACCGGCTGGGCCTTCACCCTGCTGTTGTCGATTGTTTTCTACTGCATGGGGCTGTTTATCGAAATGCCGGCCTCGATTGCCGTGCACCGCATCGTGCCGCCGGCCTTTACCGGGTTGCTGCTGGCAATGGTCTGCCTGGGGCAGTTCGCGGTCAGCCTGCTGATCGACCGCCGCTACGAAAAAGACCTGTGGAAAATCATGTTCTGGGTGGTCTGGTATCCACTGGTGTTCTGGCTCATCAGCTTCTTCACCACCCTGGTCAGCTTTCCCCAGGTGCTGTTCCGCCAGAGCGGCAAGCGGGCGCGCTGGGTCAGTCCGGACCGGGGGATCAAGCCCGTCGATGACGACAAGCAGAAGGTGCGGTCATGAAAATCATCAGAACCCGCCAGCGGCCGTTCATGGTGCTGGTGGATGTGGTCCTGACCGTGCTGGCCTGGGCCGGGCTGTGGTACCTGTTGATCCAGGGGTTGATACCATTGTTCGACGGGCATACGGGGCCGCGGATCGATATCTCGTTCTTCGACGCCGTCAATACCCTGGAGGTTTATCTGTGGGTCGGCCTGCTGAATGCGGCGGTATTGATTGCCTGGGCGCGTTATCAGCAGCGCAAGAGCCGTGGTTTCAGTCGGCGCCGTTTGCCCGCGCCGGTGGTCGGGGATGAGGGCTTGAGCCGCAGTTTCAAGCTCAGCGAGGACAACTTCGCGCGGATGCGCCAGTCGGCGACGATGATCGTGCATCACGATGAGCATGGCGGGGTGCTTGAAGTGATTACGCCGCTGTATCGCGTTGAACCGCAGGAGCTGCCGCTGGCCGCGCCTGCGATCATCCAGCTGCCATCGGAGGATGACGGCAATCGCCCGTCGCTGTAGCGCCGGTTCGCGGTGAGGCCCGCACCTTAACTATCTAGTGCACGGGGACGTCGTTTCGCGCTCTACGCTTTTCCCTTTTTCCATGGAACAAGGGAAATCCTATGAAAACCTCCGTAGCGGACCCTCCCGGGGAGCCCGTCGAGCCGGTAGCGGTTTTACCCGATCCCCGTGGCGCCACCTTGGAGCGCCTCGCTGAGAAACTCGATGAACGTATTGCGACCGCGGAGCGCCCCAGCTTGTTGCTCAACCGGCTCCAGGCGGCGCTGGTGCGTGGGCTCGATAGCCAGCATCAACTCAGGAAGCTCTTCGCGCAAGCGCCGCGGATCGGTGCATTGCTCAAGCAGATCCTGACCGAGGCCTTCGGACACGATCCGCACCAACTGGTGTTCGCCCCGCCGTTGCATTCCGGCGACGGCCAAACGGCGCGGACCCTGGCGCAGGTGGCCATGTCGCTGTTGCGCAATCCGTTCCTGTCCCTGGTGCCGGGTCATGCCGTGCGCCTGAGTCTGGCTGACGAACCGGAGAGGCTTTTGGCACTGGACCCGGAGCAGGTGCTGGCACGTCTGAAGCGCTTAGGGTTGTCTTCCCGTTTCGACACGGCCCTGCGCGGCTATTGGCATGAGCCGGCGTGCGATAGCCCTCTGTCACGGCGCGAGCGCCTGATCGAGCTGCACAAGCTGCAGTTTCACGACAAGGCCCTGTTGGCCTATGGCACTGATGCCTTGTCCGCTGCCGGATTCAACATGCTGATGGGCCTGCTGGACGCACCGACCCCGCAAGCGCGGGTGCTTGCCGGCGGCCGCTGGGGGCGACTCAGGGTGTCGGAGCTGGTCTGGCCGGGAACGGGGGCGGCAACGGTGGTCTTGAGCGGCGCTTTGCACCTGCGGGGTTCCGGTAGCTCCGAGCGGGGGAGGCAGCTGATTTTCGTGCCTGGGGTGTTGGAGGAGTTTTTCGAGTTTGCCAGCCACGCCGAGATGCAACACCGGCTCGCGGAGCTGTTCAACGAACCGGGGAATTATCGGCCCTGGCAGTTGCTTGCGCTACAAGAGCGCCATCAGTTGTTCCCCCAACCGGATGGCCCAGCCCTGGCCTACCGCTTCCAGGGGTGTACCGAGCTTGGCGGCGATGCCCTGGCCCACAGTGCCCTGAGCCGGCTGGATACCCAGTTGGCCAACGAGTGGGCCGCCGCGTTGTTGCTCAACAGGGCGTATATGCTGCCCGATGGGGTGGTCGATGTCGGGCACCTGACGCCGCTGCAGGCGGTGGACGCCATGCAGGAGTCGCGCACGGCGCTGACCGGCTTGCCGCCCCTGAGGACGATGCTTGCACAAAGGCTTCGACATGATGAGCGTCGTCGGAGGCTGGAAATCAGCTTCGGCCACCTGGCCGCTGATCTTCCCGTGCGCCTGCGCCAGGGCAAGGTTCGGCAGCAGGAGCTTGGCCTCCTCAAGTTGCTCGATGAACAGGACCCCGGGCGCGACACGCCGGCCTATGGCGAGTTGCTGACACGCCACACTCTTTGGCGACAACTGGTGGTTTATGTCCAGGGCCTGCTTCAGGACAGGGACCGATACGGCCAGGCCGAATTCTGGAACGCCCGGGACCAGACGGGGAACGATCTTTCAGACAAGTTGCTCAGCGGGCGCTGCCAGGGGCTTTTGCACGAGGCGAAGATGCAGCATCAGCTCGGGCTGCTCGATCAGGAGGAACGGGCGCGCCTGCTTGATGTGCTGCCACAGCCTGTGGCGGATGTGCGTCTGGCCAGTGAGACAGTGGTCGCCGCGATCGGCCTGGGGCCGGCGGCCTCAGGGTGGTCGCTGACGGGCGCCTGCGTCATCAGCACCCGAGCCGCGCTGGCCGATCCGCGTTTGAGCGTATCGGCACTGCTGTTTGTGCCGGGACGTCTGGGCGGGCTGCAACGCTTCATGACCCTCGACAGTCTCTCGCAACAGCTGGACGTCAGCCTGCGCAGCCCAGAGTGCGAAAGCTTCTGGCCGTTGATTGCCCGGGACCGGCGTGGCGAGGCCCGTCGCTGGGTGCGGGGACGGCCTGACGGCGAGCGGATTCCCATCCACTATCAAGCGATTGAAAGGGACGCCCTGCAACAGGGACTCCAGCAACAGATCCAGGACCACCTGCGGGTCTGCCGGTTGGTCGAGAGCGGTTTGCGGCCGTTCTCTGAAATTGGCGACGCCCACAGTTCCCTGCAACTGCTGGCCCATGAATTGGAGGAGAACCTGGGCGTTCCGGATCACGATGCCCGCGAGCGCGCGCTGGACAATATTGCGCTGCTGCAGCTCGGTGCGAAGCAGGCGCAAGGCCTTCCCGACTGGCTGCCGACGGCAGCCCGCCCGGTCCGCCAGCAGTACGCGCGACTGTTGGCCCGCTATCAGAGAAATATGCATGCCCTGGAGCTCAAGCTGAAACTCCAGCTACCGGACCTGGACGACTTTGCCCGGGAGAGCATCATCGAGCAGCTCAAGCGCGATGGTTTTTACCCGGAACTGGATATCGACAAGCCGCTGTTCGACCTTCCCGACAGCGTCGAGCGGGTGTGGGCCGGGCATCCTGAACGCACGGTGGGCGAGGCGGGTCCGAAGACGGTGGTCAGCGAGGGGCGCACGACCTGCAGCTTCTTGCGCCTGGCCCTGGAAAACCTCGATCCGCAAGCGCCCGCGACCAAACGTCGGTTGCAGCATGGACGAATACTGGATCGCACCTGGCAACAGCGACTGACGCCGGATTATCTGATGGCGACGATTTCGGCACTCGATCTTGGCGGCCACTACGACACCCTGATCCAGCGGGCTTTTTACGGCGTCGATGATCCCAGGCTCGAACCGCTACGGGCGTTCGATCAGGTGCTGTTGTATCGGCTGGTCAGGCAGCGGGCCCGAATGGAATTGTTCAGCGCTCGGCAACAGGGGCTCAGCGACTGGGCCGCCGAGGTTTTCGAGAGGGCCCTGAATCTGGAGTCTGCCGCCGACCTGCGCACCGAGCAGCTTGAACTCGAATTGCACTTTGTCACCTTCGCCGGCCGGGGTTTTGCCTGGGCCCGGCATGTGGGCAATGCCGTGGCCATCCACGACAAGGTTTCTGCACGAACGCTCATCTATTTGCCGGGCGCTCCCCATGAGCAGGTGCTGACCGAGCACGCCGACCTGGCGACGGCGCAACGGGCACTGGTCAATATCGAGCGGGCGCCGCAGCGGGTGGCGGATATTGTGCAAAGGCTGGCGGCCGGTTGGGAGGCGGAAGTCATCGAGGGTTATCCCGCCGAGCAAGACCCGGAGGCGCTGCGCTCAAGGCTCCTGGCGCCTGCGCGCGATGATCGGCGGCCAATCGGCTTGACGCCTTTGGGGATCGGTCCGATGGCCACGGTCAAACCCACTTCGTTGTTCAAGGCCATCAAGAGCTGGTGGACGAGCGAGCCGGAGCAACCCGTGCCGGATTCCGCGGCGTTGGAAAAGGAGGTGAAGCGCGAGATCGCGGAAAATCCCGGACGCTGGTTGCGGTTCAGGAAAACCCAACGCTGGGACCTGTCGCTGGTGCTGGCGCATGCCTTTGTCCTGCGGGCGCAGCAGCGGGCCCGGATGGTGTCGAATTCGGCTCGACAATTGTCCCAGCTGCGCGAGTTGCGTGAACGCGAACAGCGCTCGGCCTACTGGCTCAGGGTGTTGTCGGTGGTGCCCGTGGTCAGTATTGCGGTCAATGTCCGGGAGACGGCGGTGGCTGTGCGTCAGTTTCACCGTAGCGGTGATCCGCGCGATGCCTTCGAACTCTTCAAGGCGGTGCATATGACGCTGGTCGACGTCGCGTTGACCTTCTACCCGCTGAGCAAGGGTGTCGGTGCGGTCTCCCGGCCGCTACGGGTCGGTCGTGGAGGCTGGTCGCGCGCGGCCTTGCGGACCCTCGATCGTCGGCAGGGCTTGTCTCAGAAAGGCGCGATGGCCCTGAAAACGAAGATTGCGTCAAAGCCCAAGCCCTTGCTCCCGGGGTATGAAGCGAAGATTCCCCCTGACGATGCGGTGGCCCTGCACGGTCCGGCCAATGCCGGCAGCTACGCGAAAAACGGCGTGCAGTTCATCACCGATGGCAGCACCGGCTACGAGGTCTACCGGCCGAAGGGCGAGAGTGCCTTGCGCTTGAAGAAAACCGCCGTACAGGACAATGAGCTGATTCTGTATATCCGCGAGCCGGGCGAACACCTGTTGCGTGCCGATGCGCCCGAGCCGCAGCCGGGCCCCAGTCGCGCGATGTGGCAACCCTGGACGCGGCCTGCGTTGCCGGAGTCCGCCGGTGCTCCCGTGCTGCAACTGGAATGGATGACCCGCCGGCCGGCCTTGTTGCCCGTGGATTGGAAGACCCGGGGATTGGTCCTGGAAAGCGACCAGGTCGTGGAGTTGTCGGCGAGCCGGGGGCTGTATGCACGGCGGGGGGCTGAACACGTTCGACTGCTGAAGATCGATGATCGTTATTTCGAACTGCTTCCCGATGGTTCCGGGGTTCACCCCGATATCGTTTTTCTGAAACGTCCCGTTCCGTTGTCTGCCCATGCCGAGGCCGACTTCAACCTTTGGTGGACGCGCCTGGACGAACAGCCGGTACCGGCTACTTTTGATCCGCGCAGCCAGAGCTGGACAGTGCGTTCCGCCTTGTTCAACGAGCCTCTGGAGCAGTCCCTGGCGCAACCCCTGGCGGGCATGACGCCGGTGAGTCTGCGCAAGACGGCCCGTCGGTTGATCGAGCGAACCGATATGGAGTATTCGTCGGCCACGGCGACCCGGATGGTCGCGCTCAAGCGCACGCAGGAAGCCTGGAGCTCGCGGGGCGTGCGCATGGATGTGCTGTTGCGCGAACTCGATGCCCGGCCCCTGGGGCAGACTTACCTGCGCATCGGTGGTGCGGCCGATACAGCGGGTTTTTCCCGGTTGGACTTCGATCCGCCCCAGGCCGTTAATCCCCGGCTTTTCGACGCCAGGGGGGCGGCCCGTATTGCCGAGTTGGCCTCGAACAGCGAGAACGCCGTGATCGACATCTTGCATCGTCATGGCTTTGTCGTGACCGAGGTCCCGAAATCCCAGTCCTTCAATACGGTCAACCTGTTCTGTACTCACCCGAACTCGGAGCATCTCTACTACATCATGCTCAAATGGACCGACAAGCGTTCGATACCCATGACCCGCTACCAAGGGGGCCCACGACAGTTGACGGATGGCTGGTTCAACCGACATTTCGATTTGAGGCCGCTGGGTCAGCGCGCGCTGCTCAAGCCGGTCAAGGAGGCCATGGAGCAGGGGCGCCTGGTGAAGCTGATCGCGGGGCTACAGCGCTCGGGGGATACCGGGCAGGTCACGGTGTATTTTACTCGGGTGGTCTAGGGGGTTCAGAGGGCTGCGGCCATGGTTGTTGCCCTATGACGAATGACCCTGATCTTGACCTTGGGGATGGCGTAGGCTCTGACTCAAGAAAGTACTGATGCGCTGGCTGAGTTACAAGTTATCCAGGCGAGTGTTTTCTTGGTTGCACTCAGGCCGCTTATAGCGGCCTTTATTTTGCCTGTCGTTTAGGTCTGATTCTGTCCTCCTTCGGCACGATGGAGTAAAGCTCCGCTATGGGCTTTGGGGCTGTAAGCTCAAAAACCGTCTTCTGCGGCCGATGAGTCACGGCAGGCTGTTACAACCAGTTATAATCTTCACCCTGGGCGGCTTGCATACCTTGAATTTTGCCCCCTATAGTTCAGCATGTTGCTGCACAAACCAGTGACTGGATTTGGCGATCCGAAACAAGTTAGGCACAGTTGTATCATGTCTTTTCGTGGGTGCTATTGGCCCTGGCGATTGCAGTTCATGGTGACTGTGTGCGGGAGACCTTCAGGTCTGTCGGTTTATTTAATTTGCCGGATCGTCAATTCAGGAGTTATGTAATATGGCGCAATATATTTCGCTGCAAACCAATCT
Organism: Pseudomonas sp. MWU12-2319; assembly: GCF_023242525.1. Taxonomy (NCBI): domain Bacteria; kingdom Pseudomonadati; phylum Pseudomonadota; class Gammaproteobacteria; order Pseudomonadales; family Pseudomonadaceae; genus Pseudomonas; species Pseudomonas sp. MWU12-2319. The sequence goes on from NZ_JALJES010000022.1 coordinate 67,548, forward strand.
TCCCAACCGCCCTGTCCTGTTGATCGACAGTCACGTCCCCGTAGCTCAGTTGTTGGAATGCGCGCAGCAGCGCATCAAGGCAGGTACCGATCTACTGGAAAGCATCACGTCCGTGAGCATCACCTGTCTTGAAGATAACGACTTGTACCGATTCACCAGTGCTGCGTATCTGCTGCTCCGGGAGGGGGCGGATTTGCTGGAAGTGGTCAGGCGGCGGGTTGACGAATAGCCGGCGTTCACAACCCATTACAAACTTGAGCGCAAGCCCTGGCATTTTGTGCGGGGTTTTTCGTTGACGCCCTTTGTGAGAGCGGAATAGATCAGGGACGTAGATGGATACCATTGTCATCAGATATTACCAGCAAGCTAAGTCCGGGCTCTCTGGTACAGTTTGTCTGACCCCATTAGGTAAAGAGACACTCGAGTCAATCTCTGAGGTTTTGCTCCCAAGTTCTGCTGCCCACAAGGTGTTCTGTATCAAGAAGTTCACTGGTGTGGACAACTACCGTTGGCACGTTGAGGGTGTGTGTTTGGTGTCACTTCCAACTGCGTCACCCGTGGTTTACGCAGTGACCCTGAGCAAAATATTTCAAGGGCCCCCAGAGGAGTATCTGCAGAAGACAATGACAAAAAGAGGGTCATCCCTTAGCAAGATCATTCAGAGCGGCACCGTGGTCGAAGTTGACTACGGGTTCATCCAGGCTATCGGTCGGGAAGATGGGTTGCTGAAAACGAATAAACGCTATTCGGATACCTTGCAGAAGGGAGAAATGCACAAGCGGCGTTTGGCTGTGGTCGTTCGTGTTAACCGGAACGTCGTTCAAGTGGCTCCGGTCACTTCTGATCCCCAGAGTCCCAACGACAAGACTACTTTCCAGCTATCTCGTGACACCCTGGATCAGCTCACCGTGTGGGGCTCCAGCGGAAAACAAAGCTGGGTGATTTCGAGCATGATTGAGTCCGTATCAGCCAGCAGGATTTTGCCTCCCATCACAGACTATGAGGTGCGAGGAGTGAAACGCAAAGGTCGCAACCTCAACTACGTGCTTCGCCTCACTCCTGATGAAAAGGAATTGCTGAAAGGGTGTCTGACCCACACCATTGGTGTGACCGATTACCAGCAGACCAAAGATAGGCTGGCGGCGGCTCAGCAGCAGATAACCACACTCGCGCCGATGCATGCTGCCCTGGAGGCAGCCAACGCGAAAATTGCGCAGTTGGAGCTTGAAAGGACTGAGCTTGCCTTGGTGAATGAGGTTGCAAATGACTGGGATAAGCGGATGGGGGGAGGTTGCTTGCAGAAGGCAGTGGATGAGCTGCGTGAATTGTACTCCGAGATTGAAGGCGAGCCTGCTGGCGGCTAGGCCAATAGCTCCGTTCCGCTCACGTAGGTTACTTATTCAGGCTTGACACGCAAGTGCCCCCCTCGATAGCATTGATCTCATTGGCGGGGATCACTGGAGCAGTACCGGAACCTCGCGACGGCCTATGGGCATATACTGCAAAAGAAAACGTAAACAACAAACCGCCTATAGGGCGGTTTTTTGTTGGGCAAAAAATGTGGGTTTTTATAAATGGCACCTGCCGTTACCACTGAATGAGTGGCCTGTCCCGGCCGACCCAGACCCGAAAACAAAAATGCCCCGAATCAACGATTCGGGGCATTTTATTTGCAGATGGTGCACCAGGCGGGATTCGAACCCACGACCCCTGCCTTCGGAGGGCAGTACTCTATCCAGCTGAGCTACTGGTGCTTGTGCGGGCGACATCATACCCATGTCGGCTCGGGGCGTCCATTCAGGTTTTGTCGGGAAATTCTCTTCTTCGGTTTTCCATGCTCATGGCCCCGGCCCGCCTCGGTTCGAGCCGTCCGTCTGGTAATCGCCGCCTTCGCGATTTCCAGGGACATCACGAAGGCCCTGACTTCACGTTGATCAGAAAAGCCCGGCAAAAGCGCCATTTTCGTTCTTTTTTTCGAACAGACTATTGTCCTTTACCCCCATTGATCCTAGGATTCGTTTGAGATTTCAAACGCTCTTGTCTGGGTGCTGAACCGCACGGCAATCTCATGTGCGCTATTTATGTGCTTCGGCCCGGTGAATGAATTTCCTGACGGCAGCCTCCAAGGCGCCTTTCTACAATCAATAATTCGCTGCGCATCAGCGCGGTGCTGTTAAGGAAAGCCTACATGCAGCTCAAAGACACCCAGTTGTTCCGCCAGCAAGCCTATATCGATGGGGCTTGGGTCGATGCGGACAATGGTCAGACGATCAAGGTCAACAACCCGGCCACGGGCGAAATCCTGGGGACCGTGCCGAAGATGGGCGCCGCCGAAACCCGTCGCGCCATCGAAGCCGCTGACAAGGCCCTGCCGGCCTGGCGTGCCCTGACCGCCAAAGAGCGTGCGAACAAACTGCGTCGCTGGTACGAGTTGATCATCGAGAACCAGGACGACCTGGCCCGCCTGATGACCCTCGAACAAGGCAAGCCATTGGCCGAAGCCAAGGGCGAAATTGTCTACGCCGCTTCCTTCATCGAATGGTTCGCCGAAGAAGCCAAGCGCATCTACGGTGATGTGATTCCCGGCCACCAGCCGGACAAGCGCCTGATCGTGATCAAGCAGCCGATCGGTGTCACCGCCGCCATCACCCCGTGGAACTTCCCGGCCGCGATGATCACCCGTAAAGCCGGCCCGGCCCTGGCCGCCGGTTGCACCATGGTGCTCAAGCCCGCTTCGCAAACCCCGTTCTCGGCCTTCGCCCTGGCCGAACTGGCCCAGCGTGCCGGTATCCCGAAAGGCGTGTTCAGCGTGGTGTCCGGCAGTGCCGGCGATATCGGCAGCGAGCTGACCAGCAACCCGATCGTGCGCAAACTGTCCTTCACCGGCTCGACCGAGATCGGTCGCCAACTGATGGCCGAATGCGCCAAGGACATCAAGAAGGTTTCCCTGGAACTGGGCGGCAACGCGCCATTTATCGTGTTCGACGACGCTGACCTGGATAAGGCCGTCGAAGGCGCGATCATTTCCAAGTACCGCAACAACGGCCAGACCTGCGTCTGCGCCAACCGCCTGTACATCCAGGATTCGGTCTACGACGCGTTCGCCGAGAAGCTGAAAGTGGCGGTCGCCAAACTCAAGATCGGCAACGGTCTGGACGAAGGCACCACCACCGGCCCGCTGATCGACGAGAAGGCGGTGGCCAAGGTCCAGGAACATATCGCCGATGCCCTGAGCAAAGGCGCGACCCTGCTGGCCGGCGGCAAGTCCATCGAAGGCAACTTCTTCGAGCCGACCATCCTGGTCAACGTCTCCAAGGACGCCGCCGTGGCCAAGGAAGAAACCTTCGGTCCATTGGCGCCGCTGTTCCGCTTCAAGGACGAAGCCGAAGTGATCGCGATGTCCAACGACACCGAGTTCGGCCTGGCTTCCTACTTCTACGCCCGTGACCTGGGCCGTGTGTTCCGTGTGGCCGAGGCCCTGGAATACGGCATGGTCGGTGTCAACACCGGGCTGATCTCCAACGAAGTCGCGCCGTTCGGCGGTATCAAGGCCTCGGGCCTGGGCCGTGAAGGCTCCAAGTACGGCATCGAAGACTACCTGGAAATCAAATATCTCTGCCTGGGCATCTAACCCGGTCAGGTGGTTCAGCGAGAGGGGCACGAGAGCGCTGCTCCTGTCGCGTTTCAAACGACACTTCAGTGTGGCCGGAACGCTGTACCAGTCGATCATCGTATGCTGGTGCAGTGCCTCCCTGCCGCGTCATCCTTGAACCACGCCGCCCGATGAGCGGTGAATGAGGACACCATGAGCAAGACCAACGCATCCCTGATGAAACGCCGCGAAGCCGCTGTACCCCGCGGCGTCGGCCAGATCCATCCGATCTTCGCCGACCACGCGAAGAACGCCACCGTGACCGACGTTGAAGGTCGTGAGTTCATCGACTTCGCCGGCGGTATCGCCGTGCTGAACACCGGTCACCTGCACCCGAAAATCATCGCCGCCGTGACCGAGCAGTTGAACAAGCTGACTCACACCTGCTTCCAGGTCCTGGCCTACGAACCCTACGTAGAGCTGTGCGAAAAAATCAACGCCAAGGTCCCGGGTGATTTCGCCAAGAAAACCCTGCTGGTCACCACCGGTTCCGAAGCCGTGGAAAACGCCGTGAAAATCGCCCGTGCCGCCACTGGCCGCGCCGGCGTGATCGCCTTTACCGGTGCCTACCACGGTCGCACCATGATGACCCTGGGCCTGACCGGTAAAGTCGTGCCTTACTCGGCCGGCATGGGCCTGATGCCTGGTGGCATCTTCCGCGCGCTGTACCCGAACGAACTGCATGGCGTGAGCATCGACGACTCCATCGCCAGCATCGAACGCATCTTCAAGAACGATGCCGAGCCCCGTGATATCGCTGCAATCATCATCGAGCCGGTCCAGGGCGAAGGCGGTTTCTACGTCGCGCCAAAAGAATTCATGAAGCGCCTGCGTGCCCTGTGCGACCAGCACGGCATCCTGCTGATCGCCGACGAAGTGCAAACCGGCGCCGGTCGTACCGGTACCTTCTTCGCCATGGAACAGATGGGCGTTGCCGCCGATCTGACCACCTTCGCCAAATCCATCGCTGGCGGCTTCCCGCTGGCCGGTGTCTGCGGCAAGGCCGAATACATGGACGCCATCGCTCCCGGCGGCCTGGGCGGCACCTACGCCGGTAGCCCGATTGCTTGCGCCGCGGCCCTGGCCGTGATGGAAGTGTTCGAGGAAGAGCACCTGCTGGATCGCTGCAAAGCGGTCGGCGAGCGCCTGGTGACCGGTCTGAAAGCGATTCAGGCCAAGTACCCGGTGATCGGTGAAGTGCGTGCCCTGGGCGCGATGATCGCGGTCGAGCTGTTCGAAGGCGGCGACAGCCACAAGCCGAACGCAGCGGCTGTGGCCCAGGTCGTGGCCAAGGCCCGTGACAAGGGTCTGATCCTGCTGTCCTGCGGTACCTACGGCAACGTATTGCGCGTACTGGTTCCACTGACCTCGCCGGACGAGCAGTTGGACAAAGGCCTGGCAATCATCGAAGAGTGCTTCGCCGAACTCGCCTGAGTTGTGACGCGATAGACAAAAAGACCCGCTCCGGCGGGTTTTTTTGTTTTATGAGATCGCAAGAGTGGCTTTTGGCTGTATCTGCCTGTGCGTATTGACTAATGTGTCAGGATTGCTCTCGGAGAGTGCTTGATGACCGCTGTGGATCTACCCGCTGTACCCCGTGTGTTGATTGCCGAGGCGGAGCCTTGGTCACGGGACCTGCTCAAGCAGGTGCTGTTGAACGTGCGTTGTGATGCTCGACTGGAAATCTGTGCCGACGGTCACCACGCGCTCGAGTTGCTCAGCGAACGGGCGTTCGACCTGGTGATCGCCGACTGGGAGTTGCCGGGTGTCGATGGCCTGAGCCTGCTGCGCGGTCTGCGCCAGAAAAAGCGCACGCCACTACTGCCGTTCATTCTGGTGGGCTCGCGCAATGACGTGGCCAGCGTGCGGGAAATCCTGCCGCTGCAACCGACGGCCTACCTGACCAAACCCCTGAATATGGAAAGCCTGACCCAGCGCCTGCAGGATCTGCTGCTGGACGCCGGGCAGGCGGTCTCGTGCGAAATTCCGGCCCTGGCGCCGGGCATGACCGTGGCGAAGTTTCTCGAACGACGCCGCGAGGAGTCGGACGGCGCGCCGTTGATGGCCGACGTGCAGGTGGCGGTCAATCGCAGCCTCAATCCCGGTGGCCTCGACTTGAAGGTGTTGGAGCAGGAAATTCGCACCGACCCACAAATCACTGCGGTGCTGATCGCCGCCGCCAACAGTGCGGCCCAGCATCACGGCAGCGGGGTGCAGACCCTGGCCCAGGCATTGCAGCGGCTTGGCGCGGCGCAGAGCATGAACCTGATCCTCGGCCTGACCCTCAAGCGCAGCGCCCGGCTCAGTGATGCGGCCCTGGGCGACTACGCCGAACGCTACTGGAATCTGTCGCTGCACACGGCCGAATACGGCCACTCCCTGGCGCGTTTGCTCGATCTGGATCACGAGCGTTGTTACTGCGCGGGTTTGTTGCATCGCCTGGGTGACCTGGCTTTGCTGCGTTGTCTGCAGGAATGGTTGAGCGCCGGAGGTGAGCTGGATGATGAACTGATCGGTGAATCGCTCTATGCCTTTGGGGCTGCCTTCGGTTCGGCGCTGCGCACGCGCTGGCGCCTTCCGCTGGAGCTGCGGGAGCTGATTGCGGCGGTCTACCAGCTCGGTGGCGGGGTTTACTCGCGCGAGGCCCTGGTGATGAGCCTGGCGGCGCAGATGGCACGGCTGACGCCCCACGAGGGCGTCGAAGAAATCGCCAAGAGCCGCACGGCGCGTTTGCTCAAGGTCGGCTTGCCGGAGCTGATGCGTTTGCGCAAGAACTGACGCAGAAGCGACCGGCCTCAGTCAGCCTTCAATCCAGTTTTCGACTTGCAGGCCCGGCACTCTGTCGAACTCACGCAGGTTGTTACTGACCAGAATCCAACCGTTGCTGCGTGCGTGCGCGGCCAGCCACAAGTCATTATTACCAATGACACGCCCGCAGGCCTGCAATTGGGCCCTGATCTGGCCGTAGTGCTCACCGGTGCCTTCTTCGAGAGGAACCACTTGGATCAATGATTCCAGTTGATGCAAAACGGCCAATGAGCGCTCTTTTGCCTGGCTTTTTTCAGCGCCGAAGCGCAGTTCGCCTAATGTGATGACTGACATTGCCAGCTCGGAGGCGCGGTGGCGCGCAAAGCGTTCTCTGACTTCGGGTGGGTTGTGTTTGGCGATGTAGATGCAGATGTTGGTGTCCAGCAGATAACGCACCGACATCAGAAATCCTCGCGTTCTTGTGCGGGGCTGTCCTCGCGGCCTTCGGCCATGAAGCTTTCCGGTAGGCTGGCCAGGGCATCGAAAATCGCGGTGGCGCTTAACGGCAGCGCTCGGAGCACGATCTCATCACCGCGGCGGAATATCTCTACACTGTCCACATCAAGACGAAACTCTTTGGGCAAGCGGACGGCTTGGCTATTGCCGGATTGAAATACACGGGCAAGGGTCATTTTTTGAACTCCTAAAAGGATATACGCAATGTATATACGTTTTTAGGGTTGGTCAAATATCAACCAGAGCCGTTGATCGGACGGGCCTTCAAGCCAATACGATCTGGTTCTTGCCCTGGCGCTTGGCCTGGTACATGGCGCTGTCCGCCCGGGCGAACAGCGGGTCGAGGGTTTCGTCCTGGGGCGTCAGGCTGGTCAGGCCCTGGCTGACGGTGACGCCGAAGCCCTTGCCGTCGTGGCTGAAGCTCAGGCGCTGGATCTCCCGTTGCAAGCGTTCGGCGATCTGCAGGGCCATCTCCGGTGCGCAACCGGGCAGCAGCGCGGCGAACTCCTCACCGCCAATGCGTCCGAACAGATCGCCCATCCGCAAGGCCCCGCGCCCGGTCTCGGCGATCCGTTGCAAGACCACGTCGCCTTCGGGATGACCGTAGGTGTCGTTGATCTGCTTGAAGTCATCGATGTCCAGCAGCAGGAACGCCAGGGGCGAATCCTGCAGGCGGGCTTCCTCGAAGGCGCGATGGGCACTGTCGAAGAAGTGTCGGCGGTTGCTGCTGCCGGTCAGCACATCGGTGGTGGCCAGGCGCTGCAATTCGTCTTCCAGGGCTTTCTTCTCGGTGATGTCCTCGGCGATACCGACCACGATCACTCGCTGCCCCGGCTCGGCGTGACGACTGATAAAGCACTTGTCGCTGAGCCAACGGATCTGCCCGTCGGCGCTGATGATGCGGTACTCGCGGTCTTCCACCGCACCCTTTTCCAGTACCTGGGCCAGGCTGCGTTCGGCGTAGTCGAGATCGTCGGGGTAGATGCTGTTGCGCCATTCGCTGTAGTCGGCCAGCAGCAGGCCGGCCGAGCGGCCAAAGATCCGCTCGTAGGCGGGGCTGACGTAGAGCATCTGCTGGCTGTTCCAGTCCAGGGCCCAGAGCACCGCATTGACGCTGACCAGCAACGAGCTGAAGAGTTGTTCGCGTTCGCCCAGGCGCGCGACTTCGGCCTGGGCGTGCATCAGGGCCAACAGGGTTTCAGCGGCTTTTGGCCACTGTGGGAGGGAAGGCGGTTTTGAGTTCTTGTTGACCATCGGCACTCATCTCACAGGGCGTGCCGACCGTTATGGCGGCACGGCCACGCTACGGCCCGCCGGGATGGCGACGTGCTTTTGAGATAGGGCCAGAGCCGCTAAGTTCCGTTCGGCGCGCCCTGGGGGGAGGGCGCGCCGATCAACGGTGTCAGGCGACCGAGGGACGTAGCGAGTAGGTTTTCAACTGGTCGGCAAAGTCGCGCAACGACTGGATGCCGCTGGCTTCGGCTTCGTGGACCCAATCCTTGATCGCGGCGAGCATGTCATGGCCATTTGAGCTGGTCTTGACCCAGATCTGTTGCAGGGCCAGGCGTTTCTCGTAAATTACCTTGAGTGCCTGGCTGTGGGCGAGCATGGTTTCGATGCGCACCTGATGGTTTTCGCTGAGCAGGCTGGTTTCCCGCGACAGCAAGCGCTTGGCGCGGTGGAACTGGTGGCGGACCGAATGATCGACCTTGGCCAGCTCCTGCTGCACCAGCGGTGCAATCACCAGCTTGCGATACTGGGCCATGATCTGGAAGCGGTTGTTGAGGATCGCCATGGCGGTGTCCATGTCCAGGTGACCCTTGCCTTCGACCCGGTGGGCGATGGGGGCGACCCGCTGTACCTTGGCCAGGCCCAGGAAGCTGAAGACCTTGATCCAGGCCCAGCCCAGGTCGAATTCCCACTTCTTGACCGACAGCTTGGCCGAGTTGGGGTAGGTATGGTGGTTGTTGTGCAGCTCTTCGCCGCCGATCAGGATGCCCCAGGGCACCAGGTTGGTGGCGGCATCACGGCATTCGAAGTTGCGGTAGCCGATCGCATGGCCCAGGCCGTTGATCACGCCGGCGGCCCAGAACGGAATCCACATCATCTGGATGGCCCAGACGGTGATGCCGATGGCGCCGAACAGCAGCAGGTCGATCACCGCCATGATGGCGATGCCGAGCAGCTTGTAGCGCGAGTAGAGGTTGTTCTCGAGCCAGTCGTCCGGGCAGTTCTTGCCGTAGATACGCAAAGTCTCGGGATTGCTGGCCTCGGCCCGGTACAATTCGGCACCGGTACGCAGGACCGTGGACAGGCCGAGGATCACCGGACTGTGGGGATCGTCGACGGTTTCACATTTTGCGTGATGTTTACGGTGGATAGCCGTCCACTCGCGAGTATTCTGTGCCGTGGTCAGCCACAGCCAGAAACGGAAGAAGTGTTTCAGGCCAGCATTGAGCTCCAGGGAGCGGTGGGCCGAATAGCGGTGCAGATAGACCGTGACGCCGACAATGGTCACGTGGGTCATCAACAGGGTGACCGCCACTGTTTGCCAGGCTGACAGGTCAAGAAAACCGTTGTACCACATAGGCTGTATGGCCCTCGAAAAAGTAAAGAACAGCCCGTGCATTATCACCGAGCCCACAGAGAAAACCAGTCGCTGTTTCAGATAAGAGTGGCGGGATGTTTCTTACTCTATAATTCCGGCCAGTTTGTAGGGCAATTTGGCGTTTCTAGAGGGAATTAGCACTGTTTATGTCGATTTCAACTCGTAATGCTCTGAGGTCAGGCCTGTTGTACCTGTTGCTGTCGGTCCTCTGGATCCAGCTCAGCCAACGCCTGTTGAGCAGCTTTTTCGATGACCCTGAACAGTTGCTGCAGTGGCAGATCGTTCGCGGTTACCTGTGGGTGAGTGTCAGCGCCGTGCTGATTTTCCTGATTCATGCCCGTTACCAGCGTTTCGGCCAGGCCGTCCCGGACTTGAAGCCCGGGTCCGAGGATCGCGAGCGCTTGCGACAGGCGGCCGCGGTGTTCGATTGCACCCGCGAGGGTGTGCTGGTCACCGACAAGGACGGCTTGATCGTCCACGTCAACCGCGCCTTTGTCGCCATTACCGGTTATCAGGAAGCCGAGGTGCTGGGAGAGCGGCCGAACCTGTTCAAGTCCGGTCGGCATTCGGCGGAGTTTTACCAGAAGGTCTATCAGACGCTGGACGCCACCGGCGAGTGGAGCGGCGAGATCTGGAACCGGCGCAAGAGCGGCGAAATCTACCCGCAATGGCAGACGATCCGCGCGATTCGCGACGATTTTGGCCAGCTCAGCCAGTATGTCGCGGTGTTTTCCGATATCAGTGCGATCAAGGACTCGCAGCACGAGTTGGCGCAACTGGCCAACTACGATCCCCTGACCGGCCTGCCCAATCGCCTGCTGTTCACCGACCGCGCCTCCCAGGCACTGGCCTCGGCGCAGGTGCACAAGCGCGGTTGTGCCTTGCTGCTGATCGACCTGGATCACTTCAAGATCATCAACGACAGCCTCGGCCACAATGTTGGCGACCAATTGCTCAAGGCGGTCGGCGAGCGCCTGCAGCACCTCTTTGGCAGCGGGATCAGCCTGGCCCGCCTGGGCGGTGACGAGTTCGCCGTGCTGGCGGAGAACTGCCCGCAGGTGGTGCAGGCGGCGGCCCTGGCGCAGCGGGTGATCGAGGGTTTGAAGGAGCCGTTCCAGCTCGACGGGCATCAATTGTTCATCAGCGCCAGTATCGGTATCAGCCTGTTCCCCAGCGATTCGCTGAATGCCGAGCAATTGCTGCGCAATGCCGACTCGGCCTTGTTCAAGGCCAAGAGCGCGGGGCGCGAAGGTTATGCGTTGTATACCGAAGAACTGACCGCCCACGCCCAGCATCGGGTGGAAATGGCCGGTGAGTTGCGCCGGGCGCTGGAGCAGGACGAGTTGCGGGTCTATTACCAGCCGGTGCATGACCTGAGCAACAGCCGGCTGATCGGGGTCGAGGCCCTGGTGCGCTGGGAGCATCCGCAGCGTGGGCTGGTGTCGCCTGGCGAATTCATTCCGATTGCCGAGCGCACCGGGCTGATCGCCGAGATCGATGCCTGGGTCATGGAGCAGTCCTGTCGGCAGATGTGCCAGTGGTTGCAGGAGGGGGTGGAGCTGTCGTTTATCGCGGTGAACGTCTCCAGTCGTCTGTTTGCCCGTCGCGAGTTGTACCAGCAGGTGGCGAAGGTGTTGGATGACACCGGGCTGGACCCGGCGCTGCTGGAGCTGGAAGTGACCGAAAGCGCGGTGATGGACGACCCTGAGGTGGCGTTGGAACAACTGCATCGCTTGCGCGAGTTGGGCGTGAGCCTGGCGATCGATGATTTTGGCACCGGGTATTCCTCGCTGCTGCGGCTCAAGCGGCTGCCGGTGCAGAAACTCAAGATCGACCAGGGTTTTGTCGCCGGCTTGCCTTGGGACGAAGACGATGCGGCGATTGTCCGGGTGGTCATCGCCCTGGCGCAGAGCATGGGCATGCAGGTCCAGGCCGAGGGCATCGAGCAGGCCGATCAGGCGCGGTTCCTGCTCGATCAGTCCTGCGATTTGGGGCAGGGCTACTGGTTCGGACGGCCGATGCCGGCGGATCAGCTCGACTGGCAGCGTGCGCCTGCCATCCCCTGACGCACTCGGGCTTCAGGTCGAACGCAGTCTTGTGGCGAGCGGGCTTGCCACAAGAGGTTCATCTCGCGTCTGCGCCAAGGCGTACACCCGCTACAGCCCGCGCCACTCCTGATAATGGCATTTAGTTATATTAAAATTCTTAAATAGTATTTTTAAGAATAACTTCCCCTGTCTAAGATTGCCCTCACGCCACAAGCAGTGCCCCACTGCCGGGGCAACTCTCATTTCAGGAGCACGACCATGAGCGCATCTCTGCGTAGCGTTGACGGCCAGGACGAAGCAACCATTCTGCGTGAGATCCAGAGCGCCTTGCGCGATCTGCGTTTCGGTGCCGTCGAGATCACGGTCCACAACGCGCAAGTGGTTCAGATCGAACGCAAGGAAAAATTCCGTCTGCAAAACCCGGGCGCCAAACCCAGCTGAACCCCGCGTCTTCCTCTGTTCACTCAGAGGCCCGACTGGTCAACCGGAGGGCGTCATCTTATTCATGACCCCAGTCAAAACCAGAGCGTTCGAGCCCGAATGCGGGCCGCAAGCGCCATAAGAAAAAGCCAATACACCAAAATTTTCGGGAGCTTCACCATGTCGTCGATTCGCCGTTACGCCCTGGCTGCGCTCGCCAGTGCCGTGTTTGCCGGTTCCGCCGTTGCCAAGGATTACGAGCTGCTCAACGTGTCCTACGACCCGACCCGTGAGCTGTACCAGGACTACAACGCCGAATTCACCAGCTTCTGGAAGCAGGCCCACCCCGGCGACAACGTGAAGATCCAGCAATCCCATGGCGGTTCGGGCAAGCAAGGCCGTGCCGTGATCGACGGCCTGCGCGCCGACGTGGTGACCCTGGCCCTGGCCGGCGACATCGACGAAATCGCCAAGCTCGGCAAGACCCTGCCCGCGGACTGGCAAAAACGCCTGCCGGACGCCAGCACCCCCTACACCTCGACCATCGTCTTCCTGGTGCGCAAGGGCAATCCCAAAGGCATCAAGGACTGGGGCGACCTGGTCAAGAAAGACGTCTCGGTGATCACCCCGAACCCGAAAACCAGCGGCGGTGCGCGCTGGAACTTCCTCGCCGCCTGGGCCTACGGCCTGAAAGCCGGCGGCAGCGAAGCCAAGGCCCAGGAATACGTGAAAGAGCTGTTCAAGCACGTGCCGGTCCTCGACACCGGCGCTCGCGGCTCGACCATCACCTTTGTCAACAACGGTCAGGGCGACGTGCTGCTGGCCTGGGAAAACGAAGCCTTCCTGGCCCTGAAGGAAGACGGCGGCGCCGACAAGTTCGACATCGTTGTGCCGTCCCTGTCGATCCTCGCCGAGCCACCCGTGGCCGTGGTCGACAAGAACGCCGAGAAAAAGGGCAACACCGAGATCGCCACCGCCTACCTCAAGCACCTGTACAGCCCGGCTGGCCAGGAGATCGCGGCGAAGAACTTCTATCGTCCACGTGACGAGAAGATCGCCGCCAAATACGCACAGCAGTTCCCGAAACTGGACCTGGTGACTATCGACAAAGACTTCGGCGGCTGGAAAACTGCCCAACCGAAGTTCTTCAATGACGGTGGCGTGTTCGACCAGATCTACACGGCGCAATAAACCGTGAATTAAGCAGCCAGCACAGAGCCCGCATTCACCTGCGGGCTTTGCGTGTCAGTTCCGTTAACCAAGGACTTTTATGTCACGTCGTATCTCCCCCGTCATACCCGGCTTCGGGCTGACGCTGGGCTACACCTTGGTGTACCTCAGCCTGATTGTGCTCATCCCCCTGGCGGCGATGTTCGTGCATGCCGCCCAACTCACCTGGGATCAGTTCTGGGCGATCATCTCGGCACCACGGGTTGTTGCAGCGCTGAAGCTGAGTTTCGGTACCGCGCTGTACGCCGCGATCATCAACGGCATCATCGGTACGCTGCTGGCCTGGGTGCTGGTGCGCTATACCTTCCCCGGCCGCAAGATCATCGATGCGATGATCGACCTGCCGTTTGCCTTGCCCACCGCCGTGGCCGGTATCGCGCTGACCGCGCTATACACGCCGGCAGGCCTGGTGGGGCAGTTCGCCGCCGACCTCGGTTTCAAGATCGCCTACACTCCCTTGGGCATCACCCTGGCGCTGACCTTCGTCACGCTGCCGTTCGTGGTGCGTACCGTGCAGCCGGTGCTGGCCGATATCCCCCGGGAGATCGAAGAAGCCGCCGCCTGCCTGGGGGCCAAGCCCTTGCAAGTGTTCCGCTACATCCTGGTGCCGGCGTTGCTGCCCGCCTGGCTGACCGGTTTTGCCCTGGCCTTTGCCCGGGGTGTCGGTGAGTACGGCTCGGTGATTTTCATCGCCGGCAACATGCCGATGAAAACCGAGATCCTGCCGCTGCTGATCATGGTCAAGCTCGACCAGTACGACTACACCGGCGCCACCGCCATCGGCGTGATGATGCTGGTGGTTTCCTTTGTCCTGCTGCTGCTGATCAACTTGCTGCAGCGGCGCATCGAACACCCATAAGGAGGCGCGGAACATGTCCCAATCGTCTATTTCCGCCGCGTCCTCGGCCAACGCCGCCCGTCGTGGCAGTGCTGTGTCGCGGCGTATCCTGATCAGCCTTGGCTGGCTGGTGTTCTTCCTGTTTCTGCTGCTGCCGCTGTTTATCGTGGTGTCCCAGGGCTTGAAGAATGGCCTCGGCGCGTTCTTCAGCGCGATCCTTGAGCCCGATGCGTTGTCGGCGTTGAAGCTCACGGTGATCGCCGTGGTGATTTCGGTGCCGCTCAACGTGGTGTTCGGGGTCAGCGCCGCCTGGTGCGTGAGCAAGTACTCGTTCCGCGGCAAAAGCATCCTGGTGACGCTGATCGACCTGCCGTTCTCGGTCTCGCCGGTGATCGCCGGTCTGGTCTATGTATTGATGTTCGGCGCCCAGGGCTTCTTTGGCCCATGGCTGGCGGATCACGATATCCAGATTGTCTTTGCTCTTCCGGGCATCGTCCTGGCGACCATCTTCGTCACCGTGCCGTTCGTCGCCCGTGAACTGATCCCGCTGATGCAGGAGCAGGGCACCCAGGAAGAAGAGGCCGCGCGCCTGCTGGGCGCCAACGGCTGGCAGATGTTCTGGCATGTCACCGTGCCGAACATCAAGTGGGGCCTGATCTACGGCGTGGTGCTCTGTACCGCCCGGGCGATGGGCGAGTTCGGTGCGGTGTCGGTGGTCTCCGGGCACATTCGCGGGGTGACCAATACCCTGCCGCTGCACGTCGAGATCCTCTACAACGAATACAACCACGTGGCCGCGTTCGCCGTGGCGAGCCTGTTGCTGATCCTGGCGCTCTTCATCCTGCTGCTCAAGCAGTGGAGCGAAAATCGAATCAACCGCCTGCGCGCCGCTGCGGCGGAGGAATAAGTCATGTCGATCGAAGTCCGTAATGTCAGCAAGAACTTCAACGCCTTCAAGGCCCTGGACCGCATCAACCTGGATATCCACAGCGGTGAGCTGGTGGCTTTGCTCGGCCCGTCCGGTTGCGGCAAGACCACCCTGTTGCGGATCATCGCCGGGCTGGAAACCCCGGACGAAGGCAGCATCGTGTTCCACGGCGAAGACGTCTCCGGCCATGATGTGCGGGATCGCAACGTCGGTTTCGTGTTCCAGCACTACGCGCTGTTCCGTCATATGACGGTGTTCGACAACGTCGCCTTCGGCCTGCGCATGAAGCCGAAGAACCAGCGCCCGAATGAAAGCCAGATCGCGACCAAGGTCCATGAATTGTTGAACATGGTGCAGTTGGACTGGTTGTCGGATCGTTATCCTGAGCAGTTATCCGGTGGTCAGCGCCAGCGGATTGCCCTGGCCCGGGCCCTGGCGGTGGAGCCCAAGGTGCTGCTGCTGGATGAGCCTTTCGGCGCGCTGGATGCCAAGGTCCGCAAGGAGCTGCGGCGCTGGTTGGCGCGGCTGCACGAAGACATCAACCTGACCTCGGTGTTCGTGACCCACGACCAGGAAGAAGCGATGGAAGTCGCCGACCGTATCGTGGTGATGAACAAGGGTGTGATCGAGCAGATCGGCTCTCCGGGCGAGGTGTATGAGAATCCGACCAGCGATTTCGTTTATCACTTCCTCGGTGATTCCAACCGCCTGCACCTGGGGGACGACCAGCATGTGCTGTTCCGGCCCCATGAAGTGTCGCTGTCGCGCCATGAACTGGAGGATCACCATGCGGCCGAGGTACGTGATATCCGTCCGCTGGGCGCGACGACCCGGGTGACCCTGAAAGTTGAAGGCCAGAGCGAACTGATCGAAGCCGAAGTGGTGAAGGATCACGACAGCCTGATCGGCTTGACGAGGGGGGAGACCTTGTTCTTCAAGCCCAAGGTCTGGCAGAAGCAGGCCAGTCTCTAAGGGCACGGCGGACCCCGTAGGCGCCTGGCTTACCAGCGCAGCTTTTGGTGGTCTTGAGGGCCCTTTCGCGGGCAAGCCCTGCTCCTACAGTCTTCTGTCGGTACGACACGACACTGTAGGAGCAGGGCTTGCCCGCGAAGAGGCCTTTACAGGCACCGGCTATTTCAAACGGCCGTCCGCTTCTCCCGCAACCGCACCGCCCCCACCCGCGCCTCGATCTCATGCTTGAGCTCCTGGCGCAGCCCGAGCAAAAACAACAGCTCCGCCACCACGAACAACGGCCCGACGATCAGCCCGCTGAGATCGTCGACAAACGCCGGCTTGCGCCCTTCGTAGTAATGCCCGACAAACTGGATCGCCCAGCCGATCACGAACAGGCCGATTCCGCTCGCCAACCACAGCAGCGTGCCCTGCGCCGCAAGGATTTGGCCCACCCAAACGGATAGGCCGAGCAGCACCGTCATCAGCAGTCCGAGGGCCAGTTCCAGGCGCAGATAAAACACCGCCGAGACCACCGCCAGAAGCACCGCGGGACTGATCCCGAGCCCGGCCACCGGCCATTGCGGCCGTGACAGCAACACCGCCACGGCGACCACGATCAGGGGAATGCCGATGAAGTGGCTGGCGATATTGCGCGGGTCACGGTGATAGTCCGCGTATTGACTGAGATGCTCGACGAGGTTTTTCATTGTTATTCCTCCTGTAGGGTGATGGGATCATGCCCTGCGTGAAATTTTTACTCTGTCAGCTACACGACAATTGTCTCGGAGTTCTCATGGATGTATCTGCCTGGCGCTCGCGCCTGCTGACCGGACACTGGTTCAACCATCTGCCCGCTCACTTGCAGGATAGCCTGCTCGCCGCCGCCAAGGGCCGACGCCTGACGCCTGGCCAGCGCCTGTTCCAGCGCGGCGATCCGCCGTGCGGGCTGTACGCGGTGCTGGAGGGTTCGGTCAGGGTCGGTGCCGTCAGCGAGAAGGGCAAGGAAGCCTTGCTCGGGGTGATGGAACTGCCTTACTGGTTCGGCGAGATTTCCCTGTTCGATGGCCTGCCGCGGACCCACGACGCTTATGCCGTGGGGCACACCATCCTGTTGCAGGTGCCCCAGGACGTGTTGCTCAAGCTGCTCGACGAGCACCCCGAATACTGGCGGCAGTTCGCCTTGTTGATGAGCCAGAAACTGCGCCTGACCTTTATCGGCCTGGAACAGTTGAGCCTGATGCCGGCACCGGCCCGCCTGGCGCACCGGCTGTTATTGATTGCCGAAGGCTATGGGGAATTGAACCGTTCACGGCAATTGCTCGAGGTGTCCCAGGAGCAGTTGGCGGCGATGTTGTCGCTGTCGCGCCAGACCACCAACCAGATCCTCCAGGATTTTCAGCAGCAGGGGATTCTGCGCACCAGCTATGGCGGGATCGAGATCCTCGATCTGGAAGGGCTGCGGGCTACGGCCAGCGCCTGAGTCGCTCTTAGCGCAGCCCGTCGCGAAACTGCCCCGGGGTGATCCCGGTCCAGCGCTTGAACGCCCGGCTGAAGCTGCTGGTGTCGGCAAAACCCAGCAGATAGCTGACCTCACTCAGAGAACATTGCGGGTCGCGCAGATGCAGCAGCGCGAGGTTCTCCCGACATTCGTTGAGCAGGGTGTCGTAGCGCGCGCCTTCATCGGCCAGGTGCCGTTGCAGGCTGCGCAGGCTCAGGTGCAGCGTCTGGGCGATGCGTTCCGCCGACGGTTCGCCTTCCGGCAACTGGGCCTCGATGGCTTCACGCACGCGGCGCTCCCAGGTCAAGGGCTTCAATTGCGCCAGGGTCCGGTTGAGCACCGTCTCGTTGTGCTCGGCCAGTTCCGGGTTGGCGTCGTCCAGGTGGCTGTCGAAATCGCTGCAGGCGAACTCCAGCCGGTCCTCCTCGGCGGCGAAGAACACTGGCGCGCGGAATACCGTGTGCCAGGGCGTCGGATCGGCCGGTTCCGGGCGTCGCAGATACACCGCCAACGGTGCGTAGTCGCGGCCCAGGCGGTTGCGGCAGGTGCGCACATAGATTGAAACGAAGGCATCAATGGCTTCGGGTGCCGGTGCCGGGCTGTCCTTGGGTACCCGCAGGCGAAAGCGGTAGCGTTCGCCTTCGCGGCTGAGTTCCAGTCCCAGGGCATCGCTGACCACCTGGTGATACCGCACGATCCGCTCGAACACCTCGCGCAGGCTGCCGCTGGCCACCAGTGCGTAGCCGAGGGCGTGGAAGGTGGTCGGGCTGACAAAGCGCGAGACCCGCAAGCCGATGGCCGGGTCGCCGCTGCTGGCCACGGCCAACTCCCACAGGCGGGTGGTGGCCGACAGCGGGTAGCGGGCGTTGGGGTCGTCCATCAATTGCGGGTCGAGTCCGGCTTGGTGGCACAGGGCGGCGCTGTCGAGGCCCAGGGCGTCGAGCTGCTTGCGCAGGGCGCGGGTCCAGCTGGAGAGCGAGGTCGGTTCAGGCATGTTGGCGTATCCGGTCAACGGGTTGGCGTTCGCGGCTACGACCTCTGATGCTGCAACGGCGCAGGATACGAACATCAATAACCAGAGGATGGAATCATGGATGGTGTTTGCGCAAGTCCCGAACGCATGAATGCACAACAACGATCCGCCTATATTCGTGAAAAGGTCATGGCCCGCGGCGTCGAATTGCGCCGGCGCTACCCGCTGTTGAACCATCAGGACGCCCTGGGCGCGGGTATTCTGGCGTTTGCCCTGGCCGGCATGATCGGTTCGGCGGTGCTTTATGTGGACGGTTATCTGGCCGGATGGGTGTGTTTGTTGCTGAATGCTTTTTTTGCCTCGCTGACCCACGAGCTGGAGCACGACCTGATCCACAGCATGTATTTCCGCAAGCAGCGGGTGCCGCACAACCTGATGCTGGCGCTGGTCTGGCTGGCCCGGCCGAGCACCATCAACCCCTGGATTCGGCGCCATCTGCACCTCAATCATCACAAGGTTTCCGGTACCGAGGCGGACATGGAAGAGCGCGCCATCACCAATGGCGAGCCGTGGGGGATTGCCCGCCTGCTGATGGTCGGCGACAACGTCATGTCTTCGCTGATCCGCATGCTGCGGGCCAAGACCTGGACCCACAAGTTCAGCATCCTCAAGCGCACACTGAGGGTCTATGCGCCACTGGCGTTGCTGCACTGGGGCGCGTGGTACGTGTTTCTCGGGTTCCACGCGGCCAACGGGATCGCCGGTCTGCTGGGCAGCTCCATCGACTGGTCGGCCCATACCCTGGCGGTGATGCAGGTGATCGATATCGCGGTGGTGGCGATCATCGGGCCGAATGTGCTGCGGACCTTCTGCCTGCATTTCGTCAGTTCGAACATGCACTACTACGGGGATCTCGAGGCGGGCAATGTGATCCAGCAGACCCAGGTGCTCAATCCGTGGTGGCTGTGGCCGTTGCAGGCGTTCTGCTTCAACTTCGGCAGCACCCACGGGATTCATCATTTCGTGGTCAAGGAACCGTTCTATATCCGCCAGATGACCGCGTCGGTGGCACATAGGGTGATGGCCGAGATGGGTGTGCGTTTCAATGATTTCGGGACCTTCGGACGGGCCAACCGGTTTGTCCGGCCAGAGCGCCAAAGCCCGCAGGAAGTGAGCTCGGCGCAAGGCTGAGGGGCTCCTCTCAGCAGGCAATAAACGTCAGGGGCAGGTCGCGAATCTGCTCGGGAACCGGCGTCTGGTAATGGCCGTCGCTGGTCAGCTCGTGGAGCAGTTCCTCGCGCAACTGGTGAAAGTCGAAGCTGCTGCGTTGGCGCGGATGGGGCAGGGCGATCTCGACCACCTGCTTGATCCGCCCGGGACGCGGCTCCATCACCACCACCCGGTCGGCGAGGAAAATCGCTTCTTCGACATCATGGGTGACCAGCAGTGTGGTGATCCTGGCCCGGGCGCGAATGGCCAGGAGTTCGTCCTGCATCTGTTGGCGGGTCAATGCGTCGAGGGCGCCGAAGGGCTCGTCCAGCAACAGGATGCGTGGACTCGCCACCAGCCCACGGGCAATCGCCACGCGCTGGGCCATGCCACCGGACAGCTGGTGCGGGTAGGCGCGAGTGAAATCTCCCAGGCCCACCAACTGGATGAAGTCATTGATGCGCTGCTGACGCTCAGCCTTGCTCAGCGGTTCGTTGACCAGGCCCAGGCCGATATTTTCCTCGACCGTCAGCCAGGGAAATAGCCGGTGTTCCTGGAACACGATGCCGCGCTCGCTGCCGATGCCGTCGACCGCCTTGCCATCGACCCGGATCTCACCACGAAAGGCTGTGTCCAGGCCGACCAGCAGGCGCAGCAAGGTGGATTTGCCACAACCGCTGGAACCGACAATGGCGACGAACTCACCCTCGGCGATATCCAGGCTGAACTCATGAATGGCTTCCAGCTCGATGCCGTCGACATCGAAGGATTTGCCGACCTGGTTGAAGCTGACAATCGGAGCGTTCATGCGTGTCTCCAGCGGGTGGCGCGGGTTTCGAGGTGTTGGCCGAGCAGGTTGATCAGCGCGCCGGTAAGGCCCACCACAAGCATGCCGCTCATGATCACGTCCATGCGCAGCAACTGCTGGGCGCCGATCATCAGCGCGCCGATGCCGCCGTTGGACTGCATGAAATATTCGGCGCCGAGGGTGCCGAGCCAGGCATAGATCAGGCTCAGGCGCAGCCCGGCAAAAATCCCCGGCGCGGCACCGGGTAGCACCAGCTTGCGCAGCCGCTGCCAGAGACTCAGGCGCAGCACTTGCGCGGCCTCGGTCAACTGCGGCGAGAGGTTGGCGACACTGCGTTGGGTGGCGATAAACAGTGGGAAGAAGGCGGCGAGGGCGACGAACACGGACTTGGCCAGCTCGCCCAGGCCGAACCAGGCAGTGATCAGCGGTACCCAGGCGAAAATCGCGATCTGGCGCAGGGCCGACAGGCTCGGGCCGAGCAGCCGTTCGCCGGTTTTCGACAGCCCCAGCAACAGCCCGAGGCCAAAGCCCAGCGAGCCGCCGAGGAGCAGCCCGGCGAGGGTCCGTTGCAAGCTCAGGCCCAGGCTGGTGGGCAGGCTGCCGTCGAGTGTCCCGCGCCAGGTGCTGTGCAGCACCGCCAGTGGGCTGGCCAGGATATTCCCGTCGACCCACTGCTGGTCGCTCGCCACTTGCCAGAGCACCAGCAGTATCAGCGGCAGCAGCCAGGGTTGCAGGCGTTGCCAGCCGTGATAGCGCGGGCCGCGGGGGATCTGCGCCGTGGCCGGGTGCGGCCAGTGCACCAGGCGTCGGTCGAGCAGGCCGATGCCACGGTCCATCAGCACGCCGAGCACACCGATGACCAGGATGCAGACGAAGACGATATCGAGCATGAACAGTTGCCGGGCATAGACCATCAGGTAGCCGATGCCTTCGCTGGAGGCCAACAGTTCCACGGCCAGCAGCGAGGTCCAGCCGGCGGCCAGCGCCAGGCGCAGGCCAGCCATGAACGCCGGCAGGGCAGCGGGCAGGATCAGCCGTCGGATCAACAGATACGGTGGCAGCCGCAAGACCGCCGCGGCTTCGCGCAGCCTGGGTTGCGCATCACGCACGCCGACCAGGGTGTGCAGGGTCACCGGCACCACGATGGCCTTGATCAGCACCACCAGCTTGAGCACTTCGCCGATGCCGAAAAACACCATGAACAGCGGAATCCAGGCCAGGGTCGGGATTTGTGCGAGGGCACTGAAGGTGGGAAATACCCAGCGTTCTGCACGTCGACTGAAACCCAGCGTGGCACCGAGCAGGGCGCCGATGCCGACGCCCGCCAGCAAACCCCGGAACAGCCGTTGCAGACTTATCCACAGATGCCCCCACAGTTCGCCGCCGGCCAGTTCCACGGTGCTTTGCCCGACCAGCGAAGGCGGCGGCAGGATCTGCTCGCTCATCCAGTGTTGCCGGCTGGCAACCCACCACAGGGCGGCCAGCGCCAGTGGCAACAGCCAGGGCAGCAGACGCGGACTCAGGCTGGGCCAGCCACGGCGCTGCCCGGACGGCGGCAGCGCCAGCGGCAGGCTGAGGAGCGAAACACGGGCCATGGCAGACCTCCGTTGTCGGTTTTCCGGGCAATGCACGGCACTGAATTGAATATGCTTGTTCGGTCTATAAAAAATCTTATCGATTCTATTGGGAGATAAGAGAAGCCATTTAAGGCTTGTGCAGGGCACGCATCCAATGCATTTGAAGAATATTTTCGATGCGTTTTATGCATGCCGCTCCAGGACCCTTGTTTCAGCGCTTATATTCCTTAAAGTTACTAAAATGTGAATTATCAGTATTTTATTGTTATGCATGGCTATGCCTACCTTCAGCGACTCGAAGCCTGTTGCCAAGGAGCACCACCCATGAAAACCCTGTTCAAAGGCAGCCTTGCCCGCCTGTTCGCCACCACCGCTCTAGCGGGCGTCCTGGGCGTCCTGTCGCTGTTGGCCACGGCGGCCGAGGTCAAGGAAATCCGCATCGCCGTGCCCGACCTGAGCGCCGGCACCGAGCACAGCGGCGGCGGTGTGGTGGATGTGCTGCGCAGCCGGCAGATCTTCGAAAAGGCCTTTGCCGACCAAGGAATCAAGGTGCAGTGGAGTTTCTTCAAGGGCGCAGGGCCAGTGATCAATGAAGCCTTCGCCAACGGCCAGGTGGATTTCGCCTACCTGGGGGACCTGGCGGCGATCATCGGCAAATCGAACGGGCTGGATACCCGGCTGTTGAGCGCGACGGCACGCGGGGTCAAGCAATACCTCGGCGTGGTGCCCGGCTCGGGGATCAAGACCCTGCAGGACCTCAAGGGCAAACGGGTGGCGGTGTTCCGTGGCACCGCCAGCCAGCTGTCCTTCGATGCCGCACTGGCCAGCCAGGGCTTGAGTGAGAAGGACTTCAAGGTGATCAACCTGGATTTCAGCGCGGCGGTAGCGGCGTTGGCGGCCAAGCAGATCGACGCCTCCTGGGGCAGCTCGAACCTGACGGCGTTGCAGGCCAAGGGGCTGGCTGAGTTGCCGGTGAGCACCAGGGATCTGGGCGGTGCCGGGAGTATCCAGAGCGTGCTGGTGGGTTCCGGCGCCTTTGTCGATGCGCATCCGGACGTGGTCGACAAGCTGCTCAAGGCCCAGCAGCAAGCGGTGGAGTGGCTGACCCAGGATGGCAACAAGGACGCCTATGTGCAGTTGGTGTCGGGGCTGGCAAGTTATCCACAGGTGATTTTGCAGCAGGATCTGAAGGACGAGAAACTCAGCGAGATTTTCCCTTCGCAACTGGACCCGGTGTTCCTTGGTAAATTGCAGGGCTCGGTGGACCTGGCGTCCCAGCAGAAGCTGATTCGCAAGCCGTTCAAGGTGACGGATTGGGTGGCGCCGAATCTGGCGGCGGCGGGGATCTAGACCGCAACCCTGTCCTCCTGGGTATCCACTGCCACCAACGTCTCGATCATCGCCCGCGCCGCCGGTGACAGCCGGAACCCGGTGCGGCTGACGATCCCGCAGCGGGCGTTCATGCTCTCGATGTTCTGCGGCAGGTTGCGCCAGTGCAGCAGCACCAGCGAGCCCTGTTCCACGTCCTCGATAAACGCCTCCTGGGTGCCGACGCCAATCGCATTGGACTGCCGGACGATCTTCACCAGCGCCGGAAAATGCTCGGTCTCGATATTCGGCGAAAAATCCGTGCGCCCGCTGAGGTTCGCCAGCAGCTTGCGGATGCCCGGCGGAATCAGCGTGGTCGCCAGCGGATAGTCGAACATATCGTTGGTCGACAGGCTTTCCTTGGCCAGCAACGGATGCCCCGGCCGGCAGAAAAACACCCCGCGCTTGGGCGTCAGCGCCTGGGTCTGGAAGTTCGGATCGGCCTCGAAATGGCGGATGTCGGCGATAAAGAATTCGATTTCCTCGCGACTCAGGCTGCGGCTGAGCTTTTCCCAGTTATCCACATGGAATTTGGTCCTTACTTTCGGGTGGGCATTGATAAACCGCGCCACCGCCTCCGGTACCAGTTTCACCGCCGGCGCCGGGCCGCAGCCGAAGCGCAGCTCACCGGCATCGAGCTTGGTCATCTGGGTCACTTCGGCACTCAGCAGCGCCGCGCCCTGGACCAGGGTCAAGGCATGTTGCAGCACCACCTGGCCTTCTGGCGTCGGGCGCAAATCCTTGTTGCCACGGTCCACCAGCACGCAGCCGAACTCCTGTTCCAGCCCCTGGATACTGCGGCTGAAGGCCGGTTGGGTGATACCCATGGCGTCCGCCGCGCGGACAAAACTGCGGTGTTCATTGAGGGCGATGAAGTAGCGCAGTTGGCGAAGATCCATATGCTTTCCTGGCATCCGAAAAATAGCTCGAAGGCATTTGCGACGAGCGAGGCTTGAGGTTTTAAATGCAAGCTCTTATTCCGTCAACGAAGCATGCGTATATCTATTAGATCTAAATTGAATATATATAGAGCGTTGTTTCGCGACGGCTCAAACCGTAAGCAGTCCGACGAGGGTTCACCCATGAGCAATGCCGCACTTGCTGTAAAACCCGTTGTGCACACGCTGGATATTCATCCGGTGGCCGGTCGTATTGGCGCCGAGATCCGTGGCATCGAGCTTTCCGGCGAGCTGGAGGCCGGCGTGATCGAGGCGATCCAGCAGGCGCTGGTGCAGTACAAGGTGGTTTTCTTCCGGGGCCAGAGCCATCTCGATGACCAGAGCCAGGAGGCTTTTTCTCATCTGCTCGGCGAGCCGGTGGCGCACCCGACGGTGCCGGTGCGTGACGGTACGCGTTATCTGTTGGAGCTGGACGGTGCACAGGGCCAGCGGGCCAATTCCTGGCACACCGACGTGACCTTCGTCGACGCCTATCCGAAAGCCTCGATCCTGCGTTCGGTGCTGGCGCCGGCCTCCGGCGGCGACACAGTGTGGGCGAATACGGCAGCGGCATACGAGGAGCTGGCGCCGGAGTTGCGCGAGCTGGCGGACAAGCTCTGGGCGGTGCACAGCAACGAATACGACTACGCCGGTTCGCGGCCGAATGTCTCGGCGGAGAAGCTGGAGCGTTACCGCCAGATCTTCACTTCGACGGTATACGAGACCGAGCATCCGGTGGTGCGGGTGCATCCCATCAGCGGTGAGAAGAGTCTGTTGCTGGGGCACTTCGTCAAACGTATCAAGGACTATTCGCTGGCGGACTCGGCGCATTTGTTCAACCTGTTGCAGAGCCATGTGACGCGTTTGGAAAACACCGTGCGCTGGCGCTGGCAGAGCGGCGATGTGGCGATCTGGGATAACCGTTCGACCCAGCATTACGCAGTGGACGATTACGGCACCCAGGAGCGCATCGTGCGGCGGGTGACGCTCAAGGGCGAAGTGCCGGTGGGCGTGCATGGGCAGCGGAGCCAGACGATCAAGGGGGCTTGAGTTTGCGGTGACAGGTGAGGTCATGTGGTGAGCGGGCAAGCCCGCTCGCCACATTGAGATCACACTTGGCTGGCGGCCCTCAAGGTTTCACCACACCCCGATCTGCACCACCTTCTCCGCCTCCGGCTCGCCATAACGAAAGCGCTGCCCGCGCAGATCGATTTCCTGATGGCTGATGGTGGTCCGGCGTTTCAACCCGCGCAGCCACTCGAACAGATACCCCAAGTGCTCTTCACGCACCGCCGCCAAGTCCGGATCGGCCCCCAGGTCACGCAGTTCCTGCGGGTCGTTTTCCAGGTCGAACAACTGCGGCCGAAATCCGTCATACGCCAGGTACTTCCAGCGCTCGCTACGGACCATGGTCATCCGGCAACGATCGATCGATTGCGCCAGCCGCTCCCGGGCCGGGGCCTGGAAGGCATAGTCGTATTCGGCGATGGCATAGCGGCGCCAGTCCGGTTGCGCCCCGTGCAGCAGCGGCACCAGCGACCGTCCCTCCAACCGATGTTCCGCCGACGGCAGACCCAGTGCTTCGAGAAACGTCGGCAGCGCATCGATGGTTTCCACCAGGCGTTCATCCACCGTACCCCGGGTACTATCCGCCGCCGCCCGCGGGTCGCGCACGATCAATGGCACGCCGACCGCCTGCTCCAGCAGGAACTCCTTTTCGCCGAGAAAATGATCGCCGAGAAAATCCCCGTGATCGCTGGTGAACACGATCAGTGTGTCGTCCCAGTGGCCGCTGCTTTCGAGCACGTCGAACAGTCGCCCGAGCTGGTCGTCGACCTGCTTGATCAGGCCCATATAGGTCGGGACCACATTCAGCCGCACCTCGTCCCTGGAGAAATTCAGGCTTTCCTCATGCTGGCGGAAGGCGCCGTAGACCGGGTGATCACTAGCCGCGCCCGGTGCCGGACGGACCGCCGGCAGCACCTGCTCGCGTCTGTACAACGCGTGGTACGGCGCGGGGGCGATATAGGGCCAATGCGGTTTGATATACGACAGGTGCAGGCACCATGGCTGCTCGCCCTGTTCGCTGATGAAGTCGATGGCGCGGTCGGTGGTGTAGACCGTTTCCGAGTGTTGTTCCGCTACTCGCGCCGGCAAATGGGCGTGGCGCATTTGCCAGCCGCTGAGGATCTCGCCGTTTTCGCCTTCGGCGGCGTTGGCCCAGTCATGCCAGGGGTTTGTGCCGTTATAGCCGAGGTCGCGCAGGTAATGGGTGTAGGGCGCCGACTCGCGTTTATCGGCGAACAGCGGGTCATCGGGGTAGATGCCGTCGTGGCGTGAGTAGGCTTCAAAACCGACTTCGTTGAAGGGCTCGGCCTGAAGGCTGCCGGGGTCGATGGCCAGTCGCTGCAGGGCGTCGAGATTGGGCGTGGCGTGGGTCTTGCCGACCAGGGCGGTGCGGATGCCGTGGGGCCGCAGGTAGTCGCCGATGGTCAGTTCTTCCAGCGGTAGCGGCACGGCGTTCCAGGCCACTTGATGGCTGCTGACGTAACGTCCGGTATAGGCCGACATCCGCGACGGCCCGCAGATGGTGCCCTGGGTGTAGGCGCGGCTGAAGCGCACGCCGGCGGCGGCCAGGCGGTCGATATTCGGCGTGTGCAGATGGGGGTGGCCGTAGCAGGACAGATAATCGCGACGCAGTTGGTCGCACATGATGTAAAGCACGTTGCGCACGTGGGGCATGGAGGTTCACCGCAGCGGAGGACAAGTGAGGGATTTCGCGTTTTGGCGCGATTTTCGGCAAGCGCATTTGGCGACTGTTTTCTATGCACAGTGTGCATGGGGTGAGTCTCGCTCAGACAGCCATTTGCTCCAGGCTGCACACCTCACCCACCTCCAGCGCATCCTCGCTCTTGATCTGCTCGATCATCGCCTCGGCCAGCGGCGACAACCGATACCCGGCCCGGCTGACAATCCCATACCGCGTATACAACTCCTCCAGATCCTCCGCCAACCCCTCGATCTTCAGCCTTACCAACCCGCCACGGGCGTACTCCCAGGCATCGCTGTTCTCACCGCAGATACCAATGGCATCCGATCTCAACACCACCCCCAACAGGCTGAACGCACTTTCACACTCCACCTGCGGAGTGAAATCCGGGCGACCGCTGAGGTCGACGATCACCTTGCGCAAGTTCGGCGGACGAATCGTCGAGGCCAGGGGATAACTCAGCAATTGCCCGGCCGTCACGCTCTCCTGAGCCGCCAGCGGATGCCCGGCCCGGCAGCAGAAATACCACTTGCGTGGCCGCAGGCGCTGGGTCAGGTAATCCGGGTTGGCCTCGAAGCTGCGGGTGTCGGCGACGAAAAATTCGAACTCATCGTTCAACAGCCGTTTGCTCAGGCTCTGCCAGTCATCCACCTGGAACTGCACCCGGGCTTTCGGATAGCGCCCGATGAAGTGGCCGATGGCCCGTGGGATCAACCCCGAGGCCGGCGCCGGCCCGCAGCCGAAGCGCACCTCGCCGGCCTCCAGGCCGTTGAACTGGCTGATTTCATTGGCCAGTTGCTGGGCGCCGCTGACCAGTCGGCGAGCATGTTCGAGCAACACCTGGCCCTGTTTGGTCGGCGCCAGGTCCTTGCGTCCGCGATCCACCAACTGACACCCGGCGCTGTGTTCCAGAGCCTGGATGCTGCGGCTGAACGCTGACTGCGAGAGGTTCACCGCCGTGGCCGCGGCGACAAAACTGCGCTGCTCGGCGAGGGCGATGAAGTGACGGAGTTGACGCAGGTCGATATGCATTTTTCACATGGAAAATATCGGGGAAATGCATTGGCTATGCATTACGTCGATTCCTTATAAAGGCAATCTCTTATGCAGTAAATATCTGTAAAAACATAAATAAATAACTTTAAAGAATATACCGGATGTGTATTTTTTGACCAGGAGCCGCCCATGAATTCGTTCAATTTTGCCTTGCATCACCCTTCGCGGCGGCTCAAGCGCTTGCCCCTGGCCCTGTTGCTGGCGGGGAGTGCCAGTTGGTCTCTGGGCCAGGCCGCCGAGAGCGAAGCACCGCCGGACCCGGCACCCGTGGCCAGTACCAGCAAGCCCAAGGCCGACAGCGGGCAGTTGGAAACCGTGACCGTCACCGCCCGGCGCCGGGAAGAAAGCTCCCAGAGCGTGCCCGTGCCCATCAGCGTGATCGGTGGCCAGGCCCTGGAAAGCCAGCGGGTCTATCGCATCCAGGATCTGCAGCAACTGGTGCCCAGCGTCAACGTCGCCTACATGCATGCGCGCCAGTCCAGCGTGTCGATTCGCGGCTTGGGCAACAATCCGGCCAGCGATGGCCTGGAGGGCAGCGTCGGGCTGTATATCGACAACGTCTACCTGAGTCGTCCGGGCATGGCCGTATTCGACCTGATGGATATCGAGCAACTGGAAGTGTTGCGCGGTCCCCAGGGCACGCTGTTCGGCAAGAACACCACTGCCGGGGTGATCAATATCAATACCCGGGCGCCGAGTTTCACGCCCGAGCGCAGCATTGAAAGTTCGGTGGGCGAGGATGGTTATTTCCAGACCAAGGGCACGATTTCCGGCCCGATCACCGATCAGTTGGCCGGGCGCCTGTCGGCCTATCGCACCAGCAGCGATGGCGATATCAAGAACGAATACAACGGCCATGAGCTGGACGGCGGCTCGCGGGACGGCTTTCGCGGACAGCTGCTGTTCAAGCCCAACGAAAACTTCAGCCTGCGCTGGATCGGCGACTACAACGAAGAAGACTCCAGCGCCGGGACCCGCGTGCTCTACAGCACCGGCCCGACCATCAATGGCGTGAACCTTTACCAGGCGCGGGCTGCCGCGGCCGGGGCGACCCTCGCCGATGGTCGGAATCGGGAAGTGAATCTCGACGGTCAGCAACACGTCGGGGTGTTCCAGGGCGGCACTTCCCTGGAGGCCAACTGGACCCTGCCCAACGATTTCACCCTGACGTCCATCAGCGCCTATCGCTGGTGGAACTTCACTCCGCGCAACGACGACGGGCTCAACGTCCCGGCCGCCTACAACTCCGGGGTCTCGGTGGAGGATACCCAGTGGTCCCAGGAGGTGCGCCTGGCCTCGCCCACGGGTGGGTTCTTCGACTATGTGCTGGGGGCGTACTACTTCGGCTCGAAGCTGGATAACCAGAGCTTCAGCTACTACGGCCCCAAGGCGGATATCTGGAACGGCACCCCCACGGGCGCGTTGAACAACGTCACCAGCATCGGCAACGGGCATATCGACACCGACAGTTTCGCGCTCTTCGCCCAGGGCACCTGGCACCTGACTGAGCGCCTCGACTTCACCGCCGGCCTGCGCGGCAGCTACGAGGAAAAAAGTGCCTGGGTGACCCGCGATGCACCGGTTGGCGGTGCAGCCGTGACCGGTGCCGCCGCCACGGCCCGAGCCGGCCGTGCCGGTGCCTATGACTCCGGTAACCTGAGCCTGTACAGCATCAGCCCGTCGGGCCTGCTGAACCTGAGCTATCGCTTCACCGACGACCTGTTGGGTTATGCGACCCTGTCCCACGGTGAAAAATCCGGTGGTGTCAGCCTTGCGGTGGGGACGGCCCCAACGGCCGGTGCCGGCTCGCTGCTGGTGGGCAGCGAGCGCGCCAACAACGCCGAACTGGGTTTCAAGAGCACCCTGTGGGACAAGCGCCTGCAGCTCAACGCCAACCTGTTCTGGACCCAGGTCAACGGATACCAGACCAACGCCTATGACTACGACACCCGTGTGCAATACCTGACCAACGCCGGTTCCGTGCGCTCGCGCGGGCTGGAAGTGGAGAGCACGCTGATTCCCCTGCGCGGCCTGACCCTCAATCTCAACGGCTCCTATAACGATGTGCGTTACATGTCCTACAAGGATGCGCCGTGCGCGCCCGAGGTCGCCTTGCAACCCGGGGCGCCGGCTTCCTGCGACCTTACCGGGCACCAGGTGGCGGGGGCGTCGAAGTGGATTGCCAACGCCAATGGCGAATACAAATGGAACCTGGATAACGGTTGGGAAGAATACGTCACCGGCAGCTACGCCTTCCGCTCCAAGGCCGCCGGTACGGTCGAGGACTCCGCCTATGGGCAGATTCCCAGCTATGCGGTGGTCAACCTGTCCACCGGCTTGCGCGGCGATTTCAAGCAGGGTCAATGGGATGTGTCGTTGTGGTTGAAGAACGCCTTCGACAAGACCTACTACACCACCCTCTGGACCGGCGGCAATGGCGGCTATGAAGGACTGCTCGGCACGCCGCGGACCCTCGGGGTGACCGGGCGCTATGACTTCTGAGTCCATTCAGTGAAGAGTTGGTTATATACAACTCATCCGCCAAACAAGTTATTCACCATGCTCATGGTTCATATAGCCAATCGATTGATAAATAACCGGTGGTGCAATTGGACAGACGTTACAAGTCCAACCATGCTGGGTGTCGTGAGTTTCAGGAGAACCTCACCTTCAGTGGAAGAGTGTATTAACGACATAAGGAGAACGCATCATGTCGAGCATCAATGGAACTTATGTAAACGCCAACTCTGACGCCAGACTGGTCGTGACCGACGGTAACGACTCGAACGGTTCCTTCAGCGGGCAGATCACCCAGGCCGGTGTGAACTACAACGTGACCGGTCACTACCACTTCCAGAACAGCACCGGCCAGCCCACGATCATTGCCTTCACTGGCTACAATGATGGTCACGGCTATGTCACCTTCGCCGCCTTCTCCCCCGACCACAACTACGGGCGACTGAGAGCGAGCGGTTCACGCAGCACCTTTGACGGCCAAGTGGTCGGTCTGGGTGGCGAGTTCGTCAAACAGTAATAAAGGCAACACACTATACTGCCAGGCCAACGAACGGGTGAGTGGCGGATGCTGCTCATCCGCTCGAAGTACTGGCGGTATGTTTTGTCGTCTGTGTTAATTATTAAATACGCCATTTTATTGTTTGTACTTTCCTCTTTCTTACATCCGAATCCTTCTTTCTGTTTCTTTGTCATCCGCGCGGTTGCCCGTGTGGTGATCGCCGCCGCGTGTTTGAAATCGCTCATCAAGTGGCGGTTTCGGGCCTTGAAGGCATGCCTTGAGCGAATATTTTCAATGCCTGAAAAGCATGGCTTTCCGGGCGATTGGCTGGAGCCCTTGAAACACGCGGCCTTGAGCGGGGCACTGAAAATCAATATTCATTTTTGTTCTATGTATAATTTTAAATATTGCTTTAAGGCCTAAGCAGCCTCCGTGGATCATCGGCACCTCGACGCCGCCAAGCGCGCCTCGACGATTTTTTGCTGAAGACCGCAGGAGTTATTCAATGGGCAATGTCCAGACCGCTGCCAGTGCACATGAGGTGCGCAGGCAACCGGCACCGGGTGGCGAGTTGGTCGACCTCGGCCGGCCCCACCGCGCGCCGCTGGGGCAATTGCGTCTGCAGAAAGTGCCCAAGGGCATCCTCAGCCGACGCGAGGCGATCTTGCTCGGGGTGTTCGCGCTGGTGCTGCATGGCGCGGTGATCTACTGGCTGAGCCAGAAGGAAACCCCGGTGCTGCCGGTGGTGCCGCCGGAAATCCCACCGATGACCATCGAGTTCTCCCAACCGGCTCCGCCCGTGGTTGAACCGCCGCCTCCACCCCCTCCGCCTCCGCCGCCCCCACCGGTGGTCGAGCCGCCGCCGCCAGTGGTCGATGAGCTGGCGGCCAAACCGCCGCCGCCCAAGCCGGTGCCCAAACCCAAGGTCAAGCCGGTGCCCAAGCCTGAGCCGAAACCTGCGCCCAAGCCGGTCGAGCAACCGCCCGCGCCGCCAGAGCCAGCGGCTCCGGCAGCGCCACCGGCGCCGCCGACGCCGGCACCGGTGACCCCGGCTTCGGCCAGCGCCGCGTACCTGAAGAACCCGGCGCCGGAATATCCGCAGCTGGCTCAGCGTCGCGGTTGGGAAGGCACGGTCTTGTTGCGGGTGCAGGTCCTGGCCAGCGGCAAACCGGGCGAGATCCAGATTCAGAAAACCAGTGGTCGCCAGCAACTCGACGACGCCGCGCTGGCAGCGGTCAAGCGTTGGAGCTTTGTCCCGGCCAAGCAGGGCGATGTCGCCCAGGTCGGCTGGGTCAGCGTACCCATCGACTTCAAGATCCACTGATCGGCACCCAACGCGCTAAACGCTTCCACAGAGGGAACACATCATGACGTTACTGGCATCTCCACTCCAATCCATCGAAAGCGCGGTGATCTGGCTGCTGGTGGTTTTCTCCGTCGCCACCTGGGGCCTGGCCCTGCTCAAGGGCGTGCAGTTCGGCCGCCTCAAGGCCCAGGATCGCAAGTTCCACAAACAGTTCTGGGCCGCTTCCAGCCTCGACTCGGCCGCCGAGCTCAGCGAAACCCAACCGGGCGCAGCCGCTCGCGTGGCCCAGGCCGGTTATGCCGCGATCCAGGTCGGCGATGCGTCCCACGCGGCGGATCTGAGCCAGGCGATCAATCATCAGGACCGTCTCGAACGTGCCCTGCGCCAACAGATCGTGCGGGAACGACGCTCCCTGGAAACCGGCCTGGCGGTAGTCGCCAGTATCGGCAGCACCTCGCCGTTCATTGGTCTGTTCGGCACCGTGTGGGGGATCATGGAAGCCTTGAAAGGCATCAGCGCCGCCGGGTCCGCGAGCCTGGAAACCGTTGCCGGGCCGATCGGTGCCGCGCTGGTGGCCACCGGTGTCGGGATCGCCGTCGCGGTGCCGGCGGTGCTGGTTTACAACTATTTCCTGCGTCGCCTGAAGCTCACCGCCGCCGACCTCGATGACTTCGCCCATGACTTCTACAGCCTGGCGCAGAAGAGTTCGTTCCGCGTGCTGATCCACCCGACGGCGAACAAAACCGCCGCCCAGGGCGGTGCGCAGAAAGTGAAGGAGGCGTCCTGATATGGCCTTCTCGACCCAGGACAGCGATGAGGTATTGAGCGAGATCAACGTCACGCCGCTGGTGGACGTGATGTTGGTGCTGCTGGTGGTGTTTATCGTCACCGCGCCGCTGCTGACCAATGCGATTCCGATCAACCTGCCGAAGACCGAAGCCGTGGCGCCGGTGGAGCAGAAGGACCCGCTGGTGGTGAGTATTGATGGCAGCGGCAAGCTGTTCCTCAACAAGGATGAAATCAAGCCCGAGCTGCTGGAGTTCAACCTCCAGGCGGCCAAGGCCAAGGATCCGGACCTGCGGGTGCAATTGCAGGCCGACAACGGCGTGAACTACGGCGAAGTGGCGCGGGCCATGGCCTCCATCGAGCGGGCCGGGATTACCAAACTGTCGGTGATTACCGCACGCTGAGGGCAACACATCTTCGATGTTTCTTGGGCCGTCTCCTTGGCAGGGTGCGGCCCTTTTTTATTTTCCACGGAGCAACTGGCAAATGCAGAACCTGTGGGAACCGGCTTGCCGGCGATGGTGGATGGATAGTCGATACATGACTGCGGGCTTCATCGCTGGCAAGCCCGCTCCCACAAGGATTCGCGTCGACAAGGAGTGATTCGCTAGTTCTTATATTTCTTTATGGTCTTAATAAATAGCTTCTTATTCCTTAACGAATATAACTCTCCTCCCTATACTCGATCGGGAACGCAAACGCTGGAGGAGGTGTACCCCATGCGCAACGAGTCGATTCGTTATCTGATCGTGCCGGGCTGGCAAGGATCGCCAGAAGATCATTGGCAAACCCACTGGCAGAACAGCCTGCCCAACAGTGCGCGGGTGGAGCAGGCCGACTGGCTGACGCCGCGCCGCGAAGACTGGGTCGCGGCCCTGGCCGAAGCCATTGCCGCGGACGATACGCCGGTGATCTTGATTGCCCACAGCCTGGGTTGCATCACCGTTGCCCACTGGGCGCAAACAGCGCCGTTGCACCTGCTGCGCCAGGTCCGTGGTGCATTGCTGGTGGCCCCGGCCGATGTCGAGCGTCCCGCCTGCGCCCCGGCCTTGCGTAACTTTGCGCCGATTCCGAGCGACCTGCTGCCGTTTCCGAGCCAGATCGTCGCCTCCGACAACGACGCCGCCGTCAGCGCCCCGCGGACCCTGGAACTGGCCCGCGACTGGGGCGCGCAAGCGAGCATCCTCAGCGGTGCCGGGCATATCAATGTGAAGTCCGGTCACCAGCGTTGGGAGCAGGGTTTTGCCTATCTGTACCGCCTGCAGACCCGAATGGAACAGCATTCCCTGCGTCGCGCCTGAATTCTTTCTTTTGCTTGAACGCCCACTGCCATTGGTGGTTTGGGGCGGGAGCCTGCCATGAGCCTGCATGAAACCTTCGGTCAGCCGCTGCTGACCTTTCCCGATTCGGAAAAAAGCCCACTGAGCATTCGCGCCAAGGCGCTGGTGTTCGTCGACCCGCGTTCGCGGCAACTGCGTGAAGAACTCGAAACCCTGGCGCCCAAGTCGGTGCCGGTATTGATCCGTGGCGAGACCGGGACCGGCAAGGAGTTGCTCGCCCGGCATATCCACCGCGCCAGCGACCGCACCGGGTTGTTTGTTTCGGTGAACTGCGGCGCCATCAGCCCGACCTACGCCGATGCCGAACTGTTCGGTTATGCGGCGGGGGCCTACAGCGGTTCGGCCAGCAGTCGCGCCGGCTGGTTCGGCTCGGCCAATGGCGGCACCTTGTACCTGGACGAGATTGGCGACCTGCCGTTGCCGATCCAGGTGAAGTTGCTCGCGGCCCTGGAAAATCATGAAGTCACCCGGGTCGGCGCGCCGCAACCGAGCCCCGTGGATGTGCGCCTGGTGGCGGCCACCAGCATCGACCTGGCCCAGGCGGTGGCGGTCGGTAAATTCCATGAGCGCCTGTATCACTACCTCAGCGAAGGCCGGCTGGAGTTGCCGGCATTGCGCGAGCGGGTCGGCGATATCCTGCCCCTGGCCGAGTATTTTCTAGGTATCTACAGTCAGCGCCTGAGCCTGCCGGTGCCACTGGTCAGCGAAAGTGCCCAGCGTGCTCTGGAGCGTCACAGCTGGCCGGGCAATACCCGCGAGCTGGAGAATGTCATTCACTTTGCCTTGCTGGTCAGCAGTGGCGACGAGATTCTGCCGGAGCACTTGAACCTGCCGGCACCCCTGGCCTTGATCGAGCAATTTATCGGTAGCAGTTCCCCTGAGGAACTGGCGGCACTCAAGCGCCTGCTGGATAGTGCTGTATGAACAAAATGGAATATGAAGATGAATAAAAGATATTGTTCTGGAATAAAAAATATCGGTATCTTCTGCCCCACGCCAGCGATATCACTTTACTGGCACCTCTCTCTCAAGGCTGTCGTCGATGACGACCGTGATCTTCGATAAGGACACTGCATGAAAAAGGTTCTGTTGTTTACCGCATTGGCGGCCGCTCTGGCGGCAGGTCTGGCCCAGGCCGGCGAGAAACTGGTCGTGGCGGCAACGCCGATCCCCCATGCCGAGATCCTCGAGCTGATCAAGCCGACCCTGGCCAAAGAAGGCGTGGACCTGGAAATCAAGGTCTTCACCGACTACGTACAACCGAACACCCAGGTGGCCGAGAAACACCTGGACGCCAACTACTTCCAGACCAAGCCGTACCTGGATGGCTTCAATAAAGGCAAGGGCACCAACCTGGTCACTGTGATTGGCGTGCACGTCGAGCCTTTCGGTGGTTACTCGAAGAAAGTCAAAAGCCTGGCTGAGCTGAAAGACGGCGCCACCGTGGCTATCCCGAACGAAGGCAGCAACAGCGGCCGTGCCCTGCTGCTCCTGCAGAAATCCGGCCTGATCACCCTGAAAGACCCGACCAACGCCCTGTCGACGCCCAAAGACATCGTCAAGAACGACAAGCACCTGAAGTTCAAGGAACTGGAATCGGCCCTGCTGCCACGGGTTCTGGACCAGGTCGACCTGGACATGATCAACACCAACTACGCGCTGGAAGCGGGCCTGAACCCGG
Organism: Pseudomonas sp. MWU12-2319; assembly: GCF_023242525.1. Taxonomy (NCBI): domain Bacteria; kingdom Pseudomonadati; phylum Pseudomonadota; class Gammaproteobacteria; order Pseudomonadales; family Pseudomonadaceae; genus Pseudomonas; species Pseudomonas sp. MWU12-2319. The sequence goes on from NZ_JALJES010000022.1 coordinate 103,816, forward strand.
CTAAAGACGCACTGGTGATCGAAGGTGCCGATTCGCCTTACGTGAATTTCCTGGTAGCTCGTCCGGACAACAAGGACAGCGACGCGATCCAGAAACTGGCCAAGGCCCTGACCAGCCCGGAAGTGAAAGCATTCATCGCCGAGAAGTACAAAGGCGCGGTATTGCCGGCGTTCTGATTCGCGAAGAACCCCTTCCAAGGTTTGAACGCCGACGAGCAACCAGCGTCGGCGTTTTTTATTGCCCGCTCGGTTGTTTTCTCACTGCTCGGCGCAATGCCATCAACAGCTTCACGATGTCTTGTGGATCGAGCTTTTCCGGCGCTTTTGCCTGAACCATATAGTCTTCCTTGTTATGGGCTGGCCATTGAGCGGGCCATGTTCGTCCGTGCTTGGAGCGCCCATTGGGTAAAAAGATCCGTATTGCGCTGCAAAGGAAAGTAGCCGCCCGCTGACTATCCGGCAAATCCGTCGGGCGGGTTTTAATCCAGGGTCAATCCGGCCAGTTCCAGGCCGGCTCATCGAGTCTGTCCTGGCCGACAACCCCGGTCTGTCCGAGGATTTTCTCCAGGACGATGGCGTTGCACGCCGGGTCCTGCTGCAACGCCGCGATCAGGCGGCTGGCATGGGACACCACCCACACCTGACAGTGCTCCGAAGCCTGTACGATCAGGCGCGCCAAGGCCGGTAGCAGGTCCGGGTGCAGGCTGGTTTCCGGTTCGTTCAGCACCATCAGGGTCGGTGGCCGGGGCGTCAGCAACGCCGCCACCAGCAGCAGATAACGCAAGGTCCCGTCCGACAGCTCGGCAGCCGACAGCGGTCGCAGCAACCCTTCCTAATAGAACTCGATGGCAAAGCGCGCACCCTGCAACGGCGCGATCTCCAGTCGTGAGCCAGGAAAGGCATCGCTGATGGCCGCGTGCAGGGCCTCGGCGTCGCCGACTTCGATAATGGTCCGCAACGCCGCCGCCAGGTCGCGACCGTCGTGATGCAGCACCGGCGTGCGTGTACCCAACTGGGGCTGGCGTACAGGCGCGTCGGCATCGCTGCGAAAGTGATCGTAAAAACGCCAGCCGCGAATGCTCTCACGCAGTAACAGTACTTCCGGCGAACCGCGCAGATTGCCGACCTGATCGAACAGGCTGTCGAAGCTTGGCGTGTGTTGCGCCAGCACCTCCCAGCCACGCCCTTCGCGGGCCTTGACCATGGGCCCGGAACGTCCCACCAGCAGGCTGGCCGGGCGATACAGGGCACCGGCCCAGATGCATTCGCGCTTGATCTCCGGGTCCAGGGAAAAATACGAACTGCTCGGCTCCGGCAAACCGAGGGAAATGGCGTAGCTGAAGTCCTCACCGGCAAACCCCAGGCGCAGGCGCTTCGCCCCCTTGCGGACCTGGCCTTCAATGGCCACTTCACCGTTGCGCATGCGCCGGCTGATGGTTTCCGGCCCCGCCCAGAAGGTCGACTCCAGCCCGCCTTCACGCGCCAGTGCGTTGACCACCCCGCCCTGGGCGGTTTCCGCCAGCAGGTGCAGGGCGCGATAGAGGTTGGATTTGCCGCTGCCATTGGGCCCGGTGATCAGGTTCAGCCGACCCAGCGGCACCACCAGTTGGTTGATCGAGCGGTAGTTGGCGACCGCGAGGGTCTTGAGCATGGTAAAGCGTCCTGCCGGATGAGTTGAGTCGTTGATGTGCGCGGAGGGAACCCTGTTCTACGCTAACAGTCGTAACCGCACTGGCGAAACTGTATTACGCAAAGGAGCGTGCATGAAGGGGCATCGAACACAGTGGATGGTCGCCCTCGGCCTGGCAGCGCTCTTGAGTGGATGCGGTCATGACAAACCGCCGCAGCCCGAGCGGCCGCGGGTCTTCGTCGAGCAGGTGCAACGCAAGGATTTCGGCGCCGCCGTGACCCTGACCGGCGATGTCCAGGCCCGGGTCCAGACCGACCTGTCGTTCCGTGTCGGTGGCAAGATCATCCAGCGCTCTGTCGACGTCGGCGCGCGGATCTCCGCCAAACAGGTGCTCGCCAAGCTCGACCCCAAGGACCTGCAAACCCATGTCGACACCGCCCAGGCCGAGGTCAACGCCCAGCAGGCGCGGGTGCAACAGACCAGCGCGGCTTTCGTCCGCCAGCAGAAGCTCCTGCCCAAGGGGTATACCAGTCGCAGCGAATACGACTCGGCCCAGGCCGCCTTGCTGAGCAGCAAGAGCGCGCTCACGGCGGCCCAGGCACAGTTGGCCAATGCCCGTGAACAGCTGAGTTACACCTCGCTGATCGCCGAGGCGCCCGGGGTGATCACCGCCCGCCAGGCCGAGGTCGGGCAGGTGGTGCAGGCGACCATGCCGATCTTCAGCCTGGCCCGTGACGGCGCGCGCGACGCGGTATTCAACGTCTACGAAGCGCTGCTGGTGGAGCCGCCGGATGACCAGAGCATCACCGTGACCCTGCTCGACAACCCGAGTATCCAGGCCACGGGCAAGGTCCGTGAAGTGACCCCGGCGGTTTCCGCCCAGAGCGGCACCGTGCAGGTCAAGGTGGCCCTCGGCGCGCTACCGGCCGGCATGGACCTGGGCTCGGTGGTCAGCGCCACCGTCACCGCCCCCGGCAAAGCCAGCATCGAGCTGCCCTGGTCGGCCCTGACCAAGGACATCAGCGAGCCTGCCGTGTGGCTGGTGGACGATAGCGGTAAAGTCAGCCTGCACCGGGTCAAGGTCGGGCGCTACCTGACCGGCCATGTGATCATCAGCGACGGCCTCCAGGGTGGCGAAAAGGTGGTGATCGCCGGCGGGCAATTGCTCCATCCGGACATGCGGGTGGAGATCGCCGCGCAACCGGCCAAGGGAGCCCAGCCATGAAGCGCCTGTCGCTGGTGTTGCTGAGTGGCGCCTTGCTGGTCGCCTGCTCGAAACAGGAGCCTGCCCCCGAACCGGTACGCCCGGTGCTGTTCGTCGAGGTTACGCCGGCACTGGAACAGAGCCTCGGGCGTTTCGCCGGGAGCATCCAGGCGCGTTATGAAAGCACCCTGGGTTTTCGTGTCTCGGGACGCATTGCCCGGCGTTATGTGGATGTCGGCAGCGAGGTGGCCCAGGGCGCCTTGCTCGCCAGTCTCGATCCCACCGATCAACAGAACCAGTTGCGCGCCGCCGAAGGCGATCTGGCGCGGGTCCAGGCGCAGTGGATCAATGCCCAGGCCAATGCCCGGCGCCAGCAGGAACTGTTCGACCGTGGCGTCGGCGCCCAGGCCCAGCTGGACGTCGCCCAGACCGACCTGAAAACCACCGGTGCCTCCCTGGAACAGGCCAAGGCCTCGGTCAGCCAGGCCCGCGACCAGCTCGGCTACAGCGAACTGCACAGCGACCACGCGGCGGTGGTCACCGCCTGGAAAGCCGAAGCCGGCCAGGTGGTCAGCGCCGGCCAGCAGGTGGTGACCCTGGCGCGTCCCGATATCAAGGAAGCGGTCATCGACCTGCCGGCCTCCCTGGCGGATCAGTTGAGCGAGGGCGTCGAGTTCCTTGTCGCCAGCCAGCTCGACCCCGCCGTCAACACCATCGCGCACCTGCGGGAAATCGAGCCCCTGGCCGACAGCGCCACCCGCACCCGGCGCGCGCGGCTGACCCTGGCCGAAACCCCGGCGGCGTTTCGCCTGGGCAGCTCCATCAGCGTCACCCTCAGCTCGGCCATCGAGCCACGGACCCGCCTGCCACTCTCGGCCCTGCTGGAAAGCGAGGGCCAGACCCGGGTCTGGATCATCGACCCGCAGGACCAGACAGTTGCATTGCGTGAGGTCCGGGTGCTCAGTCGCGATGCCGACGGCGTGCTGCTGGCTTCCGGCGTCAAACCCGGCGAACGGGTGGTGAGTGCCGGAGTGAACAGCCTGAAACCGGGGCAGAAAGTCAAAGTCGCCGAGGAAAAAGCCCAATGAAAGGGTCCTTCAACCTGTCCGAGTGGGCCCTCAAACACCAGTCGTTCGTCTGGTACCTGATGTTCGTCGCGCTGTTGATGGGGGTGTTTTCCTACATCAACCTGGGGCGCGAGGAAGATCCGTCCTTTACCATCAAGACCATGATCATCCAGACCAAATGGCCCGGCGCCACGGTGGATGACACCCTGGAACAGGTCACCGACCGCATCGAGAAAAAACTCGAAGAACTCGACTCCCTGGACTATGTGAAGAGTTACACCCGGCCGGGCGAGTCGACGGTGTTCGTGTTTCTGCGTGACACCACCAGCGGCAAGGACATCCCGGAGATCTGGTACCAGGTACGCAAGAAGATCGACGATATCCGCGGTGACTTCCCCCAGGGTATCCAGGGACCGGGGTTCAACGACGAGTTCGGCGATGTATTCGGTTCGGTCTACGCCTTTACCAGCGACGGCCTGAGCATGCGTCAGCTGCGCGACTACGTGGAACAGGTGCGGGCGCAGATTCGCGATGTGCCGGGCCTGGGCAAGATCCAGATGATCGGCGCGCAGGACGAAGTCCTCTACCTGAACTTCTCCACCCGCAAGCTGGCCGCCCTGGGCATCGACCAGCGCCAGGTGGTGCAGAGCCTGCAATCGCAGAACGCGGTGACCCCGGCCGGGGTGATCGAGGCCGGGCCGGAGCGGATCTCGGTGCGGGCTTCCGGGCAATACGCCTCGGAGAAAGACCTGGAGGCGGTCAACCTCAAGCTCAATGACCGTTTCTACCGTCTGGCCGATATCGCCGAGATCAGCCGCGGTTATGTCGACCCGCCGACCCCGCTGTTCCGCTACAACGGCCAGGCCGCCATCGGCCTGGCCATCGCCATGAAGAAGGGCGGCAATATCCAGGACTTCGGCAAGAGCCTGCATGCGCGCATGGACAGCCTGACCGCCGAACTGCCGGTGGGTGTCGGCGTGCACAAGGTCTCCGACCAGGCCGAGGTGGTGGAGAAGGCCGTCGGCGGTTTCACCAGCGCTTTGTTCGAGGCAGTGATCATCGTCTTGGTGGTGAGTTTTATCGCCCTCGGTATGCGTGCCGGGCTGGTGGTGGCCTGCTCGATCCCGCTGGTGCTGGCGATGGTCTTCGTATTTATGGAATACAGCGGTATCACCATGCAGCGGATCTCCCTCGGCGCCTTGATCATCGCCCTCGGCCTGCTGGTGGACGATGCGATGATCACCGTGGAAATGATGGTCACGCGGCTGGAGAAGGGCGACAGCAAGGAACAGGCGGCGACGTTCGCCTACACCTCGACGGCCTTTCCGATGCTGACCGGTACCCTGGTGACCGTGGCGGGCTTCGTGCCTATCGGCCTCAATGCGAGTTCCGCCGGGGAATACACCTTCACCCTGTTCGCGGTGATTGCCGTGGCGATGCTGGTGTCGTGGGTGGTCGCGGTGCTGTTCGCGCCGGTGATCGCCGTGCATATCCTCAGTGAGAACGTGAAGGGCCATGGTGGCGAACCGGGACGTGTTGCCCGGGTGTTCAACGCCGGTTTGCTCTGGTCGATGCGCAATCGCTGGTGGGCCATCGGCCTCACGGTGTTGATCTTTGCCTTGTCGGTGTTCTGCATGCGTTTTGTGCAGAACCAGTTCTTTCCGTCCTCGGACCGTCCGGAAATCCTTGTCGACCTCAACCTGCCGCAAAACGCCTCGATCAACGAAACGCGCAAGGCGGTGGACCGGCTTGAGGCGAGCCTCAAGGACGACCCGGATATCCTGCGCTGGAGCAGCTATATCGGCGAGGGCGCGGTCCGTTTCTACTTGCCCCTCGACCAGCAATTGCAGAACCCCTACTACGCGCAGTTGATCATTGTCAGCAAAGGCCTGGAGCAGCGTGCCGCGTTGATCGAGCGGCTGAACAAGCGCCTGCGCGAGGATTTCGTCGGCATCGGCAGCTTTGTCCAGACCCTGGAAATGGGCCCGCCGGTGGGGCGGCCGTTGCAGTACCGGGTCAGTGGCAAGGACATCGACCAGGTGCGCAAGCATGCTATCGAACTGGCGACCATCCTCGACAAGAACCCCAATGTCGGCGAAACCATCTACGACTGGAACGAGCCGGGCAAGGTGCTGCGCATCGATATCGCCCAGGACAAGGCGCGGCAGTTCGGTTTGTCATCCGAGGATGTGGCGAGGCTGATGAACAGCATTGTCAGCGGTTCGCCGGTGACCCAGGTCAAGGACGATATCTACCTGATCAACGTGGTCGGGCGGGCGGTGGACAGTGAGCGGGGCACGCCGGAAACCTTGCAGAACCTGCAGATCGTCACGCCCAACGGGGTGTCGATTCCGTTGCTGGCGTTCGCCACCGTGCGTTATGAACTGGAGCAGCCGCTGGTCTGGCGCCGTGATCGCTTGCCGACCATCACCCTCAAGGCTGGGGTGCGTGGCAACTTGCAGCCGACCGATCTGGTCAAGCAGTTGAAGCCCGATATCGACCAGTTCGCCGCCGGCTTGCCACCGGGTTACAAGGTGGTCACCGGCGGTACGGTGGAGGAGAGCGGCAAGGCCCAGGGGCCGATTGCCAAGGTGGTACCACTGATGCTGTTCCTCATGGCGACCTTCCTGATGATCCAGTTGCACAGTGTGCAGAAGATGTTCCTGGTGGCCAGTGTCGCGCCGCTGGGGCTGATCGGCGTGGTCCTGGCGCTGGTGCCGACGGGCACGCCGATGGGCTTTGTGGCGATCCTCGGGATTCTCGCGCTGATCGGCATCATCATCCGCAACTCGGTGATCCTGGTGACCCAGATCAACGAGTACGAGAGTAATGGTTATGCGCCGTGGGATGCGGTGGTGGAGGCGACGGAGCATCGGCGTCGACCGATCTTGCTGACGGCGGCGGCGGCGAGCCTGGGGATGATCCCGATTGCCCGGGAAGTGTTCTGGGGCCCGATGGCCTACGCGATGATCGGCGGGATCGTGGTGGCGACGGTGCTGACGCTGATGTTCCTGCCGGCGCTGTATGTGGCGTGGTACAGGATTCGGGAGCCGGAGCAGGAGGAGT